>JBOGWP010000099.1:0-30378 GCA_050693875.1 Actinomycetota bacterium
AACTGTCCGCCCGCCGGCTCAAGCGGGGCAGCTTCGGCAGCGTCGCTGAGCTGGTCGCCGCGATCGAGGACTACATCGCCCACCACAACAACGACCCCAAGCCGTTCGTCTGGCACAAGACCGCCGACGAGATCATCGCCAAGGTCCGACGCGGCAGAGTCGCACTCGACGAAGCGCGCGCCATTTCGAGAACGCCCCACTAGCCCAGCTCGAGGTGCCGAGGTTGGTGCGAATGAGTCAAGTTTTGGGACGAGACCGAGCGGGCCGCACCTCAAGCTGGGCCCGGCAGGCGCCGAACATAGTGAGGCCCTGCCGGCATAGAGGACTGCCGGCGCAGCCTCGGCTCGGCGAGCGTGGCGAGGCGGGCCGACATTGAGGACCGCGGCCGGAGGCCGCCCCTTGCCTTTCCAGCCTGTGCCGGGGAGCGAAGCGACCCGCTAGGCAGGCTAGTCCTCGTACCGCGACGCCTGGAGTCGGAACAGCTCCGCGTAGCGACCCTCGCGCCGCAGCAGGGCTTCGTGAGATCCGACCTCCTCGATCCGCCCCTCGTGCAGCACCACGATCAGGTCCGCCGTCCGTACGGTCGAGAAGCGGTGGGAGACGAGGACCGTGATGGGAGCCGCCTGGCCGGCCGGGTGAGCCATGCCCGCGAAGCGCTGGAACACCTCGTGCTCGGCGCGGGCGTCGAGGCTCGCGGTCGGCTCGTCGAGGACGATCAGCAGCGGATCGGCCCGCATGCTCCCGCGGGCCAGCGCGACCCGCTGCCATTCGCCTTCGGAGAGATCGATCCCGCCCTCGAACCAGCGTCCGAGCTGCGTGTCGAAACCCTGGGGAAGCCGCTCGATCACGCGGTCGGCCCCCGCATGGCGGGAGCTGGCGCCGACGCGTTCGAGGTCCTCGATGGCCGGAAGATCGCCGACGCCCACCGCCTCCCGGGCGACGAGCTGGAAGCGAACGAAGTCCTGGAAGGCCACGGACGTACGATCTCGCCAGCCCTGGAGATCGATGTCGCGGAGGTCGGTGCCGTCGACGAGGATGCGCCCGTCGGTGGGGTCGTAGAAGCGGCAAAGCAGCTTGACCAGGCTCGACTTCCCGGCTCCGTTCTCCCCGACGAGCGCGACCGTGGACCCGGGGGGGAGGTGCAGCGAGACGCGGTCGAGCACGCGCGCGTCGGTTCCCGGATAGGTGAAGGTCACCTCCTCCAGGGTGATCCCGTGGCCGAGCGCGGGGGGAGCCGGACGTGCCCGATCGGGAGGCGGGGCCTCGACTGCCGGCCGATACTCGAGCAGCCAGAGGTAGCGCTCACCGGCGAAGGCCAGCTCGGCAAGCCACGACGCCGACGACGCCGCCGATTCGAGCTGCTCCACCGCCATCCTCGTGAGCATCACCCCGAGGGCGACCTCCCCCAAGGTGGCCCGCCCCCGCAGGGCCAGCCAGCCGAGGAAGCCGATCGACCCGGCGAGGGCGGCGCCCTGGATCGCCCCGCTGAGTACGCCGACGCGCACCCGGCGGAGCTGGTCTCGAAAGAGCGTGCGGATGTAGGCGTCGGTCACCTCCCGGTGGCGGCGAAGGAGGTGGGGCCCCAGCCCGAAGAGCCGGACCTCCTTTGCTGCCGCGGGCTCGGTGGCGAGCTGCAAGTAGTGGCGAGCGAGGCGGTCCTCGATGGCGGCGTTGTCCCAGTGAGAGTAGTGAGCGCGCATCGTCCGGAAGGCGAGCGCCGACCCGGGGAGGACCGCGAAAGGGAGCACCGCGAGCAGCGGGTGCACGAACCCGAGCAGCACCACCGCGGCGATCAGCCCGAAAACCTGCCCGGCGAGCGAGTTGAGGTTGGTGAACGCGAAGTAGGGGAGGAAGCTGCGGTCCCGGACGAGCTTGACGCGGTCGGCGAACTCGGCCCGCTCGAGATGCTCGAGCCCCGCTGCCGACGCCGCCACGCGCATCAGCCGCTGCTCGACCCCCTGGCTGATGCGCTCGCCGAGGTCCGACTCGAGGAGCACCGATCCGAGGTCCTCGATCAGCTTCGAGATCGCGGTCAGGACGAGGAAGAGCACTCCGGCGGCGATGGCGCTGGCGGCGCGCCCGGCGACCGCCCGGTCCACCACCATCCTCGTCATCAGTCCCGTCGCCGCCCCGGCCAGGCCGGAGACGGCGGCGATGGCAAGCAGCGCGGCGGTCTGGCCGCGCGCCTCCTCCCACGCCACGCCGAGGATCACCTTGTAGATGCGCACGAGCGGCGCGAGGCGCCGCCTCACTCGAGCCGTCCCCTCGCCCGGTAGTGCGCCGCCTGCATCTCGTACAGCTGCGCATACCGGCCTCCGGCGGTGACGAGCTCCTCGTGGCTGCCGTCCTCCTCGACGCGCCCGCTTTGGAGGAAGACGATGCGTTCCGCCATGCGGACGGTCGAGAACCGATGTGAGACGAGCAGGGTCGTCCGGCCGGCGGTGAGCTCGGCAAAGTGGCCGTAGAGCTCATGCTCGAGCCGCACGTCCAGGCTGGCTGTGGGCTCGTCGAGAATCAGCAGATCGGCTTCGCGCCCCATCTGCGCCATGATCGCCCGGGCCAAGGCCACCCGCTGCCATTCGCCGCCGGACAGGTCGGCGCCGCCGAACTCCCGGGCGAGCGGGGTCTCCCATCCCTGGGGCAGGGATTCGATGCGATCGAGGATCGCCACGCGCGAGGCCGCCTCTCGCAGCGTCGCCGTGTCCTCGCGGCGCTCGAACGCCCCGAAGCCGATGTTGTCGCGCGCCGGCAGCTTGTACCGAACGAAGTCCTGGAAGATCACCGCGAGGCGGCTGCGCAGCGACGCAAGGTCGTACTCTCGGACGTCCACCCCGTCGAGGAGGATCCGCCCGTCGTCGGGGTCGTAGAAGCGGCACAGGAGCTTGATCAAGGTGGTCTTGCCGGCGCCGTTCTCTCCCACCAGCGCCACCGAGCTTCCGGCGGGGATCCACAGATCGAGCCTGTCGAGCACGGGACGGTCGGTCCCCGGGTAGGCAAACGTGACGCCCTCGAATGTGAGCCCGGATCGCCGGAGGCTCCGAGCCGATCGGGTGCCACGAGCGTCGAGGCGGGGATCGGATCGCGGAAGGTCGAGCACGCGCGTGGCCGCCGGGAGGTAGAAGCTCGACCGGCGCGCACGCGAGGCCTGGCGGAAGAACCCCACCACGCCGCCGAGCAGGCCGACCGCCGCCATCGACGCCGCCGTGAATCGCCCGACATCGACCCTCCCGGTCACCGTCGCTTGCAGCATGACCAGGTAGACGAACGCCAGCGCGGCGATCGCGATGGCATGCAGCGCGAGCGCCACGACGAGGCTGCGCCGACGCAGCGTGAACAGCTCACGGACGCTCTCGAGCCAGTGGCGCGCCTGCCGCGCGATCGCCCACGAACCCAGGCCGAAGATCCGAACCTCCTTGCCCGGCTCGGGAAGCACGGCCAGGTCCCGGTAGTACCCGGCACGGCGTGCGTCCGAAGAGCGGCGCCACCGTGCGAGCCCGATGGTCGACTGGAACCGCCACGTCGCAACCCCTCCGGGCAGGGAGGCGACGAGCAGCAGCACCGGCACCCATCCGGCGTAGGTTGCGGCGATCACGGCCATTGCGGCGATCTGTGCCAGGCGTTGGTAGGCCGAGGCGTAGAACTGCAGGCTGTGCACCGGTCCCCAGCTGATCCACGAGGAGACCTCGAGGTCGTCGCGGAAGCCCGCGTCCTCGAAGTAGGCGATGCCCGGTAGCGAGAGCGTGGCGGCCATGAGGCGGCGGGCGAGATACGCCTCGAACCGGCGCTGCACGGCGAAGAGCAGCGTCCCCTGGATCGGGAGCAGCACCTGTGCGAGGAGCACGGCCCCCGCGATCAGCAGGAGCGCCCCGCGGACGTCGGCACCAGCGGCGCCGTCGGACCCGGCCCGGATGGCGGCCGGGAGGCGGGCAAGGAACCGGCCGGTTCCCGCGACCACGAGCGCGGGTGCGACCCCCTGGAACGAGCTGGCGGCGAGGAAGGCCACGACAAGCAGGGGGGCCGAGCGAACGACGAGCGCGGCGGCGCGGACGTTGGCCTTCAGCTCCTCGCGGCCCCCCACCCCGCTCCGTCGTGCCATCGCCGACCCAGCATCCCCCGGCTCGCGCGCGGGAGCAAACGCTTGGGGAATCAGAACAGCAGGCGCAGCACCCCACGAGCCACCGTGAAGGCTCCCGCGATCAGGAGAATGGCCAGCAGCAGCACGATCGGTCCGAGCCACCAGTCGACGTGTCGGGCGAGCGGGGGCGCCTCGTCGGTCGCCTCGTAGAGCGCGAGGGTTGTTCCCTCGCCGTCCCGTAGGATGGCGTGATGTTCGGAGCCGTCGTCGAGGCGCGACGCCGCCAGCAACAGCTCGGTGATCTCCTCCGGCGTCAGGCGGGCTGTGACCTCCTCGAGCCGGCGGCCATCCGCGTCGAGGATCTCCACCGGCCCATTCTAGGGTGGGTATCCGGCGGATCCTGCTCGAACGGTGGCGCGCGTGGCTGAGCGCGTGCTGGTGCGCGCCCGCCGCGTCCTGACCCTCGATGGGGCGGGAACGACGGGGGAGTGGCTGCTCCTCGAGGGGGAGCGCATCGCCGCGGTTGGGTCGGGCGATCCTCCTGGTGCCCAGTCGGTCGCGCAGGTCGACGGCGTGGTGATTCCTGGCTTTGTCGACGCCCATGTTCATCTCACCCACACCGGGCTTCTGTCGGCGGGGGTCGACCTGCGTTCCTGCCGCTCGATTCCCGACGCGCTCGGCGCGATCAAGGAGTTCATGAAGGACTCGCGGACGGAGTGGATCCTCGCCGGAAACTTCGATCCCGCACAGACCCTCGAGCGACGGATGCCCGACCGGCGCGACCTCGACACCATCGCCCAATTCCGTGCGGTGTGGCTGTCACGAATCGACGGACACTGCTGTTCGCTGACGGGGGCCGGCATGGCCCGCCTCGACCTCGATCCGACCCTGCCCGGGGTCGAGCTCGACGCACGGGGCAAACCGAACGGGATCCTCGTCGGCCGGGCGAACGAGGAGGCACGGCGAGGTGTGCTCGGCGCGCTCGCCGACCACCAGCTCCGCCTTGCTCAGCTCACCGCCTGCCGGGCGGCGCTCGAGCATGGGATCACGGCGGTTCACGAGATGGCGGGCTCCGTCCCGGGGGGCCGCGACATGGAGGTGCTCCGCTCCTCGGGGGAGCCGCTGCCGATCGCGGTCCGTGTGTACTTGGCCACCCTTGAGGTGGCGCGCGCCCGGGAGGCCGGGCTGGACTGCGTGGGCGGAGACCTCCTGCTCGACGGAAGCCTTGGCTCGAGTACCGCCGCCCTCGGGGAGCCCTACGAGGACGGCTCCGGAACCGGGATCCTCTATCACGAGGACGAGAAGATCACCCGCTTCTTCGTGGACGCGACCGAGGCACGTCTCCAGGCCGGCGTGCACGCCATCGGCGATGCGGCCGTCGAGCAGGCGATCCGATGCCTCGAGGGGGCGGCAGCTGAGCTCGGGTCCGGCGGGGAAGCGGCGATGCGGGCGCTCCGGCATCGGATCGAGCACGCGACCGGCATCTCGCCGGAGCAGATCCCCCGGGTGGCCCGCCTCGGGATCGTCGCCAGCGTCCAGCCCGCATTCGACCGGGCCTGGGGCGGCCCGGGGGGGATGTACGAGAGTCGCCTGGGATCGCGCGCCGCGAGCATGAACCCCCTCCGCACGATGCTCGACGCCGGCATCACCCTCGCGGGGGGCTCCGACTCCCCGGTCACGCCGCTCGACCCGCTGGCCGGGGTCGCTGCGGCGGCGGCCCATCACGTCGAGGAATTCCGGACGAGCATCGACCAGGCCCTTCGCATGTTCACGATGGGAGGTGCGCTTGCGGGGAGGGAGGAGGCCGACCGCGGGAGCCTCGAGGCGGGAAAGCGGGCCGACTTCTGCGTCCTGTCCGACGATCCCTCCGGCATCGAGCCAGACGACGTTGCCGCACTCGAGGTGCTCGAGACCTGGGTGGGCGGACGGCGCGCCTGGAGCGCCGAGGCGGGATTCGAAGCTTCCCGCAACGGGCTTGAGTGGCAGCGAGGCAGCGACTTGCCGCAGATGCTCTTCTGATTGCATCGGCGGGGTGAAGGGGGATAATCGCCTATCCATCGCCCCGCCCACCCATCAGAGGATGATGAATCAGACCTCCGAAGAGCCTGAGGAAGACGAGATCGAGGAGCCCGCGGCCGCCGACGACGAGGAGGAGGATCTGCCCGAGCCGGAACAGCTCGAGGCAAGCCTCGAGCAAATCCTCTCGAAGCGCAGCGAGCCGGTCGAGGCCGAGGACGACGAGGACTCGATCTTCGAGTTGACCCCCGAGGAACGGGTCGAGTCCCTCGCCGTGCGCGCCGTCCCGAAGCAGGCAAACGAATTCGTGTGCACCAGCTGCCATCTGGTCAAGCACAACAGTCAACTAGCCGATCGCCAGCGACAGCTCTGCCGGGATTGCGTCTGACGAAGCAGCTCGTCACGGCCCCGTCCCCCGGGGCGGCGTTCGCCGCCGGCCTCGGATCGGGCATCGTGGCGTCGCTTGCATTTCCCCCCGTTGACGCCGGCTGGGTCGCTTTCCTCGCCCTCGTTCCCCTCGCGCTCGTCGTGCGCACCGGCCGGCCCACGGCAGTGGCCGCGGGGTCCGCGGGGTTCTCGCTGGCCTTCTTCGGGCTGCTCATCACCTGGATGCAGCAGTTCGGCTGGCCGGCATACATAGGCCTGGTCGTGCTGGAGAGCGTGCTGGTCGTGCCGACGATGCTGGTCGCCCTTCCGCTGCGATCGCTGCTGCCCGGTGTCTGGTGGGGCGCGGTCTTCCCCGTGGCCTTCCTCGCAGCCGAGTACCTGCGGTCGGAGGTCCCCTACGGGGGGTTCCCGTGGGGGGGCCTCGGGTATTCGCAGCACGAGAGCCAGCACCTCCTGCGCCTGGCCCCGCTCGCAGGTGTGTGGGGGGTGAGCCTCGTGGTGGGGGTCGCGAACGCCCTCGCCGCCGAGTTCGTCGCCCGAGTGGTGGCCGCCTCCGGCGCCGGCCGGCGCCGATGGGTCCCGGCGGTGTCCCTCCTCGTCGTCGCCGCGGCGGTGCTCGCGGTTCCGGCGGCGCTGCCTTCGCGGGCGGCGGGAGGGAACCCGGCCCGGGTCGCGATCGTGCAGGGCAACGCGCCGGAGGAGCCTCCAGGATTCCGGACGGAAGCCGACGATGTGATCGTGCTCCGCAATCACCTCGCCGTCACCGCATCGATCGGCCCACCGCGTCCCGATCTCGTGATGTGGCCGGAGGGATCGGTGGAGAGCCCCCTCTCGGACGACCGGATCGGGGGGCCTCTTCGGGAGGCGATCCGGAGCGTGGGGGCGCCATTCATCGTCGGGGCAACCATCGGTCTCCCGGATGGTCGCTTCGAGAACACCTCGCTCTTCTTTCGGGCGGACGGCTCGCCTGCCGGCAAGTACGTGAAGATGCACCTCGTCCCCTTCGGTGAGTACGTCCCGCTGCGCCGGCTCCTCTCCCCGCTCGTCAAGGAGATCGCGCTGGTCCCCTCGGACGGCGTCCCCGGGCGAACGCACCGGGTGTTCTCGATCTCACAGGGCAGCTTTGCCTCGGTGATCTGCTACGAGAACACCGATGCCGACCTGGTCCGCGGCTTCGTTCGCCGCGGCGCACGCCTGCTCGTGGTCTCCACCAACAACGCCTCGTTCGGCCGGACGGCGATGCCCCGGCAGCACCTCGCGTTCAGCCAGCTCCGGGCGGCCGAGCACGGGATATGGGTGGTCCACGGCGCGCTGACGGGCATCTCAGCCGCGATCGATCCATCGGGCCGGGTGATCGCCCGGTCGGGCATGTTCCGGCCGGCGCTCCTCACCCCAACGGTTCGCTTCGCCACTTCTGCCACGCCCTACGCCCGGATGGGGGACTGGCTGCCGCTGGCGGCCGTGGTGCTGGTCGCCGGCGGCGCCCTCGCAGCGGCGCTTCTCCCGCCGTTGGCGCGCCGCGCTCCGGCCCCCCGGGCCGTCGGCGTGTGAGGTGGAGCCGCTCGTGGTCGTCCCCACCTACAACGAGGCCGCCAACATCGACCCCCTCCTCGACCGGCTGCTTGCGCTCGACGCGAACCTGAACGTCCTGGTGGTCGACGACGGTTCACCGGATGGGACCGGCGAGCTGGTTCGCCGGCGTGCCGGGGAGCGGGTGCACCTGCACGAGCGGGCGTCGAAGCAAGGCCTGGGTCGGGCATACGTGGCCGGCTTCCGCTGGGGGCTTGATCGTGGATTCACGCACCTGGTCGAGATGGACGCCGACTTCTCCCACGACCCGGCCGCCGTCCTCACGCTGCTCGAGGCCGCCGGAGACTGCGACATTGCCATCGGGTCCCGATACGTCCCGGGCGGGGCGGTGGAGGGTTGGTCGAGGCCGCGACTGGTGCTCTCGCGCGCTGGCAATCTCTACGCCCGGATGCTGCTGGGGTTCCCCGTGCGCGACTCGACGAGCGGCTTTCGCTGCTACCGCCGCGGCGTGCTCGAGTCGATCGACCTCGATGGGGTTGCGTCGGAGGGGTACGCCTTCCAGATCGACCTCACCTACCGGGCGTGGCGCCGGGGGTTCTCCATCCGTGAGGTCCCGATCCTGTTTCGCGAGCGAGAGCGGGGACAGTCGAAGATGTCGCGGCGCATCGTCGCCGAGGCGATGAGATCGGTGACCGCGTGGGGCCTCCGGGATCTCGGGAGACGCAGGCCGAGGACGGGAACGCAGACGGCCGCCCGTCCCTGACCGCATGCCTCGGGCCCCAGCCCTCAGGAGCCCATAAGCTGTGGGCAGGATGCGGGACGAACCCGAAGGCGGCGCCGTCCCCGGCGAGGACGCCCTCGACGAGCTGTACGCCGCCCCGCTCGAGCAGTTCGTCTCGACCCGCGACGCGCTCGTACGCCGTCTGCGGGACGGGGGCGATCCAGAGGCCGCCGCGCGCGTGGCCAAGCTACGAAAGCCGAGCGTCGCGGCGTGGGCAGTCAACCAGGTGGTGCGCCGGCACGGCAAGGGCATCGAGGAGCTGCTGCGTCAGGGCGACCGGTTGCGGCATACCCGGAGCGCGGGGGAGTTCCGCGAGGCGAGCCGGGCACGCCAGGAGGCTGTGGCAGAACTGCTCGAGCAGACGGCAGCGATTCTCGACGACTCGGGCCACGGCGACTCCGCGTCGGTCCGCGAACGGATCACCCAGACGCTGCTCGCGGCGAGTGCGGAACGGGCGGTGGTCGAGCGGCTGAAGCAGGGGCGTCTCGAGCGGGAGCTGGAACCGTCGGATGTGTGGACGCTTCCGGAGCTGGCCGAGGGAGCCGGGAAGCCCGCACCGGACGCCGATGCCGAGCGCCGGCAGAAGGCGAAACGTCGCGGGATCGAGCTCGCTGCGAAGGCCGCCGAGCTCGAGCGTGAGGCCGGTCGTCTCGAGGACGTGGCGAAGGAGGCCGACCGCACCGCCGAGCGGGCGCACCGCGTGGCGGAGCGGGCTGCGGAGCGGGCGGCGGAAGCCCTTCGCTGGGCAGAGGAGGCGAAGCGGGGGCTGGCCGACCTCCAGTAACGAAGGCCGGCCTCAGAGAGGAACGCGGTTCAGCTTGCGGACCGTGTACTCGGTCCAGATTCCCTTCTTCCAGTACACGTCGGTCTCGACGATGGCCTCGACCGCGTCCTCGCTCTCGACGAGGAACACGAGCAGCGACGCGCTCATGTCGTTGAAGGCCCCGGCGAGGATCAGCGCTCCCTCGGCCCCCAGCTTCCGCACGCGCTGCAGATGCTCTTCCCGGAACGGTGCCCGCCGCTCGAAGGCCCCCTCGACAGAGGCCGCCTCGACCACCCAGCACGAGCTTCTCTCGTTCAACCGCCGTGCCCCGAGCGCGACCCTCCACCGTAAGGCATCGACCCGTCCAACAGGTCCAGGAGGGCAGCGTAGCGTTCCTCCAGGCGATTGGCGTCGATCGCGTACCAGGGAACCGTGATGATCACCTCGTCCGCCAACTCGGCGTAGGTGAGGAGCCGCCGGCGAATCTCCTCATGGCTTCCCATCGCTGCGAAGGTCTCCAGCATCTCGTCGCTGACCTCCTCGGCGACCGTGTTCATGTCTCCGGACGCGAACGCGGCCCGAAGGCGCGGGATGGCCTCTTCAAACCCGTGGAGGGCGAGAACCGGGCGATAGGTGCGTGTCGTGGCGTAGAAGCCGATCTGTTGTTTGGCCTCGAGCCGTGCGAGGGCGGGGTCGGGGGCGACGCTCACCATCACCATCTGAGCCAGCTCCACGTGGCCCGGCGTCCGCCCGGCGCGGCGCATCCCTCTGGACAGATTCGGGAGGACGACCTCCTCCACGTACCTCGGCGTGCTCATCGGATGGCCGATCATCCCGTCGGCGACGGCGCCCGCAACCCGGGCCATGCCCTCGTTGACCGCAGCGAGAAAGATCGGAATGTGGCGGCGGGGGAGGCCGGCCGGCCGTGGCCACGGGGCGAGCGTGATCCGGTAGTGCTCCCCCCGGTGATCGGGTGCCTCACCGAAGTACCCACCGAGCACGGCCCGCACCGCCTGCACGTACTCCCGCATCTTCGGGGCCGGATGCTCGAACGGGACGGAGAAGCGCAGCTCCGACACGGCCTTCACCTGGGGGCCGAGCCCGAGCACGAAGCGCCCCTCGGAAAGCTCGTCGAGGTCGGCAGCGCTTTGGGCAGTGATCGTGGGACTTCGTGGAAAGGCGAGGGCGATTCCCGTGCCCACGCGCACTCGGCGGGTGGCTGCGGCCAGGAGTGCCGCCTGCACAAACGCGCTCGAAGTCGTCTCGCTCGCCCAGACGCTGTCGACCCCTCGCTGTTCGGCGGCCCGGGCGAGCGACGGGAGGTGGGCCAGCCGCCCGCCAAGGGCAATGCCGATGCGGCGCATCCACCCTCCTCTCCGGCCGGCGGTTCCGGGCGATCTCTCTCCAGCATGGCAGGTGGAGAAGGATGCCGAAGGATGAGTGCGCTAGGCTCGGAAGTCCGAGCGTGTACTGTCGCTCTTGGCTCTTCCTTCCCAAAGGAGACAATGCTGGTGATGTTCTGGTCGATCCTCCTGGTGGTCGTCGCCGCGATCACCCTTGGGGTCAGCTGGCTGGGCGGCGTGCGCCAGCTCGTCCCCATCTCGATCGGTTCGAGCGCGCTCTCGGCCCTCCTGTTCGTCGTCGCAGGAGTGCGCGAGCGGGGCCGCATCCGTCGAGCACGGAGGGCCTCGCCGGGAGAGGCCCCACGTGTCCGGACCGTTCCGGCCTCGAACGCAGGCACCGCGACGCCGGCCAAGACCCGGACGGGTGCGGCTCCGCCGACGAAGACCCGTGCCACCGGCGGCGCCGCGACGAGGAAGCCGCGCCGGCCCGTGATCGCGCCGTCGGACGAACCTGCCCAGACCCAGAGCCAGGCCGAGGCGGGAGCCTCACCGGGAAGCGATGGCGTGAAGGTGCTGCGCCCCAGTCCGGCCGCGCGCCGCCGCCCGGCCAGGCGACCCCCGCCCGCCCCACCGGAGCCGCCGCCCGAGGGGCCCGGCGAGCCTCCGTCCGAGCCCGTTCCGCCGTCTCTGGCGGCCGGCACCGGGACCGAGGAGCCCGACACGCGTGAGCCCGCGCCCATCGATTTCGACGTCCGGCTGCCGTGGGAGGAGGAAGAGCAGGTGCGGGCGCGGTCCGTGGACGAGGAGATGATGGAGCTGCGGGAGCTGCTCCGGGAGGACGTCTTGCGGGAGGGAACCCGCGCCGAGGCAGGGATCAACGACAAGCTGGCTCCCCCGCGGGGCGCGCAGGCCAGCGTCGACGAGCCCACCCAGCTGCTCCCCCTCGACGAGGAGATGGCCCCGGCCGGCCCCGGCCCGAGCACGCAGGAGGAGATGAGGGAGACGCCCCGCCCCCGCACGCCAACCGAGGGCACGGGCGAGGGCGCCGGGCCCGAGCCGGAGATCGTCCCCGAGCCTGAGAGGGCAGCAGCTCCGCAGCTCACATTCGACGCGCTCGAGCTCGAGTTGTCCGAGGAGCCGGCCGCGCCGGAGCCCGCCGCGCCGAGCACTCCGGAGATCTCCGAGCCCGCGGCGGCGGGCGCTCCGGCGGAGGAAGAGGAGCCCGGGATCGTCGTGGTCCAGCAGGTCGGGAGAGACCTGCGAATGCGCGTTGCCCGACCCTCGGGGTCGAAGCCGAAGGCGTCCGCTCGCAAGAAGACGGCGGCGTCGAAGGCGAAATCCGCCTCGGCCAAATCCGCGGCTGCGAAGGCAAAGCCGAAGGCCAAGCCGGCTGCCAGGGCGAAGCCCGCCGCCAAGGCCAAGCCGAAGCCGAAGCCGAAGCCCGCGGGCACAGCCAAGGCCAAGCCGAAGCCGAAGCCCGCGGGCACAGCCAAGGCCAAGGCGAAGCCGAAGCCCGCGGGCAGAGCCAAGGCCAAGGCGAAGTCCCCGGCGACGCCGCGGACGGGGCCCAGGGCCAAAGCGCAGCCTGCTGCCGCCCATCCCACCCCGGGGGGGCCGGCCCTCCCTCCGGATGCGGGGGGCGCCGGGATCCGAGGTGGCGGGCGGTTCCGCCTGACGCCGACCACCACGGGTTTACGCCAGGGGCGGATCGGACGACGAAGCGGCCGTTCGCCGGCCGGCTGATCACTCCAGCTTGCGGCCCCGCAGGTGCGGAATGACCGCCGAGTAGTCGAGCTCGCCCAGCCCGGCTTCCTCCGCGTCCTCGAACCATGTCCTCGCCGCCAGGGAGACCTTCAATGGGATCCCGCGCTCGGCGGCCGCGCCGGCGATGAGATCAAGGTCCTTGCGCGCCAGCGCAAGGCGGAAGTTCGGGGGGTATCGACCCGACTCGATCCGCTCGCGCTTGCCGCGAGTGGTCGCGCCGATCGGCGACTCCTGAAGCACGTCGAGCACATCGGCTTGCCGGAGCTCGAGGCCGTCGGCCAGGGTCAGGGCTTCGCCCAGCGTCGTCATCAGGGCGCCGAGGACGAGGTTCGTCACCAGCTTCATGGCGGCCCCCGACCCGAGGGGACCCAGGTGGCGGGGGGTTCCGAGCTCGGTGAGGAGTGGCTGCCAGCGCTCGAAAGCCTCGGTGTCGCCGCCGACGAAGATCTTGAGGGCTCGGTCGCGGACCTGGGCGACGGAGCCCAGGACAGGAGCGTCGATGAGGTCGACCCCGGGGGGCAGTCGGCCGGCGAGTCTGCGGATCGCTCCGGGACCCACCGTCGACATCTCGATCAGCGTCGAACCGGGTTCGAGGGCTTCGGCGAGGCCGGACGGTCCCGTGACGACCTCGTCGAGCGCGGTGGGGTCGGCCAACATCGTGATCGCACCAGCGGCCCCGGCGGCGGCCTCGGCGGGCGAGGACGAGCGGATCAACCCGCGGCGCATCAGGTTCACGGCCTTCTCCGGGGTCCGGTTCCACACCGTGACTTCGTGGCCCGCGTCGTGCAGCCGGCCGGCAATCTCGGCCCCCATCAACCCCAGGCCGCACACGCACAGCTTCGTCATCCCGTCCCCTTTCCCAACGTCCCTAGAATGCCCACCGCCGTGAGAACTCCTCCAAACCTCCGTGCCGCCATCGTCGCCTATTACGAGCAGACCTGGTTCGACTATCGCCTCGTCTGGACGAGGAAGTCCCATCTCGGGATGCACTTCGGGTACTGGGACGCCGACACGAAGAGCCAGGCGGAGTCGGTCATCAACACCAACCGGCTGGTGGAGGAGCGGATACGGCCGAGGCCGGGTGAGCTCCTCCTCGACGCCGGCTGCGGCGTCGGGGGGACGGCCTTCTGGCTCGCCGCCCGCCACCGGGTGCGGGTGCTTGGCATCACGCTGTCGCCGACCCAGGCGAGGAGAGCCCGCCGCTATGCGGCCCTGCGGGGCCTTCGGGGCCGCGTTCGGTTCATGCTCCAGGACGCGATGGAGACGGCGTTCGCTGCCGGCACCTTCGACGCGGTGTATGCGATCGAGAGCTCCAACTACGCGCCGGATAAACGCGCTTGGCTCGAGGAGGCGTACCGCATCCTGAAGCCGGGTGGTCGGCTGGTGGTCGTCGACGGTTTCCAGACCCCGCGCCGCCTGACCCCCGCAGAGAAGGAGTTCCAACAGTCGTGGCTCTGGGGCTTTGCGATCCCACACCTGTGCCGGCTCGATGACTTTGCCGGCTGGGCGGCCGATCTCGGCTTCGAGCGGGTGCGGGCCGAGAATCGGATGGAGAACTTCCGGCCGTCCTGCCGCCGGCTCCGCCGCATCACCTTCTGGCTCTATCCGGCTGCCGCGCTGCTGCACGCCCTCGGGATCAGAAGCGACGTCCAGCACGGCAACGTCCGGGCTGCCTGGGGACTGTGGACGGCCCTCCGGCGCGACCTGTGGTTCTACGGGATCCTGAGCGCCGTGAAGGGCGGTTGAGCGCTCGGGAAGCGATCGGCTGGTCGCTGCGGCGATGGTTGCGTGCGAGGATGGCGTCGTTAGAGCGGCGGCGTGGCTCCTCGCAGCGGTGATGGTCCTGGGTACGGGATGCTCGAGGGTCCAGGGCAGGGCTGAAGACGCCCGCGAGAAGAAAATTCAGGCCTGCATGGCTGAACTCAACCGGCAGGCGAACGACGAGGGTTATCCGGTCGGAAACGCTCGAGCGGCCTGCGAGGCGAGCATACCCCCAACGCCCTAAAGTACTCCGTCCAGCCCAGCTCGAGGTGCCGAAGTTGGTGCGAATGAGTCAAGTTTTGGGACGAGACCGACTGGCCGCACCCCAAGCTGGCCCGGCCGGCGCCGAACGGAGTGAGGCCCTGCCGGGATAGAGGACTGCCGGCGAAGCCTCGGCTCGCCGAGCGAGGCGAGGCGGGCCCGGCAGGCATCGAGCGAAGCGAGGGCCTGCCGGCATAGAACAACGCCGCCGGAGGCTCGGCTCGCCGAGCGGGGCGAGGCGGGCCGACATTGAGGACCGCGGCCGGAGGCCGCCCCGTGCCTCTCTGGCCTGTACCGGGGAGCGAAGCGACCCGCTAGGACTTGGGATACAGCTCGTCGGCGGCGCTCATGACCTCTTCGACGGTGCTGTCGTCGGACGACTCAACCGACTCCGTCCATTTCGTGATTTGCCGTAGGGTCGAGTGGTCGACCGGACACAGGCCCTCCTGCTCGTAGACCGAACCACACGACGGACACTGCCAGGCGACCATGTTGTCGGGGTCGGTGAACCGGGCGGACTGAGCCTGCTCCTCGCGGACTGCTTCGATCTCGCGCACCCTGTCCTGGGTCTCGCGTGACAACGGCATGGTCCCTCCCTTCTCCGGATGAAGCGGGCGTGGCCTCCGCCGGTCCGAGCCCGACGATCGACGGCCCTGCTCGGGTACCTACCCGATTCTACTCGGACGCGGAACGGTACCGGAGAAGCCGGCCGTCGTCAGACGGCGAGGGTCAGGCCTCGACGGCCTGGACCAGCGAGACCAGGCAATCCTCGGATTCGAGGAGCAGGTGGAAGGCCAGCACGTCGTCCCAAGTGAACTCGGGGCCCACAGCGGGGGATTCCCTGACCGCCTCCTGCTGCACCCCGCCAGAGATCAGCAGGTGGACGACACGGAGGTCTGCCGGCTTCTCGATCTCGTCGTGACAGGTCGGACAGCGGAACCTGTACACGTCGCGTCCATGCCCCGCCGACACCTGAAGGTGAATGTCCTGGGGCTTGAGATCGATTTCGCCACAAGTGGGACACACCACCTTGATGATGACCATCTGACCTCCACCCCCCATGTGTTCGTCTCTCGAGCCTTGCGGTTGCCCGCTCACGACGCCAATCCTGCGGCTCCGGCCACTACTGGGGAATGGGGCTGGCTTCCTTGTTCGGAGGTGGGGCCAGCACCCCCCCGGCGGCCCGATTGCCCCCCCTGCGACTACCCGGATTCGTCACCCCCTCCCGGGTTGGCTTGCCGATCTGATCCACGAGATGCGACCACGAGATGCGACTCTGATCCACGAGATGCGACCGAGGCTCGAGAGATCCGTGATCAGGGCTGGCAAAAGAAGCGACCGGGAGAGATGCTGAACGTTGTGGGGCCCTTGCTCGAACGGATCGATTCCCACGGGCCAAGCGCCTCCGTCCGGCCGGCCGGGGGAGGCCCTCGATGAGCTCGGCGGGGGAGCGGAGCCGGGCGGCGTCGGCGGTCGGCTGGACCGGTCTGGTGATCCATGTCCTGCTGGCGCTGTTTCCGTTCTCGGCCAGCGGCCTGCTCGCACCGCTCTACGGCGTCATCGGCCTCTACGTGCTGTGGGCGGCGCTGCTGGTGGTCGCCGTGCGGTTGCTGCGCACCCGCCCCTTCTGGACACCGATCGCACCCGGCCTCGCCCTCGCCGGATGGTTCCTGGTGCTCCTGCTCGGCGATCTGCTGCTGGGCTGGACCGCTTGAACGGGGCCGTTCCGGGGCCCTGCCGTCGCGGTTACGGAGCGCCGATCAGCGCGGGGGATTTGTAGACCGACGTCCACCTCGCCCCTCCGTCCTGCGTGGCCAGGATCTCTCCATTGCCCGCCCGTTCGACGAGGAGCCAGATCTGATTCGAATCGACCGCCGAGACGGCGTAGGGAAAAACCCCGTTCGTCTCGACGACCGGCCGCCGCCGCCACGTGGCGCCCCCGTCGGTCGTCGAGACGAGGTTGACGTGCGCCGGCGCGCAGGCGGGACACCAGCCGACGAAGACGGCCGAGGAGGCGGAGAGGGCTTCGAAGGGGCCCGGGTAGGCATCGATCTGGGAGGCCTGCGGGCCGGGGCACCCTTCGCAGCGGATCTGGTCCTGGAGCACGGTGCGCCAGTGCTTCCCCGTGTCCGGCGTCACCATCACCAGGTAGGACTCCTGGTTGGATGCCGCGCCGTCCTCGAAGAGCACCCAGGCGTTGTCCCGGCCCCGGCAGTGGATGGTGGACGTCCACTGCCGGCTTGCGCCGAACGAGCCGCTGAGGATGGTCGACCAGGAGCGGCCGGCGTCGGCGCTGCGGATGACGATGATCCCGCCCACCGCCCAGCCGACGGCCGCGTCCGGGTTGCACACCGTATCGATCGAGGGCTGCCCCGCGACCGACTTCCAACTTGCCCCGCCGTCGGACGTGACGAGGAGCCTCCCGTCCTCGGTCGTGGCGAGCCCCCTGCTGGGATCGGCGAAATCGATCGAGTGGAGCGGACTGGGAGACGGGGTGAGGGCGTTCCATGTCTTGCCGTCGGCGGTCCGCAGGAGGCTGGTCCGTCCGAGCGCCCACCCATGCTGTGCGTCCACGAAGTCGAGAGCGGTGATCGTCTCCCCGCCGGTGTACTGCCGGCTCCAGGTGCGGCCGCCGTCCGCCGTGGCAAGGATCGCCCCCTGCCCGCCCGCCCAGCCCTGGCGCGGATCGAGGAACCGCAGCGCCGGAAAGCGGGAAATGCCGACTCTGGTCGGGGAGGGGGGAGGCGCCGTCGGCGACGCCGGCGAGACCGGTGGTGGGCTGGGCTGAGCAACGGAGGGCGTCGGCCCTCCGCGGCGTGAGCCCGGGAGGCATGCCGCCACCGCCACGAGGCCCAGCACGGCGGCGAGTCGCACTCCGGTCGATGGGGTCAGGCGGGGCGGTGGCACCCAATCCATGATCCCGTACCTCAAGCGACCGGGCCAGCCACAGGTCAGCCGACCAGGTTGCGCAGCGTCACCTGTGCCGGATGCGCCTTGATCGCGTCGCGCAGCTCGTTGGCGGTGGCCTCGAGATACCGCTTCGTGGTGTCGAGCGATTCGTGCCCGAGCAGCTGCTGCACCTCGAGGACGTTGGCTCCGCCCTGCAGGGCCGAGGTGGCGAAGGTGTGGCGGAGGGCGTGGACGAGGGCTCCGGCCGGCACGTGGGCACGGATCCCGGCCCGGACGTACAGGCGCTCGATTCGGTACTGGACCTGCCGGCGCGAGAGGGGGCGGCCGCGGGAGTCGACGAAGAGGGGGGTCGCCGGGTGGTCGAGCCGGTGGTCGGGAAATCGTTCGGCCCGCGACCGGAGGTAGCGATCGATGAGCTGCTCGAGTTGGGGATAGATCGGAATCGCCCGCGCCTTGTCGCCCTTCCCGACCACGGTGATCCGGCGCTCGCCGGCCGGCCCGTCGAACGATCCGATCGACAGCCCCAGCGCCTCGGCGAGGCGGAGGCCGGTGACCGCGAAAGTGGCCGTCAGCGCGAGGTCGCGCTCCGGCCACGGACTTCGTGCGCTGGGGTCGGGCACGGCTGCGGCGGCAAGCAGGCGCTGGATGGCATCGCCGCCCCGGATGACCTTCACCGGCGCCCGAGGACGCTTCGGCTTCGCGATCCCGTCCATCGGGTTGCCCTCGGCCAGATCCTCGGAGACGAGATAGCTCCAGAAGGCGTTCCAGGCGCTCCAGGCCCGGAGAATGGAGGCCTTGGCGTGGTCGGAGGCCCACGAGGCAAACGCCCGGCGGAGCGCGGACTTCGTCAGGTCGCGCAGCCCGAGATCCTCGAGACCGACTCCCAACCCGACGGCGATCCGGCGGCTGATTCCGAGGACGTCGCGCCGGTAGGCCGCAAGCGTGTGACGGGAGGGCTTGGCGGACGCGATCGACACGAGGAACCCGTCGACGAGGTCGACGACTGGCCGGTTGTGGTGGCCGCGGCGGCGTGATTGGGCAGCGGTCGTTCCCATGAGGAGATGCTAGCCGGACGCCGCCGAAACGAGGCGGAAGCTCGTGGAAATTCACCCAACCTGCTTCAGGGGATCGCCGGGCTTTACACCCGCGGCCCGCCGGTGATTTCATCCGGCGGAGGGGCAGCACGGGCGCTTCGGGAAAAGGGGGAGGCATGCGCAGGTATCTGCTCGTTGGAGCCGCCGTCGGGATTCTCTTCGTCGGTGCGTGCGGCCCACTTGGCCAACGCCCCGACCTGGTCGCCTCAGGGTTCGTGCCGATCGGCCAGCCCACCGTCAATGCGCAGGGAGCGGTCGAGGTGCCCGCGCGCGTCGTGGTGCGCAATCAGGGAGGGGCGAGCGCCGGCCCGTCGAAGGTCTCGGTCGAGTTCACCGGGCTGCCAGGCGACCCGGACGCCGAGATCGTCGTTCCCTTCACGGTCGAGGGCCAGCGGAGCCCGTGGTTTCCGCACACCGGCAGCATCGAGGAGTCGGGCACCGTCAACCTCGACGGCAAGATCGTCTTCCACCCGAACCTCCACGGGGTCCGGCTCACCGTGACCGCCACGGCCGACAGCTGCACCGGCGAGCCGAACGCCGAGGACCAGTGCCGCGTGAAGGAAAGCGACGAGACCAACAATCAGTCGACCGCCGTCCCGGTCAGCCTCCCGTAGGGAACGGCGACCGGCTGCTCCGGCGGCGTGGTCATCGCCCGCTCCTCGGAGCATCTCCGCGTCCGTGCAACCATGGATGCGGAGACCACGACGTCAGGGAGGGCGAGATGACCTACGAGACGGCGACGTTCGGCGCCGGATGCTTCTGGGGAGTGGAGTACGTCTTCCGGCGTGTGCCGGGGGTGGCGGATGTGCGGGTGGGCTACAGCGGGGGAGTCGTTGCGAATCCCACCTACCGAGAGGTCTGCTCGCACCGGACGGGACACGCCGAGGTGGCGCAGGTGACTTTCGATCCCGAACGTGTGACCTACGACCAGCTGCTGGAGGTTTTCTGGGCGATGCACGACCCGACCCAGGTCAACCGCCAGGGTCCCGACCGTGGCGACCAGTACCGGAGCGTCATCTTCACCCATTCGCCGGATCAGCACGAGGCCGCGGGAGCGTCACGCGAGCGAGCCGGGCCCCGCTTCCGCCGCCCGATCGCCACGCAGATCGTGCCGCTCGTCGCCTTCTACCCGGCGGAGGACTACCACCAGGCGTACTACGAGCGCATCGGACACGAGCCGTACTGTCACGTCGTGCCCGTGCGGGTGCTCGAGCAGTTGGGTCTGATCCCCGCGGCCGGCGCGTCCTGACCGGGGGTGGCCCGGGCTACGCGTCCAGGTCACCCATTCTGCCGTAGCGACCCCTCGCCAGGGCGCCCGAGGTTCCGAGCGCTTCGCCGATCTGGTCCCAGGTCAGCCCCAGGTCGCGCGCATCGGCGATGAGCGCGTTGGTGAGCGCGTGGAGATAGGAACCGGCAGCGAGTGTGGAGGTCAGCCGTGCGGTGACCTGCTCCCCCTCGTTAGCCGTCTGGTCGACCAGGGAATGGATCGCGGCGATCAACTCGAGCTTCGGGTCCTCGGACACGGGCCGATCGTACCTGGTGCCCGTTGGAAGTCGCTCCGCGCCGTAACGATGGCGGCCCCCGGATCGCTACCATCCCCATGAACACGCGCGGGGGGACTGGGGCCGTCGCAGCCTGGCCGGGCCGCCCGAACCCCTCCATATCTGACGAGACGGATAAAGTAGCTATCTTTCTCGCCTAGCCGGATCTCGCCCTCCTTCGGTCCCTCGAAACTTCTCGGAGTGCCGCCGTGCCCCTTCGTCCCATGCCGTTCCTCTGAAGCGCCCGATGGAGCGCCGCTTTCTTTCTGCGGCCCTCGCCGCGCTCGCGGCCCTCCCCATCCTCTCCCTTCCGCTTGCGCGCCCGGCGGCGGCCGTGCACGAAGGAGCCCCCAAGGTCACGCTGGATCGGGCGTGCGCCGGCGCTCCCGGCGGGGTCGACATCAGCGTGCGCGGCTCGGGCTTCTGGCCCGGGGGAGAGGTCACGCTGACGGTCGGCGAGCAGTCCTTCGGCCCCTACGCCGTCATGGACGAGGGGAGGTTCACGGTAAGGCTCCGCCCCGAGACGAGCGTCGGCACTCAGGTCGTAACTGCCGCGGCCAGCAGGTCGAGAGCCACCTCGCCGGCGCGTCGTTCCAGGTCCCATGTCCGGTTGCCGAACCGGAGCAGCCCACCCCCTCGCCGGAGGCCACCCCGCTGCCACCGCAGGTCGGCACGAGCCGGCCCACGAGCATCAGCGCGCGGGACCGGGCGCTTCTTCTGCAGACTCGACAGAGGCAGGAGGAGCTCGACCAGGTGCTCGCCGACTCGAGCCGCGCCCAGGACCGCCTTCGCGAGCTCGAGGGGCAAATTGCCGAGCTGGTCCGCCGGCTCGAGGTGCTGCGCGCGGAGCTCGATCAGGCCAATCGGGTGCTGGGCCGGCGCGCCGCAGCAGCGTACAAGCAGCACCGGGTGGGGCTTCTCGACACCCTGCTCAGCTCACGAGTTCGTCGCCCGATTCCAGGAGATGAGCGACGTCGTGGAGGCCGACTCGGACGCGGTGCGGCGCTGGAAAACGCTCACGGAGCAGGCGGAGCGCGCCTCGATCGGGCTGGAGACCCTCCGCCGGGAGCAGACCGCGCTCCGTGACGGACTCGCCCGGGGGCGCAGCGAGCTGGAGGCAGAGATGCGCACCCTCGAGGTCCGGGTGCGGCGAGCGTTGCGGGGGCCCCGGTCGCCCTTCACCTTCCCGGTCTTCGCCCCGTACGCCTACTTGGACACCTTCGGAGCGCCGCGGATGGAGGGCACCTCCTTCTACCATCGCCACGAGGGGACCGACATCTTCGCCCCCTCCGCCACCCCGATCGTCGCGGTGGTCGACGGGATCGTGGAGCGGGTCGGGAGCGACCTCCTGGGCGGCACGAGGCTCTGGCTCCGGTCCCCAGCAGACGGGTGGACCTACTATTACGCCCACCTCTCCGGGTACGCCCCAGGGATCGCCAACGGCGTGCTCGTCCAGCGGGGCCAGGTGCTCGCGTACGTCGGGAACACCGGGAACGCGAAGAGGACGCCGTCGCACCTCCATTTCGAATCTCACCAACCCGGAGGGCGGGCCGTCAACCCCTATCCGATCCTCAACGTCTCCGATCGGCTTCGCTTCCGCCGGTAGGGGAGCGGGCCCTCGCGGGACGGAGCCAGACCGGCCCGCCGCGCCGGCGCCCCAGTGTGCGAAGCTGAGCCGGGATGGCCATCTACGAGCTTCAGCGTGAGGTGACGCTCACAGCTCCCGCGCTGATCGCCGCCCTCGACGGTTGGGTCGATGCCGGCGCCGCCGGCACGACGGCAGCCTCCTACATCGCCGACGGCGGCGAGGTGCTGGCCACGTTCGACTCCGACGCCCTCATCGACTACCGCGCCCGCCGGCCGACTCTCGACATCCGGCTGGGCGTGCTCACCGAGATCGGGTGGCCCGACCTCAGCATCCGAAGAGTGCACAGCAGCGGCCGCGACCTGCTCGTGCTCACTGGTCCGGAACCCGACTACCGCTGGCGGGAGTTCGGGGCCTCGATCGTGGAGATCGCCCGGCGGCTCGGGGTCGTCGAGAGCGTGTGCATGGGGGCGATCCCGGCCATGGTTGCGCATACCCGTCCCACCCCGATCCTCGTCACCGGGCACCATCGCCGGCCTCGGGAAGGCGATCCCCCGCTGCCCTCGGAGCACATGCGCGTGCCCGCGGCGGCGGTGAGCCTTGTGGAGGTGAAGCTTGCCGAACACGGCATCCTCAGCGGGGGAATCTGGGCGCAGGTGCCGCATTACGTTGCGGGGACGTATTACGCGGGCGCGCTGGCGCTGATCGAGCGCGTCGCCCAGCACCTCGGCGTGCGCATCTCGGTCGACGCTCTGGTCGAGCAGGTACGCGAGGAGCGTGTCCGCCTGGATGACGTGGTTGCGTCCCGCCCGGAGGCCCGGACCTATCTCGAGCAGCTCGAGTCGTCGGCGCAGCCGCTCTCCATCTCCCCGAGTGAGGACATCGGCGAGGAGGTGGAGCGCTTCCTTCGCGAAACGACGGGAGACAACCGGAACCCCTTCGAGAACCCTCCGGACGACGGGGCGTAAACGGTCGCACGAGATGCCATGGGTCTCCCGCTCCGCCGGGCCGATGATTCTGCCCCGCCGGCCAGTCTCCATGGGCGAGGCTCGACGAGCTCGCGCCGTCGGCAGCCACCCGCGCGACCTGAGAGCGGGAGCACGGGCCGGAACCCGATCGGGTCAGGGTGCTCGATAGGCAGATCGGCATGGACCAACACCAGGGCGAGCCGCCAAGCGCGCTGCCGAGCGCAGGCTCGACCAGGGGTGGAGCTGTACCGCTTGAACCCGACGGCTCAGTCACGCCCTCAGCTGAGCCAGGATCGTCTCGTCCTTGATCTTGTCGTCCTCGGAAAGGAGGGCGCCTTGCTCAAGATCAGGCGAGCTTTGCATCGTCGTCGAACGGGAGGAACACCCTGGGCGCTAGGCCCACGGACTTCGGCAAGATGCAGACGTACCGGGAGCCGGGCTCACGGAAGATGTGGCCTGTGCCGATGTGGATCCGGTAGGTATGCATTCGTCCGTCGACGTGGATGAAGGCGTCGCGGATGCTGCACCGATCTCCTTGAGATTGAGCCACACCGCGATGGCGCCCCGGCCGTCGTAGTTCGACCTCCAGCCGAGCGATGCCCACGCAAGGCAGGCAGCAGCCGCGCTGACCCGCATGTCGTCGCTACCACCTCTGGATGCTCGACCATGCCGGTACTTCCGACACCTTCTTGGCACCCATCTCCAGCCAGTCGGATTACACGAGCCACCGAATGATCTCCGCCTGGAGGGAGGATGCCCTGGGTCCACGCCCGATCGAACACTGGGTGGAGCTCCGGCGGAATGCGGTCAACTACTCCCTCGGGCAGCGCCCGAAGCTCGTTCGGGGGAGCGGTCATCCTCCGACGAGGGGAACGAGGCGAACGAATGCCACCTCCGAGTCCGTGGTGAACGTGACGGGATCATCGACATCCTCCATCTGGCGACCATCGACCAGCACGAAGAAGCCGTTGTGCCCGAACGCCCGCTCTGCCACCGCTGCTTGCTCCTCCCAATCGAGCCGGCGAGCGAATTTGAGGTGGTATTCGTTCAGCCGAGCTTCGGCCTCAGTGGGCTGCACGAGGCCCTGAAAAACGGGCGGCGTGACGCGGCTTAATGGCGGGCCACTTCCTCTCTCGCGCGCGCTCGGATCAGATCGCGAGCCGTGCAGTGCTCGTCGATCGCAGGGATCACGAACTCGCCGACCGCGTTCCCGTTGGAGTCACATCCCGCACTCCTAGGGCGAGTACCGTGTGAAGAGCGTACGTCAGTTGGCTGCCTTTGAGCGGCGGTCCGAGCAGCTGACGCTTCGCGGGACGCGCGCGTCCGGCCATCGAGGACCGCAAGCTCGCCACTCTTCGACATCACCCACGCCGACAGCGCCATCTTCGTTGGGCCTGACCGGGCCCTCATCTTCGCCCCGGTCATGGAGAGGTCCACCTGGCAGGAACGGACCTACGACTCCCGGGCGGAACATCAACTCTTCCTCGTTTCCGCCTCGGGCCAGGTGCTACCGAGGTGTGCTCGACCCGATACCGGGTGATGGCTCTGGCCAATTCCACGGATGGGTCGGTGGTCATCGACGCCGGCGGGGCGCTGTTCGACGTCGTGGCGGCTGAGGTTGCGCTGAAGCTCCTCGGGTCGCGTGATCTCACGAACGGCTCGGTTTCGCTCACCTACGGGCCGTCGGCGGCGTAGCTACGCTTCGGTCACCCTCCCACGAACTGGGTGTCCCTCGCGCGAGGGACGCCCAGCTGCGAGCGCCTAGGCCCCGCAGTACCCGAGTTCGGCGAACTGCCCCGTGTACTCGAGCAATCCCTTGCATCGGGCGATGAAGCCCCGGACGTTCGGCGTCTCGATCAGCCAGACATACGGCATGTCGGCCGCCACGCGCTCCTGCGCATCGTGGTACATCGAAAAACGAAGCCCGGAGTCGAGTGTCTGCACCGCCTGGTCGAAGTCGGCGTCAACCAGGGGATTCTTGTACCCGGGGGCATTGTTTGGGGTGCCCGTGGTGCTGACCTGATCGGAATGGTATTGGCGGCGCACGCCGACATGCGGGTCGTATCCTTGGGCGTAGTTGAGGATGTAGGTGTCGAAGTTCCGGTGGGTGAAGACCCGTGCCGAGGCGTTGGCGGTGTCGATCTCGACCTGGAGGCTGATCCCCACCGCGGCGAGGTCGGACTTGATGTGCTGCGACCTGCTGGTGAAGATCAGCGATCCCTGGAGCATCCGCAGCGAAAGCACCTGACCGTCCGCAAGCGTGGGATGCCCGAACGAGGTGCGGAACCCCTCGGGCGTCCGGCTCCCGCCCCATCCCGCCTCGTCCAACAGTTGGTTGGCCAGCGCGGGGTCGAAACCCGGGAGGTCGATGTCGTCGGCGTGGAAGGTGAGCTCGCTCGAGATGGGCGCCGTCGCCACCGTGCCAATGCCGCTCCGGCCTATGTTGAGATATGCCTCGCGGTCGATGGCGTGGGAGATCGCCCTCCGCACCTTGGCCCCGCTGCTGTTGGGGTCGAGGGTCTTGCCGTCGGGCAGGTACCCCCCGAGGATTGGGTGGGCGGGCGCGGTGAGCGTCGGGTTGTTGCCTCCGATCTGCCCGTACCGCGCGGGATCGTCGGGGTTGGGGGCGCTCGTCGTCCCGGTCCCGCTCACGGTGAGATTGAAAATGAACTGGTCGATCGAGTTCGGACCTCCGCCGAGAGACTGGGTCGCCGCAGTGCGGAAGTTGGGATCGGAGGCGAGCGAAGCGACGTTCTCGTTGGGCACGTCCCAGAGCCAGTCCACGGCGCCGGTGAGCAGGGCGTGGTAGCGGTCGGCATCGATCGGATAGGGCTTCATCACGATCTCGTCGATGTAGGGGAGCGGAGAACGGAAGTAGTCGGCGTTGCGAACGACCTTGGCGTCAGGCCCGTTGACCACGCCGTGGTCGAAGACGAAGGCTCCCGTCCCCATGGTGTTCGCATTGAGCGCGGCAATGGTCGGGTTGCCCTGCGCGTCGTACGCCGACGCCGGGAGCCCCTCGTACTTGTGTTTGGGGATGATCGGCGCTTCCGTGACGTTGAGCTGCCGGAGCAGGGGGGCGTAGGGCTGGGAGAACCGGAAGCGGACGGTGTGGACATCGACCACGTCGATTGAGGCGACCCTTGCGTTCGGGTCCCAGGTTTGCAGTGCAGGAGCCATGTTCCGGGCTCTCGCGTGGAAGGGGAGCAGCGCCTTCTCGAAGGTGAACTTGACGTCGGCGGCCTCGAGGGGCACGCCGTCGTGCCAACGAACGTCGTCGCGCAACGTGAGCGTGTAGGTGCGGCCCCCGTCGGTGATGCCCCCGTTCCCGAAGGTCGGGACGACGGGCGACAGCTCGGGGACCGGGTTGCCGTCCTGGTCGAGCCCGATCAAGCCGTTGTACATCGCCTCCCAGTAGGCGTGCGTCGATCCGTTCGTGTTGACCGCCGGGTTGGTGGGGGGAACGGCGAATGTTTCGCCCACCACGATCGTGCGCTTCCGAGCCGCTTCGCAGCCAATCGTGCTCTCCGCGTCGCAGACGTCGACGCCGTCGCCGCCGTCGGCCGTGTCGGTCCCGTCTCGAGCGAGGAGCAGGTCGTCATCCGCGCCCCCGATCAGCTTGTCGTCGCCGGTACCGTCGGAGAGGCGGTCGGCGCCGGCTCCCCCCTTGACGCGGTCTTTGCCGGCTCCGCCGTCGATCTCGTCGTCCCCGGTGCCGCCCTCGATCTTGTCGTTGCCACTCCGCCCGCAGATGTGATCGCCGCCGCCCTTGCCATCGATCACGTCGTCTCCCTCGGTCCCGATGATCACGTCCATGCTGCTCGTACCGATCAGGGCGCCGGAGGGGCTCACGGATGCTGCAGTCGGATCCAGACCGAAGCACTGGGGATGGACGGCAACGGCCGTCGTGATCGGCGCAAGCATCGCCCCGATCACGACGGTGGCCGGAAGAGCGAGAATCGCGAGGCGACGGACGCGGGACATGGGCAACCCCCCAGGAGGCACGGCCATCATCCGGAGATAACCGACCCGCCGTTCGGGCGAGCCGCTCCAGGTAACCGTGCGCGTATTCGCGAGTGTTCTTCCGGGCAATATGGCACCGGCTTCAATGGGGGTCAATACACGTTTGCGTACATGTTTTTCGTACGTATATGGAGGCTGCTGCTAGCGGGTGTCGACGCTGTTTTGTAGGTCTTGCCTCGGCAAACCGAGCATGCCTGCTCCCATCGTCCCGCCGAAGAGCTCGAACCCCAGCCCACTGCGATCCCGGTGGCGGCGAGTTGGAGGGCCAGCGAGCCGACGATGACGGCTCCCACTGCCGCCCGCCACTCAGCAGATTTCGTGACAATGTCTCGAGGTGCCCCATCCCTGGAACCCGGGTCGGGCGGGATGCCGTCCAAGTGCAAGGGAAGGAACCGAGCCGAGGGGAGGTCGGAGATGAGGAGGCTCGTCGTGGCGCTGGGGATGCTCGCGGTTCTGGGTGGGTGGTCAACCCCGTCCTGGGCGTCTTGTGCGCCGCTCCGGCCCGCCAGGGAGGCCCTCGCCCACGCGAAGGTCGCCTTCGTCGGCACCGTCGTCGGTTTGAAGGACGGCGACGCACGCCGGGCCGTCGTGCGGGTTGAGGAGGTCCGAAAGGGCAGCTCCCTGCCCGAACGGGTCGAGGTCGTCGGCACCTCCGGAGAGGGATCGGGAGTCGTCACCAGCGTGGACCGCACCTACGTCGTGGGGGGCCGCTACCTCTTCGTCCCCACCAACGGCGCCGCTCCCTTCCAGGACAACGCATGCACCGCGACCACACTCATCGACGCCAACGCCGTGCCCGAGGGTGGGGCGGGCGTGCAGACCGGGACCGGGACAACCGCGGATCCGAACCGCTCGTTGCACCACAGCCCGTCGGCGCTCCCGTGGCTGATCGGAGGGGCGGCGGTGGTCGGGACGGCCTCGATCGCGCTGGTCGTCATCCGTGCCCGGCGCGTAGACGCGACCTGAGGTCAGGTGCTCGATCTGCTAGCGTCGACGCTGTGAGCGCGCCTCTGAGCGCGCTGAGAGCGGGCCGAGATGGGCGCCATCGCAGAGGCGATCACGCGAGAGCTTCTCTCGTGGCCGGAAGTCACGGCCGGCCCGCATCGCTTCGGCGGGCTCGAGTTTCGCTGGGGGCGGGTTGAGCTCGGTCACCTCCACGGCGACCGGCTGGCCGACCTCCCGTTCCCGAGAACGGTGCGCGACGAGCTCGTCGAGCAGGGGCGGGCCTCCCCGCACCACGTCATGCCGCAGTCGGGGTGGGTGACCCGCTGGATCCGCTCGCCCGACGACATCGCCGAGGTCGTTGCCCTGTTCCGCCTGAACTACGAGCGGATCGCGCAACGCCGCAAGGCAACCCAGGGTTGACCTCCTCGAACTCTGGTCCGAGGAGATGGGCATAATCCTGGTTATGTTCCTTCAACGGATGCGAGGGCGAACTGATTCTCGGCGGTCCTGCAGACGACCCGGTTGAGCTTTTTTGCCGCGTGGCGGTCGGGCGGGCTAGACGGCCGGCGCTCCGGGCACCGATGCAGAGGCTGTGATGATGGTCGCAGAAAAGATTCAGGCCAACATCGAACAGGGCATGAACCAGGTGGGGCCAGGACGCAGACTGCACGTCACCGCCTCGATCGGGGCCGCGACGACGGATCAGGCAGGCTACGAGCGCATGGCCCTGCTTGCCCTCGCCAATCGTGCGTTGTATCGAGCGAAGACGAGCGGGCGGAACGTGGTCAAGCTTGCGGCCTCGGTCGACGGGGAACCCTCGCAGGCAGGCGACAAGGCCGTCGAGCCCGAGACCGAGGCGATGGCGAACTGAGCTTGGTCGCTCAGGACCACCGAGTCATCCAAGTGCCCGCCAGGAGGACGGGCCTATGGTTGCGACTTCGTTGTCGGCGACACCGAGACGCCAGTCGTCTGTTCCGTCGCTCCACACAGTCAAGTGCTATCGTGTGTACACATGTCCAGGATCGGTGTGCGTGAACTTCGCCAAAACGCCAGCGAGTGGATCCGGCGTGCGCATGCCGGCGAAAGGATCGAGGTCACCCGACGCGGCGAGGTGGTTGCCATCCTCGGCCCTCCCCCGTCCGGGGGGAGCTTGGCGGCGCTGCGGCAAGCGCGCCGGCTCAAGCCTGCCACGGTGGCTCCTCCTCTGCCCCGCCCCATCGCGACGCACCAGCCGGCATCTGAAGCACTCGCGGAGCTTCGAGCCGAGCGGTGAACGTCTGGTATCTGGACTCGTCGGCGATCGTGAAGTTCGCGGTAGTCGAGGAGGAAACCGCGGCGATCGTCCGGTGGCGCACGGAGCTTGATCCGGGCGATGTTCTGTTCACCAGCGAGCTCGCCGTCGCCGAGGTGCTTCGTGCCGTCCGTCGCGTGAAGGGCGATGTCGACGTGGCGCTTGCCCACCTCGACTCGCTCGAGCAGTTGGTGATGGATCGCGATCTCATGCTCGCCGCCGGCGAGCTCGACCCGCCGAACATCCGGACCCTCGATGCGATCCACCTGGCTGCGGCCCTTGCTGGAGGTGAAGAACTAAACGGAATCGTGACCTACGACGGCCCGATGGCAAACGCAGCCCGCCAGCTTGGTTTGGTTGCCTTGGCGCCGGGAGGGCAATCCCCGGGTTGAGCCCGAAATTCTTGCCAACGCTGGAGGCAGGTCACATGGTAAGCCCGGGGCGCGTGTGCTGGCCTGACGGTTTCGCCGTGCGCGAGGGGGAGTTAGCCCCCCGGCTCGCCTAGGCCGGTGGGCATGTCGCTATTCCTGCCAAGTCCGGGGAGACACGGGAGCGCCGAATGCCGATTCTCATCCAACTGAAACAAGGCCCTGCCGGTCGCGGGCAATCAATGGGCTCGCACCGCTCCATTTGGAACGGGTCGAGCGCAGAGGTCGTCCCACCCACGTCCGGTCCAGGCGGCTGGAAGAGCTCAGACGCGATCCCCGCTTCCTCGTGTCGAGAATCCTGCGAGAGATCCTGCACCTCGACGAGGCGACCGCGGTTGCCCTGGCTCGCACCCGCCTCCCCGGTGCTGGACCGCCTCCTTCCACCGCTATCCACCGTCCTCGCACCCGGTCTCATATGGGCGGCGGTCTCGGGAGTGCTGCCCACGAACCGAAGGGCCGAGCCGCAGCCAGGGACGGGGTCAGCGCCCTCGCGCGGGCGGCGGTTGTCGCGAACGCGCTGAAGCTCGTGTTCCGGCGCCCACCGCCGGTGGGCAAGGCGGCTCCGAAGAAGCGGCGTGCAAGTCCCCACCCGGGGGTGTTCTCCTTCCCATCGGGCCACGCCGCCTCCGGCTTTGCCTACACGATGGCTGCCGGGGGGAGGGAGCCCCTCCTGTTTCCGCCCCTCCTCGGGCTTTCATGGCTTCTCGCCTATCACGATCAAGCATTATCCGGGCGACGTGCTCACTGGCGCGGCCCTCGGCCTCAGCACCGGGGCACTTCCACGTTAGAAGAGAGGTCGCCGAGTCGAACGGGGCGTAGCCGACCAACCGCGCCGGGTGGGCCTTGTTCCTCAAATGTTTCCGCACCCTTCCGCCCTTCCTGCGGGCGCTCCGATTGCCTTGACCGGCAGCG
>JBOGWP010000100.1:0-12899 GCA_050693875.1 Actinomycetota bacterium
CGAGGTCGTCGTCAACCTCATCGGCGCCACCAAGACCAGGTCCGGGTTGAAGGTTCACGCTCACCGAGACCGCGCCTCCTACCCGACAGGCCTGTCCGTCACCGATGCCCAACTGGCCGCAGTGCCCCTCCGCCCCCACCAATGGCACCGCGACTGGACCTACACCGTCGCACCCCGAAAGTGAACTACACCTGCGTAATTATGACTGAGTAATGCTTGCGCAGGCCCTAACGGTCTTGTGGTTCTTCAGTTGTTTCCACGCGAGTAGCACCAGAGCCAGGGCTTCGGACCAAGGCGCGGTCCTTTCAGGGTTCTGAGGCCAGAACAGCCTGGGGCGGTGCACAGAACCACGGCGAGGTCGGAGCGTCTGGCCGCGACAGAACCGGCGATCGGCGTTCACCTCGCGACCGTGCACGCGCCCCGACTCACGAAATCCGGAAGAGGCTTCGACCTTCTTGGCCCGCAGGTCCGTCACCCACGAAAGGCCGTGCCCACTTCGGCTGCGTCGTGGAGATTCGCGGCAACGATGGTGAACGGCCTCGTCGCGGCCTTGTGAAGGTGCAGAGCCGGTTGAGGAATCGGAGGCGTGGTATGAAAGCGGGATGGTGGAATCCAAAACGCTTCCGGACAAGCTTCGGGGCATCCCCCTCTTTGCCCATCTCGATCCGTCGGCCCTCGAGACGGTTGCCGGCACCGTCACCGAGTTCAACGTCCCCCCGGGACAGCTGCTGGTGCAGCCGAACACCGAGGCGACCGGGCTCTTTCTCATCGAGGAGGGGACCGCCCTGGTCGAGCTCCGCGGCGGGAAGACCTTCGAGCTGGGGCCGGGGGAGTTCGTGGGTGAGCTCGCCCTGCTCAACGAGGGCGCGGTGCGCAACGCCCGGGTCCGTGCCAAGACGGAGATGGTCTGCCTGGCGATCCGACGCAACGAGTTTCTCGGGATGCTCCACATGCAGCCCACGATCGCGGTGGCGATGCTGCGAACGCTGGCACGGCGGCTGACCGAGACCGATGCGGAGCTGGGCCGCCTGCGCGCATCGCAGTAGTGGTGCCCAGACCGGCGTCAGCGCGTCAGGCCGAGCATCTGGTGGGTGGCCCCCATGCAGATGCCCATCACGACCTGCATGCCGCCCTCGCGGGCGATCTCGGCGGCCTCCTCCGAGACGATCCCCTCCTGCAGCCAGAGGATATTTGCGCCGATCTTCACCGCTTCGCGGGCAATCGCCGGCGCCTCCTCAGCGGGGCGGAAGACGTCGACCACGTCGATAGGCTCCTCGATCTCGGAAAGCGATTTGTGGACGCGCTCCCCGAACAGCTCGCCCCCCTTGGGGTTCACCGGCAGGATGCGGTACCCCTGCCCCTGCAGGTACTTAGGGATGCGTGACCCCGCTTTCTTGTCGTCGCCCGAGGCCCCGACGACCGCGATCGTCTTGGTCTGAGCGTAGAACAGGCGGAGCTGTCCCTGCGAGGGATTCGACGGGCTCATCGAGCCATCCTACCCAAGCACCGGGCGGAGCAGGTCTGCGAGCAGCTTGCGGTTTCCGCCGCCGCGGAAGTCGAGCAGGGGGTCGGAGTGCATGAGGTGCTCCTCGACTCTGCCACCCCGGCGCAGGTAGACGGCGGGGTGGATGTCGCCGGAGTTGTCGGTCTCGACGGCCAGCGCGACCCCGTCGGGGCCCGCGTGGTCGACGAAGTGTGCGAGCGGGGAGATCCCGTCGTCGACGATTCCTGCCCCGGGCTCGAACGTGAGGACCCGGGCGAGATACGACTGCTGGTTCCACAGCTCCGGCGCACTGGTGGCCTCCGAGAGGAGGTAGTCCACGACCCGGTCCGGCGGCAGCCGGGGAGGTTCGGGATCGATGCGAAAGTGGGTCCGGGCAATGTGCCGGGCGAGGACCGCAGCGTTGTAGCGGAACCCGTGCACCGCGGCGGAGTTGCTCGGGATCCCGTACTTCTTCATCCCGATCGACCCCTGCGTGATCGAGCCGGCGAAGTAGATTCCGGGCACGGTGGCACTCTCCCAGTACGGCGTCTGGGCGGGCAGCCGGCCCTGGTAGAACGTCGCCACCCCGAGCGCCGAGAGGTCGCGGAGCGGCGTGGTGAACCCCGTCGCCGCGATCACCTCGTCGGCCTCGAGCGTGAGGTCGACCGGATTGGTCGTGCCCTTGGCGACTACCCGAAAGCCTGTGGCGGTCCGCTCGACGCGCTCGATGGCCGCGTCGAGCACGAGGGTGCCCCCGCCGAGGACGTGATCCTCGTAGGGCTGCAGATAGCGGGCGCGGGCCGCCGCCGTGGTTCGCAGGACCACCGAGATGCGGGCCGGCCGCGGCGAGGCCAGGATCACCTGCCGAGCCCAGGGAAGCAGGCCGTCGGCGATCTCGAACCCGGAGTTGCGCTTCCCGGCGACGAACACGCGCTTGCCCGCATATGCCGCGGCCGGCTTGGTGTCGACGTAGTGGGGCACGTGCTCGAAGCCGGGGACCAGAGGCTTCCACGGCTCGGTCATGCCCACCGCGATGACTGCCGCCTTGCAGCGATACTCGCCGTCGCTCGTCACGATCACGAAGCCGTCGTCCTCGCGCCTCGTCGACTCCCACCGGCAGCCGAACCGCACCCGGGTGCTGCTGCGTTCGGTGAACGCGACGATCCCCGCCTCCATTTCGGCCCGGGTGGGGAAGTACGAGACGCCGTCCATGAACTCGGCAACCGAGACGCGGTGGGCCTCCTCGGCGGAGAGCAGGCTGTTCCAGTCGTACCACTGGTAGGCGCGGGTGCCTCGCTCTACCGGAGCGTACGGCTTTGTCCACGTGATCAGGCGCTGAAACAGCGGGAAGCGGCGGAACATCCCGCCCGGCGCATCGTCGTCGGAGATCAGGGCATGGGACACTCCGAGGCGGGCGAGCGAGTAGCTGGTCTGCAGTCCCCCGGCCCCGCTTCCCACCACGACGACCGGGTAGCGCCCCGGCGGAAAGGGCCGCTCCCCGGCCGCGTCCGTCACGGGGCTGAAGGAGGCGCCCCGGATCGGGCCCCGGGACCTACCGGTTCCACAGGTTGGCGGCTCGCAGCCGCCGGGCCTGGGCCTGAAGGATCCGAAACATGACCCGCGGGTAGCCGTGCAGGAAGGCCTCCACCTCGGCTCTCGGCAGGACCATGCAGCGAAGGGGTCGCAGGGCCACGACGTCGGCGGTCGGGGGCTCGTCGAGGAGGGCCGACACCTCGCCGAAGTAGTCGCCCCGGGCGAGGCGCGCCCGTTCCTCGCCATCGATGCGAATCGCCGCCTCCCCGTCGAGGATCACGTAAAAGCCCGTGCCCGTGAACCCCTGTCGAAGGATCCGCGTCCCCTCGCCGAACCACTCCTCCTCGAAGATGTGGGCGACCGCCTCGAGTTGGGGGCGGGCGAGGTCGGCGAAGATGGCGAGACCGGCCAGCTGGTCGGCGAGCTCGCGCTCGGGCATCGCCCGAGTGTATGCGACGGAACAGCTCGCGAAAACGGCGTCCGCTATTCGGTTAGCCGCACCGCCTCGGCGGGCGGGAGGCGCGAGGCACGCCACGCCGGACCAATCGTGACGACGATCACCGCGGCGTAGAGCAGGCCCAGCGCGGTGCCAATGCTCCCCCCGTCCATCCCGTAGGGCGTGCCCTCGGCGAACTGACGCAGGAACAGGTAGCCCATCACCGCTCCGGCGGCGAACCCGACCACGACGCCGATCGTTGCGGTGATCCAGGCCTCCACCATCAGCCCCGCCATCACCTCCCGCCGGCGGTAGCCGAGGGCGCGCAGCACACCGATCATGCGGCGCCGCTCTACCACCGCGCGGAGGCCCAGGATGCCGAGCGTGAGCACGCCGATGACGAGCCCCATGCGCATCAGCACCTCCACCACCGAGAAGAAGGTTCGGTTGGCGCGATAGCCGTTATCGAGCAGCTGCCGGATGGGAGAGGCGTCGACGCCCGCGCCGAAGAGCGACCGCTCGATCCGGCGGGCGAGGGACGCGGCATTCGTCCCCCGGCGGGCATCGAGCATCACCACGACCCCGGTCGAGGAGGTCTGGAAGGGCGCGAGCGCCTCGGCGTTGCCGATGACCCCGTCGAGGATCCCGGTCTGGGGATTCCCCGCGACGCGGAGGCGGACCGGCCCCCGCGCGCCGCGCAGCGTGATCTCGTCGCCGGGATTGGCGTAGCTGGCGATCACCAGGTGCGCGTCCCGAGCGACCGCCCGCCAGACGGCCTCATCGGTCCCGAGGCTCTTGAGACGGGCCGAGAGGCGGACCGGCCGCAGTTGCACCATCTGGGGAGTCGCCTCGTACATCGGCACGAAGGCGGTCTCGCCCCGCACGAACGGCGAGGTGAGCGGGCCGATGTACCCGCGGGTGGGCACCGGGACCTCGCGCGCGATCAGCCGGCGGACGTCTCCGGAGAAGCCGATCCCGGCAGTGCCGGTCGCCACGACACGGATGTCGAAGCCGCGGCTGTCGCGCTCGTACTGCGGCTTCATCATGTGCAGGAAGACCGCCAGCAGCGTCACCACCGAGAGGACCACCGCGAACACGCCGGTCGACAGGCCCGTCCGCAGCGGCCTGCGGGCCAGGTAGGCAAGCGGGGGACGAAGGACCGAGCGCAGCCGGGCCGAGCGAGCCAGACTTCCGAACACCCGCTCGAGCAGGCCGAGGTTGGCGGCGGCGAGGATCGAGAGTCCGAACACCGAGGCGAGGGCCGCGGCGGTGAAGGCCGAGAAGAACTTGTTCGGGTCGCCCGAGGCGTCGAGCCCCGCGACGATGAAAAATGCCCAGCCCGCGAGGACGGCGCCGGTGAGGCTGAGGTGCAGCTGCAGCGGCAGGCGCCCCCGGACAAGTCGAGATGCCCCGACGATCAGGGCGATGCCGCCGACGAGGCGCGCGGCCCGATCGGCCTGCACCACACCCGCCGCGCCGGCGGCGAGCAGCGCAACGATCAGCGCCACCCGAGACCAGCGGCGGCGATGTTCCGGCGCCGGTTCGGGTAGGTCGCGGATCGCGGCCGCGATCGTGAGCCGCGAGGTCCGGCGGGCGGCGAGAAGCACGGTCGCCAGCGTGACGAGCGCTCCCACCGCAAACGCGGTCGCGAGCGTTGCCGGCCGCGGCGCGAACACGTAGCGGAAGTCGGTCTCGCCGTTGAAGAACTGCGAGAACGCCACGGCATACCGGCCCGAGATCACCCGCCCGGCCCCCACCCCCACCAGCGTCCCGAGGGCGGCCGCCCACAGCGAGTAGATAGCTCCCTCGAGGACCGAGAGCCGCACCAGGCCGCCGCGCGTCAAGCCGAGGGCCCGGAGCACGCCGAGACGGGGACGCCGCTCCTCGGCGAGCATCATGGCCAGGTTCACGACGAGCGCCGACCCCGCGGCGACGATCAGCACGCTGACCCCCACGAGCATCGCCCGCGTCCAGGCGGTCGACTGCTTGGCCTGGTCCACCTCGGCAGCCTTGACCGCCCGGACCTCGAGGCGTGGGCCCTCGGGGAGCGAGGCGGTGAGGCCGGCCAGCGCCCGGGCGAGTGCGCGCTCGGCCCTCGACGCCTCGTCGAGGCCGCTGCGCATCCCCCCGGGGGCCGAGATGCGCACCACGTCGATCTGGTCCGTCCCGGCCAGCATCTGGAGGGTGGCGAGAGGCGCGAACACCGCCGGGCGCAGGCCGTAGGCTCCCGGCCCGTCCGAGCGTGCGATTCCGGCGGCGGTGAGCGGAATGGGCGCGGTGGCGCCGGCCGCGGTCTCGACCGTGGCGGCGAGCCGGTCGCCGCGGCGCGCCTGGAGCGCCGAGGCGAGCCCGCGGGAGAGCAGCACCTCCCCTGCTCGGAGATCGTCGCCGGTCGTCGACCTCCCGTCGACCAGCTGGAAGCGCCCGAACGCCGCTTGTGACGACGGATCGAAGCCGATCAGCCGCACCGCCGGCTCACCCTGACGGCGGTCGAGATCGGCGACGGCCCCCACCAGCTCCAGCCCGGCCTGCACGCCGTCGGTCGCCGCCCGGACATCGGGATCGGCGGCGAGGCGAGCGGCGACCTCCCGGAGAAACGGCCGGCCCCCGGCCACCACCGTCAGGTCGACTCGTCCCCACGTCCGGTAGGCGTTGAGGATGGCGGAGTCCTGCGAAGAGTCGGCACCCACCAGCGATGCGGTGATCCCGGCCGCCCCGACCATGAGGCCGCCGATCACGAGAAGCGACTGACCCCGACGACGAACCGCCTCGCGGCCGGCGAGCCTGGCCAGCAGCCGGCGGCGGAGCGCGAGCAGCCCGACCGCGCCGTAGACGGCGGTGAAGACGCCGACGGCGAGGACCAGGCCCCGTGTCACGGCCGGGACGCCGGCGCGGTGTTCTCGATGCTGCGGATGCGGCCGTCGCGCATGCGCACGATCCGCGCGGCGCGCTCCGCGACCGCAGGGTTGTGGGTCACCAGGACGATGGCCTGCCCGGCGCCGTTCATGCGGACGAGGAGGTCCATCACCGCCTCGGTCGCCTCGGAGTCGAGGTTCCCGGTGGGCTCGTCGGCCCAGACGATGGCCGGGCGGTGCACGAGGGCCCGAGCCACCGCCACCCGCTGCTGCTCGCCACCCGAGAGCTGGTCGGGGCGATGACCTGCTCGGTTGGCCAGCCCCACCTCGCCGAGCATCTCGACCCCCGCGGCTCGCGCGGCTTTGGGGGCCGTGCCGAGCAGGAGCAGAGGGATCTCGACGTTCTCCGCCGCGGTCAGCACCGGCAGCAGGTTGAACGCCTGGAAGATGAACCCCATGTGCCGCGCCCGGTAGGCGGTCCGTTCGTCGTCTGACAGCTCGGCCAGATCCGATCCCTCGATCCAGACCTGGCCGGAGGTCACGCTCTCGAGCCCCGAGAGGCAGTTGAGCAGCGTGGTCTTGCCCGACCCGGACGGGCCTGCGATCGCGACGAGATCACCCCTCGGCACCTCGATGTCGATGCCGCGCAGCGCCTCGACCTCCGTTCCCGAGCGGTAGACCTTGCGAACCTCGACGGCACGGACGATGGGGCCGGCAGACTCCGCCCCCTCAGGGGCGGGGCGTGCCCGGGATGTCACCTTCACGCGCGGGCCTCCTTCCTAACCGTCTCGAAGGCGGGAAGCGATCGCTCGATCATCTCCTCCGTGGCGGTGAGCGAGATCCGGAAGTAGCCGGGCAGCTCGCAGAGCATGCCGGGGAGGACGAAGACGTCCATCTCGGCCAGACGCTCCATGAGGGCAACGTCGTCGGGGATCGGGGAGCGGGGCATCACGTAAAAGGTCCCGTCGGGGACCTGCACCTCGTACCCCAGGGTTCGCAGCGCCTCCACCATCCGGTCTCGCTTGCGCTCGAGTTGCTTGATGTCGATCGAGAGCCGCTCGAGATCGGAGAGGGCGTGCTGGAGCAGCGCGTTCGGAAATGCGAATCCCATGCCGAGCTGGACCGCGAAGAACGCCTCCCGCAGCTTGTCGGGAGACGGCATGTCGGCAGTCCAGGCCACGTACCCCACCCGTTGGCCGGGCGCAAGCAGGGTCTTGCCGTAGGTGTAGACGATCAGCGTGCAGGGGTAGAAGCGCGCCGGCGTCACGAATTGCGCGTCGCCGAAGACGATCCGACGGTACGACTCGTCGGAGATCAGGTAGATGGGACGGCCGCGGCGCTCGGATTCCCCCGACAGCAGCTGCGCCAGCGCGCCGAGGGATTCTGCGGGGTAGATACGGCCGGTCGGGTTGTTCGGCGAGTTGACGACGATCGCACGGGTGCGATCGGTGATCCCCGCGGCGATTGCATCGAGATCGAGCTCGAAGGTAGGAGGCGGCAGATTCACCCGCACCGGCGTGGCGCCCGCTGCCAGGATGAGGGCCTCGTAGAAGAACCAGGGCGGGGAGAGGAAAATCACTTCGTCGCCGCGTCCGGCGACCACGCGGATCGCCGCGGCGAGGCCCCCGATCGCGCCTGTGGTCATCATCACGTCCTCGTCGCGCACCTCGAGCGCGAGGTGCTCCCGCAGCGACGCTGCGACAACCGACCGTGCCTCCGGCTCGCTCATCTTGTAAGCGAACCAGTCGGGGCGCTGCGGCACCGCCCAGCGCCGGAGCGCCTCGACGTACTCAGGGAGGGGCAGCTCCTGAGGGTTGCCGGCGACGAAGTCGCTGATGCCGGGCCGGCCGGCTCGCAACGCATATCTCGACTCGACGAAGAAACGATAGAACCTCGCGACGCTTCCGAGCAGGCGCTCGGACTCCTGCGAGAGGGCGTGATCGTCCATGGGCCTCGGCCAAGGTTACCGGAGCGCTGCAGTTTCCCCCCGTGCCGACCCCGCTCGTGACCGCCGACCGGATCCTCCCCTCTATCCGGAATTATGCGTAGGGCCCGGCGGATGGCAGCGATGATATGGGTCCTCTTCTGCCCGGATGTCCCCGTCCGCGCGGCGACGAATCCCTCTTGGGCACGTCGCACGCTTCTTCGGAAACGAGATGCTCCTCTGGACGGGGCGGATTTCGACACTTATTCTGGGTCAGTCCGGTGCCGACAATCCCCGCACGGCGTCGACCCACCGGAAGGGGAACAGGGCCATGGCAGTGGTGATGCTTCTTGTGGGACTCTCCCCCGCGCTCCTTCTCCTCGGCGGCGTGGGTCTGGTCCTCCGTGCCGTGCTGGGGCTGACGATCGTGCTCGGCGCCCTGCTCATGGGAGCGGCGCTGTGGTCGCCGAACTGGACCCGGCGGAAGTCCTCACCCGCTTTCCCCACGGGGGCTCAGCACTACTAGCCCAGCTCGAGGTGCCGAAGTTGGTGCGAATGGTCAACTTTGGGACGAGACCGACCGGGGCCGCACCTCAAGCTGGGCCCGGCAGGAGCCGAACGGAGTGAGGCCCTGTCGGCATGAGGACTGCCGGCGAAGCCGGCCCCATGCCTGTACGGGGAGCGAAGCGACCCGCCAGGGTATCCACCCCCGCATTCGGCGGTCCGTGCAACGTCGTCCCCGCACGCGCTCCCGTCAGTGTGGGACCGTGGCCTCGATCTCGATCTCGATCGCGTCCCGCACCTTGAGGGCCCCCATGAAGGCGGTGAACTGCTTGATCCCCCACTGCGACTGGTGGTTGACTGTTGTCGTGGCCTTGATCTTCCCGCCCTCGTCGGTGAGGTTGATGTCGATCGGGTTTGCCCGGCCCATGATCGTGAGGTCTCCCCGCACCGTGGCCCGGTTGCCCATGACCTGGATCGAGGTCGAACGGAAGGTGATCTCCGGGTAGGAGCTCGAGTCGAGGATCTTCTTCTGGATGTTCTTCTTGATGTCGGCCTTGTCGCCACTGGAGAGGGGTTTTACGCCGCCGACGCCCTCCCGGACCTCCATCGAGTCGACCATGGCGGAGAGGGTGATGGAGGTCTGCGCCGGGTCGTCGGCGATCTGGGCCTGCGCGTTCCACTGATCGACCACCATGATGAGGTCGTGCCCCGCCTTCTTCGCGAAGCCCTCGCGGTAGACCTTCACTCGCATCTGGCCGTTCGATGGGCCGAAGTTGTACGAGCCGGGCGGAATCATTCGTTCGCACCTCCTGTATGAAGTCGGATGGAGTCTAGAGTGTGGCCGCGGCGGCCAGCAAAGCAGTCCCCGTACTTACTTGAAGATGCCCAGCCGCAGGGCCGACGACACCGCCTGGGCGCGGTCGGTGACGCCCAATTTGCGAAAGATCGCCCGGACATGGGTTTTCACGGTGTCCTCGGAGATGACGAGCTGCTCGGCGATCTGGCGGTTGTTGTAGCCGTCGACGATCAGCCGAAGCACCTCGCTCTCACGCTGGGTGAGGCCCATCTCGGACCCGGGCCAGATCTGTCCCGGCCGAACCTGGGCCAGCCGGAGGGCGATGGGCCCGCCGAGCGTTGGGTCGACGATCGTCTGCCCTTCCCGGACCCGCTCGAGCACTCGGATGATGTCGTCGGGGGAGGAGTGCTTGAGGACGTAGCCCTTGGCGCCGGCGCGAAGTGCCTCCACGACGTACTGCTCGTCCTCGTAGACGGTGAGGAACACGACCGCCACGTCGGGATAGCGTTCGGTCATCACCCGGCAGGCCTCGAGCCCCGACTGGCCCTGCAGCCGCACGTCGAGAAGGACCGCGTCGGGTTCCTTGTCGCGGAGCTCGTCGAGGGCGCCCTCGAGGTTCGCCGCCTCGCCGATGATCTCGACCTTCGTGTCGCGCAGCATCGCCCGCAGCCCAGCCCGGACCATCTGGTGGTCGTCGACGATGACGACCCGAATGCGCTCGGTGACGGTGCTCATTGGGTGGAGCTCTCCAGGCGCGTGGGCCGGCGTCGCCCGTTGAGGGGTAGACGGACCTCCACCTGGGTGCCCTTCGCCGCCTCCGAGCGGATGTCGAGGGTGCCGCCGACGATCTCGACTCGCTCCGAGATGCCGGTCAGGCCGAAGGAGGTCTCGGGCCGGCTCCGCCGGTAGGCGTCCAGGTCGAAGCCCCGCCCGTCATCGGTGACCCGCATCCGGATCTCGTGCGGGTCCGCCTCGATGGTCAGCTCGACCCGTCTCGCCGCGGCGTGCCTGCGGATGTTCGAGACCAGCTCCTGCCCGATGCGGTACAGGGCGCTCTCCAGATGGGTCGGGACCGTCTCCTGGACGTCGGCAGCGACGTCGACCTCCACCCCCGGGGCGAAGGTTCGGTCGACGAGTGCCTTGATCGCGGGGACGAGCCCGAGGTCGTCGAGCGTCGACGGACGCAGGTCGTAGATCGCGGCGCGAGCTTCGGAGAGCGCCTCGTCGATGAGCCCCTTGGTGATCTCGAGCTCGCCGCGAGCCGCTCCGACATCCTGCTCGAGGACCCGTTCGCACGCCTGCACGCGGAACCAGATCGAAATCAGCTGCTGCGTCACGCCGTCGTGGATCTCGGTGGCAACTCGGCGCCGCTCCTCCTCCTGCGCCTGGACCGTGCGCTCCACCATCCGCTGAAGAGCTTCTTCCTTCGCTGCGAGCTCCCGGAAGAGCGCGGCGTGCTCGATCGCGGCGGCCACCAGCGAGGCAACGTGGGACATGAAGGCGACGTCGTGCGGGGTGAAGGTACGCCGCTGCTCGGTGTGCAGGTTGACGACGCCCACCAGCTGGTCGGTGGGCGAGATCAGCGGGATCGACAGCATCGACGTGTAGCGGTCGCCGCCGAGCGCCGGAATGTACTTGTAGCGGGCGTCCGACCACTTGTCGTCGGGGATGATCGCCTCCCTGCGATGTTCGGCAACCCAGCCCGCCACCCCCTCGCCCAGGGCGAGCTCCACCGTCCCGACTGCATCCCGGAACGGCTCGCTCGCCGCTCGGAGCACCAATCGGTCCCCCTCGTAGAGATGAAGGAAGCAGGCGTCGGCCTCGGTTGCCTCGAGCACCAGGTCGACCGCCGCTGCGAGCACCTGGGAGACGTCGACACCCGAGGAGAGGACCTCGATGACGCGGCTCAGGACGCGATTCTCGGCCTGGGCCCGCTCCAGGGCCTGCGAGATCGTGGCGTCGCGCACACCGGCTCCCTTGCTCGGAACTCCGGGATGCGCTGACGAGGCCGGGGTCCCCGCGGCGCCTCACTCGCCGCTCGAGCCCGCAAGTATCCCCGCCTACGGCCGCACCCCCTGGGGGGGATTATAGGCGGATGCGCTTCTCCACCCTGCGGGGGGTAACGGCAGGCCGGGGCGGGCTGTTAGGAGGTGTCGGCCGGCTCAGGGTCGATCAGGACGTCGCGCAGGCTCACGATCCCGACGAGCTGGGTTCCCTCGACGACCGGCAGGTGGCGGAAGCCGTGCTCGAGCATGACCTGTGCCGCCTCAGCCGTCGTCCCGTCGGGCGAGGCCGTGATGGGCTCGCGGGTCATGACCTCCTCGAGCTTGGTGTTCCAGGGCACGAGGCCTCGGGCGACCGCTCGCATAACGTCCCGCTCGGTCACGATCCCCACCACGGCTCCGTTGCTGACGACTACCGCGGAGCCGACCTGACGCTCGATCATGTACTGCGCTGCCTCCTCGAGCGTCTGCTCGGGGTTCATGGTGAGGACGGACCGATTCATGCGGCGGTCGATACGGGACATTCCTTCTCTTTCGTCTGGCTCGACGTGAGGAACTCTCATTATGGCATCGGCCCTCGGAGCAGCTCCGAGGGCCGAACCAACCAGGGCCTTACCAACGCGGTGAGTCTATGAGGGGAGCAGGCGTCGGGCGCAAGTGCTACGGGGACGGATTCCAAGGTGAATCGTCCCTCACCCCTTTGAGTGAGCGGCCCTACACCTCCTGCTTCGCTGGAGCCGGCGCTCGGCCCTCGGCCGCCATCTCCTCGCGCTCGTCGAGCAGGGCCTCGACGAGGTCGCGGATCGAGAGGATCCCGACCGCCGCATCCATGCCGTCTCCCATGACGATCAGGTGGCGAAAGCCCCCCCGGACCATTCGGCGGGCCGCCTCGGCCACATCCCAGTGACGTTACGCCGTGACGGGCGTCGAGGTCATGAACTCCTCGACCCTGGCCTTCGACAGGTCGGCTCCCCGCGCGTCCCGCAGCAGGTCACGTTCGGTGATGATTCCCGGGTAGCCCTCGTCGGTATGGACGATCGCCGAGCCGACCTTGTGGTCGCACATCATCGAGGCGACATCGAGCAGGGTGTGCTCGGGGCCCACACTCACGACCGGCTGGTTGACTAGAGGGCCGATCTCCATCAACCCGCATTGGCCACATCCCAGTGACGTGACGCCGTGACGGGTGTCGAGGTCATGAACTCCTCGACCCTGGCCTTCGACAGGTCGGCTCCCCGCGCGATCGCCCGCAGCAGGTCACGTTCGGTGATGATTCCCGGGTAGCCCTCGTCGGTATGGACGATCGCCGAGCCGACCTTGTGGTCGCACATCATCGAGGCGACATCGAGCAGGGTGTGCTCGGGG
>JBOGWP010000101.1:0-32484 GCA_050693875.1 Actinomycetota bacterium
CGCGTCGTTGGCTTCTGCCAGCCAGCCGCTCACCGACTCGCGCAGCGCGGCGGATGCCTGGGCCACCCACGGGGCCACCTGCGCCGCGTGGGCGAGCCGGGAGCGCAGTCCGGCAAGCGCTGCGGCCTGGCGCCGTGCGCGCTCGAGGCCTCCCGCGAGCGCTTCCCGGCGCTCCGCCGACATCCGCCGGCGCTCCGAGGCGCGGGCGGCCTCGAGCCGGACCGCGTCGTAGGCGGCCGTCGCCTCCTCGAGCCGCGCGCGCGCCGACGCGTGCTCCTCCTGCAGGCGCTCGAGGTCCTCGGCGACCCGCTCGATTGCCGCTGCCGCATCCGGCAGCGCCCGTTCCGATGCTTCGATGCGGGCGCGCAGCGCGACCTCCGAGCCCGCCGCTCGTTGCGTCGCCTCCTCCACGGCCTGCTGCTCGCGCTCGAGGCCGTGCAGGTCGCGTTCGATCGACGTCATCGCCTCTGCCGCCGCCTCCAGGGATGCGTCGAGATCGTTGAGCCGGCCGGCAGCCTCGGCACGGCGGCGCTCGGCATCGGCCGTGCGTTCCTCCACTGACGAGAGGGCCGCCGCCGCCTCACATCGGAGGCGCTCGGCCTCTGCCGCGCGAGCAGCCGCATCTGGTGGGACCGAGACCAGCAACCGCCCCGACGCGAGCCCCCCATCCCGAGTCACGTACGAGAGCCCGGGACGGGCCTCGGCCCACCGCGCGGCCTCGTGTGGTCCGGGAGCGAGGTAGACGCCCGAGAGGGCCGCCCGCACGGCGCGGTGGCGGGCCCGAACCGCCTCCGACAGCGGGAGGGCATCGGGGTCCGTCACGGCATCCGGCCGGGCGATCAGGATCACCACCGAGTGCTCCTCCCCCGTCGAGACCACGACGCGTTCCGCCGCGGCGAGGTCCTCCACGATCAGGACGCCGCCGAGCGGCCCGGCCACCGCTTCGAGCGCGGTGCGAAACTCCGCGTCGGGCTCGACCAGATCGCTCAACACGCCGACCACGCCTTCGAGACCGAGCTCCGCGACCCGGCGCGCCTCCTCCGGGGATCCCTCGAGCCTGGCCTGGACCGTTGCGGCGCGTGCCACCACCTCGCGCTCCGCGGCATGCAGCCCGGCCAGGGCGGCCTCTCGCGCCTCCGCCAGCCGGCGAACCTCCTCCTCGCCGGCGGCCAGCGACCCGGCGAGCGGAGGCTCCGCCGTCTCCAGGCTTTCGAGACGCCGACGGGCCTCGTCGAGGCGCCTCTCGGCTTCATCGCGCGCACGCGCAATCGTCTCCGTGCGCTTGCGCAGGCGACCGTGCTCCGTCTCGGCCGACGCAAGCGAGGTGCGCAGCGCGGAGAGATCGCCCCGCAGGCGCACCTCCGCTGCCACCGCCTCGCGGTGCGACGCCAACAACGGATCGAGCCTGCCGTGCGACTCCGCGATCGCCTGGTCCGCCGCGTCGAGCGATGAGCGGAGCGCGGCGGCTTCCTCGGCGGCGTCCCGCCCGCGTTGCGCAGCGTCCTCGACCTGCAGCTCCGCCTGGGCCAGCTCCCGTTCGATCGCCTCGACCCGCGCACGGCCGCGATCGTCGGAGGACGACGCCATCTCGGCGGCGAACGTCCGGCCGCGCTCGTCTGCCAGCCGGGCGAGAGCGGCAAGCCGATCCCCGGCGCTCCCGAGCGCCCATGCCGCCTCCCGGCGCCGGTAGCCCCGCTCGGCGGCGGCCATCCGACGCGCCTCGGTATCGGCGAGGTCCTGCTCGATGGCACGCAGACGCTCCTCCTGCCGGCGGAGGGGGGCGTCGAGGTCGACGGCTCCTCCGGGCCCCAGGCGTTCCCGGACCGCGGCGAGCTCGCGCGCCGTCTGGACATGGCGGAGACGCGACAGCTCGCCGGCAAGGGTGGCATGCCGCTTCGCCACCTCGGCCTGCTCGCGAAGCGGGCGAAGGTGCCGTCGCACCTCCGAGAGCATGTCGGAGACGCGGCCGAGGTTGGCCTCGGCTCCGGCAATCCTCCGCAGTGCCCGCTCACGGCGCCGCCGATGCTTGGCGACCCCGGCGGCCTCCTCGATGAAGCCGCGGAGCGCCATGTGGTCGGCGGTCAGGATGGCGTCGAGCTGCCCCTGCCCGATGATCGTGTGCTGCTCGCGTCCGATGCCGGTGTCGGAGAGCAGCTCCTGGATGTCGAGGAGCCGGCACGGCGCGCCGTTCATCCGGTACCCGCTCTCGCCCGAGCGGAACAGCATCCGGGCGATCGTCACCTCGGAGAACTCGACCGGCAGCAGCCTTGCGGAGTTGTCGACCGTCAGCGAGACCTCGGCCACCGCGAGGGCCGGCCGCAATCGCGAGCCGGCGAAGATCACGTCGTCCATACGGCCGCCCCGCAACGCGCGCGGTCCCTGCTCGCCGAGCACCCACGAGATCGCGTCGACGATGTTCGACTTGCCGGAGCCGTTGGGACCGACCACGACGGTGATCCCGGGCTCGAGCTCGAGGACGGTCTTGTCGGCGAACGACTTGAAGCCCCGCAGGACCAGAGTGCGGAGGAACATGAGGTTGGCCGGATGTTAGCAAAGGGTTCGGCGGGACCCGTGGATTGCCGCTTGCCCGGCTCCGGCGATGCGGCGCCATGAAATCGGGGGGTCGTCGGGGGAACTCCCCCGCCTGTACCCGTGGATTGCCGCTTGCCCGGCTCCGGCGATGCGGCGCCATGCAACCCCCTCTGCCGCTGGATGCGGAAGCCGAGAAACTCGAAGCCCTCGTCTATGAGAGACGCTCGTCTTCGTCTCCGACAGGCGCAGGCCCATCGGTCGAAGCACCTTCGCTGCTTCCTCCCGAAGCTCCTCGGCGTGCACTCGAGTACCCGCTACCAAGGGCACCCAGTCGTAAAGCGGACGAGGCGGTAGGTGGCGTGGCCCTTGCGCCGCCGGTAGCTTCGATCGTCGGAGTCGCCCATCGCCCCCCAGGCCTCGGCGAAGTGATCGTCCAGGACGAGAGGGCTACGTTGGCAAGCAGCGGTGACCCCCCTCCTGCCCGTTGCGCCAACTAGAGCAAAACTCTCCCTCTCTCAGAGGGGCAACCGGTCAGCTCGAAATATAGGCGAGTGTCCGTCGGATCAGCAGAGCGGGCGCGCTCCATTCCCCTGCACCTGAAAGTCGTGATCCCGGGGGACCCGAAGCGGTCCCGGCTGTCCTCACGAACCTCCACCGACCCCGTGAGATTACCCGCAATTCATACACAATCGGGTCACCCTCTTGCGTGAGGCGCGTGGTAGAGAAGTGCGCACGGCGTCCTGATTGATAAGCACTCCATAAGCACTCCCTCGCTTCATAGCCGCTTCTTGAAGCACTCGCCTCGCGACCACAGTTGACCCCATACTTGCCACGACACCCGGCGAGGATGGTTGTCACTCCAGCTAAGGCGATCACGAGAAGCCGTCGCGCTCGAGGACCCCGCGTAGTTGCACGCGTCTCGGAGTTAGGGGCGACGAATCGTGAACCGGTCTTCATCGTTCGAAGTCCGGAGAGCTTGGTGTGCAAGTGCCGGCTCGATGAATGATAGACGGTCGGATTTGAAGACTCAACGCTTTGTCCACAGTTTTAGGGGTGCACCGTCCCCGGCGCGCCCCTTAGAGTGCGTGTTAAGCTCCCCTCCCCAGTAAGTCCATTGTTACCGCCTGATGCTCGCTACCTCCCCGCGGGCGGCGGCCTGGGCGGCAACCTCCAGCAGCTGAAGAAAGTGCTCCATAGCCCATCCCTCCACCTCGTTGACGAGGGGATCGCCACCAGAAGGTCCTACAAGGCGATCGCCCCTAATCAGGAATCGGCTTTGAGAGTAGTTGCGTCCTGGCTCTTTAGCGAAAAGGAAATAGAATCCCCTGTCCCCGGTCCTCGACGCCGGGAATCCTTCGATCTCAAGCCCGTAACCTGTTTCCTCTAGTAACACCGTTTCGCCCGCTACAAAACCTCGAAACACACGCTCAACCCAAATTGTCACAGCCCGAAATTGGAGGGCCTCCTCACCCTCACCAACGCTCCTACCCGGCCTGGTGTCGACGACTCGGCCCTGAACAAGGGCATCCGAGGATGCAACCATCTCTGGCAAGCTGCCGAAGTGCCAGCGATCCTGGACAGAGGCCGGGGGAAACTGCAACTCCAATGGAGATGGCTCACCTGCCCAGGGAGGCGATCGACCGTCGGAGGAGCCATGGTAGACTTCTGTTTCGCAGATGAGAAGGGTGCTGACACCACCGTTCCTTTGGGGATGCTAGCACCACTTAACCATCGCCCTATCGGACTTGCAGTCCCATTCCTAGTGTCCTGACGCGTTAGTTCGTCGCGAATGTGGTGTGCTTGCGGCATGCCTTCCACATCAACGCGCGACACGCCGCGCCCTCGGGGCCGGCACAAGGCAGAACTGGCCATGAGCGACGAAGAACGGTTCCTTTCTCGAGCGTCTGGCCAAGCGACGCAAGACCTCCCAGGCTCTCGCGTTGCGGGCTCGCACCATCCTGGAGTGTGCGACCGGCGCGGCCAACGGCGAAGTGGCTGATCGGTTGCACGTGGATCAAGCGACCGTGGGCAGGTGGCGGCGGCGTTTCGTCGCCAAGGGCGTGAACGGGCTTCTCGCTGAGCCCCGTCCGGGAGCGCCTCGCAAGATCAGCGACGACAAATTGGGAGCGTTGATCGTCAAGACCTTGGAGCACAAGCCCAAGAATGCCACCCACTGGTCGACGCGTTCGCTGGCCAAGGCGGTGGGGCTGAACCAGACCGCGGTGACTCGCATCTGGCAGGCGTTCGGGCTGCGGCCGTGGCGGGCGGAGAGCGTCAAGCTGTCCACCGACCCTCTGTTCATCGACAAAGTGCGCGATGTCGTGGGCCTGTACCTCGACCCGCCAGAGCGGGCAGTGGTGCTGTCGGTGAGAAGTCCCAGATTCAGGCGCTCAACCGGGCTCAGGCCATCCTGCCCTTGCTGCCGGGCACGCCCGATCGGCGAAGCCACCACTACCTCCGTCACGGCACCACGAGCCTGTTCGCCGGGGGGGGTCGTCGGGGAACTCCCCCGCCTGTACCCGTGGATTGCCGCTTGCCCGGCTCCGGCGATACGGCGCCATGAAACCGGGGGGTCGTCGGGGAGCTCCCCCGCCTGTACACGGTGCGCCATCCCTGGGGGGCGACGGGGGGCTCCGGTCATCGTCCGGCGCGCCCCCGGCGCGACAAGCTGGCACGGAAAGGAGCGATGGAATGGCGAAGGGAACCCTGGTTCGGCTCGTTTGCGGTCTCGTCCTCGCGATGCTCGCCCTCTCTGCGTGCGCCCGCGACCAGAAGACCGAGCCGAAGGCCGAGGCGGAGATTCAGAAGGTGGAGTTCACCGCCTCCGAGTACAGGTTCGAGGGGCCGGCGTCGGTCAAGGCGGGCCTCAGCTCGTTCTCGTTGAGGAACGAAGGCAAGGAAGGCCATATGGCCGGGTTCATGAAGCTGAACACCGGCGTAACCCTCCAGCAGCTTCTCGACCAGGCCAAGGCCACCCGGCCACCCGATGCCGCGGTCTTCCGCAACGCCTCTCCCCATGGAGGGCTGAGTGCGAAGCCGGGAAGTCGACCAAGGTCGTCCAGCGTCTGGAGGAGGGCGACTACTTCCTGATCTGCTTCGTTCCGTCCCCGGACGGCACCTCGCACTTCCTCAAGGGCATGATTCGCGAACTCAAGGTCGAGGGCACCGCCCCGGCGGCGAGCGAGCCGAAGACCAACGGCACGATCACCTTGCAGGACTTCTCCATTACCCTCCCGGACGCGGCCAAGACGGGGAAGGGCACCTTCAGGGTGGTCAACAACGGACCCCAGCCGCACGAGACGCAGCTGCTGAGGCTGCTACCCGGAAAGACCGCCGCGGACTTCCAGGCATTCGTCCAGGCAGCCGCGTCCGGCCAACCTCCCGGCCCGCCTCCGGTGGTGGAGGCCGGCGGGATGACCGTGCTTCCGCCGGGAGCTCATGCATTTGCCTTCTTCGACCTCGAGCCCGGGAACTACATCGCAGTCTGCTTCGTCCCGGACCCCACGAAGAACGGCATGCCGCACCTTGCGGAAGGGATGGTCACCCCCTTCACGGTCTCTTAACCTCCCCGGCGGGTACAGTCTGAGCGTGCACGACATCGTCCCGCGCCTCGCCGTCGACGCCTCGACGAAGATCGTCCTGGTCGTCATGGACGGCCTAGGCGGCTTCCGGTCCGACGAGCGCGGGTCGGAGCTGCATGCCGCGAGGACGCCGAACCTCGACCGCCTCGCAGCCGAGGGGTCGTCGGGCCTCCAGCATCCGGTCGGCCCCGGGATAACGCCCGGATCGGGGGCCGGGCACCTCGCCCTCTTCGGCTACGACCCGCTGGTCCACGAGCTCGGCCGGGGGGCGCTGTCCGCTGCCGGTGTCGGCTTCGAGCTGAAGCCGGGCGACGTCGCCGCCCGGGTCAACTTCTGCACGCTCGACCCGGCGGGCCTCGTCGTCGACCGCCGGGCCGGCCGCCTGTCCACCGAGGAGAACGAGCGGCTGTGCAAGCTCATCCGGACCTCGCTCGACCTCGGCGGACGGGCCGAGGCCTTCCTCGTGACCGAGCGCGACCACCGGGCCCTGCTCGTGCTGCGCGGCGAGGGTGGCCTCTCCCCGCGCATCGCCGATACCGACCCCCAGGTCGCCGGCGTCCCCCCGTACGAGCCCCGGGCGCTGGCACCCGAGGCGGAGCACACCGCGGCGCTTCTCAAGGACCTCCTCGAGCAGGTGCGGGGTGCGCTGCACGGCGAGTTCGCCAACTTCATCCTGCTGCGCGGCTTCGACACGCTCCGGGAACTGCCATCCTTCTCGGCACGGTATCGCCTGCGCGCCCTCGGGGTTGCCGGCTACCCGATGTACGTGGGCATCGCCCGCCTCCTCGGCATGGACGCCACCGAGGTCGGGACCCAGTTCGACGAGGTCGTCGCGAGCGCCGAGAACGCATGGGGCAGGTACGACTTCTTCTTCCTGCACCACAAGGCGACCGACTCGGCGGGCGAGGACGGCGACTTCGACCGCAAGGTCGCGGCGATCGAGGGGGTCGACGCCCAGCTCTCTCGAATCGCAGCCCTCGAGCCCGAGGTGATCTGCGTCACGGGCGACCATGCCACCCCGAGCCAGCTCCGGGCCCACTCCTGGCACCCGGTTCCCTTCGTCATGCGCGGCCCGAACGTGGGCATCGACGCCGTCTCCACCTTCGACGAGGAGGCGGCCATGGCAGGCGGGCTCGGGTCGCGTCTCGGCAAGGAGCTGATTGGGCTGATGCTTGCGGCCGCAGGCCGCTTGGCGAAGTACGGAGCCTGAGCCGGTGAGGGAGCGCGTCCCGGCGTGACGGACCTGAAGGCGCGCGCCCGCCGGATCTTCGCCGCCTTCGGCACCGGCGACACCAGCGGGCTGGACGAGGTCGTCGCGGAGGATTTCGTCGACCACACGCTGCCTCCCGGGCTGCCGGCGGGCCGGGAGGGGCTCGAGCAGCGCGTCAAGCTCTGGGCGACCGCGTTCTCCGGCGTGGAGGGAGAGATCCTCGCCGAGATCGAGGACGGCGACGTCGTCGTGGTCCGCAGCATCCTTCGCGGCGCCCACACCGGGGAGTTCTCTGGGGTTCCCGGCAGCGGCAGGAGATTCGAGGTCGACGGCATCGACATCCTCCGGTTCGAGAACGGGAGAGCAGTCGAGCATTGGGGGCTGCTCGACCAGATGTCGCTCCTGATGCAGCTCGGGGCCATGGGATAGGGAGGCGGGCGATGCCGGCTGAGGACAACAAGCAGATCGTTCGCAAGATCGAGGAGGCGTGGGCTGCCAACGACATCGATGCGCTCGACCAGCATTTCGCTCCGGACCTCCACAGCCATTCGGCGTCGCCCATGCTGCCTCCGGGCCTGGCCGGGGCCAAGATGGCCCACGCCGCCTCGTTGCAGTCCTTCCCGGACCGGCACATGATCGAGGGCCTGTACGGAGAGGGAGACCTCGTCGCGGTCCTGGACGAGGTTCCGCGCGACCAATCAAGGGGGGTTTCCGGCGTTCGGCGTCGCTCCGACGGGAATCCCGTCGACATCATGTCGATCAGCATCTACCGCCTCGAGGGCGGCAAGGTCGTGGAGCACTGGGGGCAGAACGACGTCCTGACCCTCCTGGCCCAGCTCGGCGTATTCGCCGCCCGGCCCCCCGCAGGGTTGACGCGCCCTACAGCTGCTCGAGCCAGGCAGCGACCCGAGGGGCAAGGTCGGCCAGGACTGCCCCCTCGGTCTGCCCCCGCACCCGCAGCGAGTGGTTCCCTCCCTCGACCACGTAGAGATCGGCGGAGCCACCGAGCAAGTCGAGGTTCCGCTGGAGCAGCGCGAGGTCGCAGAACGGGTCGTCGGTCCCCTGGAGGAACAGGCAGGGGACGCGAATTGCCGGCCAGTGGTCGACGCGCAGACGGTCCGCATGTCCGGGCGGATGGAGCGGGTACCCGTAGAAGACCAGCCCCGCCGCCGGCATTCCTTCCGCAACCGCCATCGACGCCACGCGGCCCCCGTACGACTTGCCCCCCGCGCTCCACGTCCCCGTGACCGACGAGAGCGCCTCGCCCGCCTGCTCGAAGGCCGCCGCATAGGCGGGGACGCTGCGCTCGGCGGCGGGAGGCGTGGTCCGGCCCGCCTCGCGATAGGGAAGGTTGAAGCGCACCACGGGATGACCGCGGCCGGCGAGACCTGCGGCCAGCGCGCTCAGACCCGCCCCGAATATGTCTCCACCGGCCCCGTGGGTCAGGAGCAGCCCGGGGCCGGCTACGCTGGCCGGCAGATCTGCCACGGCGCGCACGTTGACCTCGCGGCGCCCGTCCGGCAGCGCCAGCGTCAACTCACGCGGCGCGGCCGATTCCGCCCTCGGCCGGCGCTTCATGCCGGCGTCAGACCTGGCACTGCGGGCAATAGTAGGTCGAGCGGTTGCTCCAGCGCACCCGGGCGATCGGGGTGCGGCATCGGCGGCAGGCGTCTCCCTCGCGCTGGTACACCCGGAGGTACTCCTGGTACTCCCCCATCGCGCCGAACAGGTCTCGGTACTGCTCATCCTCCGCCGAGGTGCCGCGGTGCCGGATGGCGTCCTGGAGGATCTCCTGGATCGCCCGGTAGAGGCGGCGCACCTCCTGTGAGGCCAGGGTGTCGGACTTGCGGTCGTGGCGGAGGCCGGCGGCAAACAGGATCTCGTCCGAGTAGATGTTGCCGATTCCGCAGATGAACTTCTGATCCATCAGCAGGGCTTTGAGCTTCACCGAATGCGTGGCGAGCGCCTGGGAGAAGTGCTGCCAGGCGAGCGCCTGCTCGAGGGGATCAATCCCCAGCTTCTGAAGCTCCTTGATCGCCCCCAGCTCGTCGCGAGAGGTGACGAACATCTCGCCAAACGTCCGCGGGTCGATGTAGCGAAGCTCCCCGCCGCCGTTGAGGTGCAGGACGACGTGGGTGTGCCGGTCGAAGTCCGCCCCTTTCTTGGTCTGGACGAGCTGACCGGACATGCCCAGGTGCACGACCAGCACCCGGTCGCCGTCGAGGCGGAACAGCAGGTACTTGCCCCGGCGGTCGATCTTGGCGATACGTTGGCCGGCAAGAGGCTCCTCGAACTCCTTCCGGCGCCGGTAGCGCCGGATGACGCGCATGGCGTTCGGGGTGCTGCGCACCTCCGCGGCCCTGATCTTCTTGCCGGCGACCTCTCTTTCGAGGTCACGCCGGATGACCTCGACCTCGGGCAGCTCGGGCACGCTACTCGTGCACGAGCTCGGCGAGGGCTTCCTTCGCCGCCGCCTGCTCGGCCTCCTTCTTCGATCGCCCCTCGCCGGCGCCGACCAGCCGCCCTTCGAGGAAGACCTCGGCGTGGAACCGCTTGGCATGGTCGGGGCCGCTCGATGTGATCCGGTACTCGGGTATGGCGCCGATGCGCCGCGCGGCACGCTCCTGAAGGCTGGTCTTGAAGTCGCGCACCACGCCGCGCTCGACGTGATCGCGGATGTGCTCGCGGAACAGGGTTCGTACGATGCGGCGGGCCTCGTCGATGCCGCGGTCGACGTACACCGCCCCGAGCAGGGCCTCGAGGGCGTCGGCAAGGATCGAGGACTTCGACCGGCCGCCAGACAGCTCCTCGCCCCGCCCGAGCAGCAGGAAGTCTCCGAGACCGAGCTCCCGGGCGATGTCGGCGAGTACGGCCATGTTGACGGTGCTCGCCCGCAACTTCGCCATCTCTCCTTCGGGGAGCTCCGGATAGGACGTGAAGATCATATCGGTGACCACCAGCCCCAGAACGGCATCTCCGAGGAATTCCAGACGCTCGTTGTGCGGCACGCCGCCACGCTCGAAGGCGTAGGAGCGGTGGGTCAGCGAGGCGCGCAGGAGGTCGCGGTCGTCGAAGCGGAGGCCGAGCGCGCTCTCGAGCTGTTCTCCGGCGGCCGATGCCGGGTTGGGCGCCTGTTCCAAGCTATTCGATCTCTACGACCTCGCGGCCCGCGTAGTACCCGCACTTCCCGCAGACCCGGTGCGGCAGCTTGGGGGCGTGGCATTGCGGACAGGTGGAATTGGCCGGCGATTTCAGCTTCCACTGCGACTGATGCTGGCGAGTGGACGAACGAGACTTCTTCCGCTTTGGCGTGGGCACGAATCCCTCCTTCCTGTCACGCCTCTCGGTTGGTCGTCAGAAGCAGGGGGGCCCACCGCGGATCCATCGCCGCCGTGCTGTGACCGCAGTCGACCACGTTGCGGTCCGCGCCGCAGACGGGGCACAGCCCCCGGCAGGCTTCCCGGTGCAACGGGCGGACCGGGATGGCGAGCACGATCGCATCCCGAAGCATGGGCTCGAGGTCGATCTCGGTCCCCCGGACCTCGTAGCCCTCGCGCTCCTCCGCCCGCTCGAAGTAGAACACCTCGCGGATCCACTCGTCGAACGCGGCGGAGTACTCCATCAGGCAGCGGGAGCACGACAGGTGCATGATCCCGGATACCCGGCCCGACACCGCGATCCCGTCGGTCAGGCTCTCGGCGAGCAGGTTGAGGCCCACCGGGTGCCCCTCGTCCACCCAACCCATGCCGCCTCGGAGCCCGGGGAGGCGTTCCGCTCGCATGATGCGTCGCGAGGCGCCGGGGCGGCCGGCGAGTTCGGAGATGTCGACGACGAGGAAGGACATGGCTCTTCTTTCTGGATGATCCGAAAACGCAGTCTACCAGCGGCCCTCGCGGATCAGGGAAAATCCACCAGTTCGGTCGGCAAGGTCGGGGGGCCGGAGGTCGGCCAGTCCCCTGAGCGCGGCGAGACGGTCGGCACCGCATGACGAGCCTTCCATCGGTCCGCCGGCAAATGCCTCACGCGGTGATCAGCCCGTTGCGGGCGCGGCCAGCCGCTCCCCCATCGCCTCGGTCAGCTCGGCGTACCCGTCCTTGCGGCCCGGCAGCCAGGCGGTCAGGCCCTCGAGGTCCATCAGGTGCCGCCACCGGGGGTCGTTGTAGTTCATCGCCAGCAGCGCCTCGGTCCAGCGCCTTCCCAGCTCACCGTCGAAGCCGGGCAGCGCGGTGAAGTTGCAGTGCGAGTACCCGGGCGAGGTCCAGACCGAGCGCACGAGCGACGAGTTGACCCGTCCGGTCTCGAGCTCCCGGACCCACGTCGGGTCGCCGACCACGCCGGCATCGGCCTTGGCCTCGTGCAGGGCTCGCAGCACCTCCAGCTCGCTCGTCCCGGTGTCTCCGTGCTTGCCGACGTCCAGGTCGAAGCGAAGCAGCTCGAGGTCCCGGTCCGGGTCGAGGCCGGTCTGCCGCAGCCAGTGCAGCGGCAGGATCGCCGCCTGGGCAGAGTCCGCGCTTCCAAGAGCGAGCCGCTTGCCGCGCAGGTCGCCCAGCCCGCCGATCCCCGAGTCGGCCCGGGCCACGAGCCTCGTCGCGAACCCCAGGTCGGTGTTGCGCATGCCGAGCACGAGACACCGCCCTCCTGTCGCCGCCTCGCAGCGGACGAAGGCCACGTTGGTGTTCCAGGCGATGTCGATCGTGCCCTCGAGCAGGGCCGCGACCTGCGCCTCGTAGTTCGAGAACAGCACGTAGTCGGTCGGAACCCCCGCGCCGCGGAAGTACTCGCGCAGCCCCTCCCAGATGGTCACGACCTTCGGGTCGTAGGCGACGGCCCCGACACGCAGCACTCGATCGTTCATGCCCGCCCCCTGAGAACGTTCATGCCCGCCCCCTAAAACAGCGGCAGGCCGGCGAGGATCTTGCCGACCCACTCCTTGAGCACGTCGTTGGTCGGCGCCATCACCGCGCCGGCCCGAGCATCCCGCCAGTACCGTTCGATGGGTAGGGACCGGGTGTAGCCCTGGCCGCCGCAGACTTGCATGCCGATGTTGGTGACGTCGATGGCCGCCTCGGTCGCGAACACCTTGGCCTGCATGACGAGCGGGACCGCGGAGGAGTCGGCGCCGTCACCCGCCGCCGCGGCTCGGCCGACCAGGGCCCGCGCCGCCTCCGTCTGCTGGCCCATCTCCGCCAGATGGATCTGGATGGCCGGGACCTCGGCGAGCGACTGGCCGCCGGGATGCTTGCGGGCCGTCGCATGTTCGATCGAGGCTTCCAGCGCCGCCTGCGCCAGGCCGACGTTGAGCGCGGCGAGCCCGACGAGGAAGGTCGGGGCGACGACGTTGAACACCAACTCGACGCCGTCACCCTCCTTGCCGATCAGGTGGTCGCCCGGCACCGACACGCCGTCGAGGTTCATCTCGATGCTCGAGTTGCCGGTCATCCCGATGCCGTCCCAACTGCCCTGGAACGAGACACCTTCGAGGTCGGGGGTGACGACCAGCACGTCGAGGCCCTCCGCCCCCGGCGCCTGCACCAGCACGGGATACAGCCGGGCATGGCCGCCGCTGGTCACGAAGCTCTTGCGCCCCGAGAGCGTGTAGGAGCCGTTGCGGCGCTCCGCCTTGATCTCGGGGCTGTAGAAGTGGGCGCCGGTGGCGCGCTCGCTGAACGCGAGCGTGGCGAGCGTCTCCCCCGTGGCGGCCGCGGGCAGCCATCGCGCCGCCTGGTCCGGGGTCGCCTTCGCGCCGATGACCGCGGTCCCGCAGCAGTGCATCAGGAAGCACAGCCCGGTCGAGCCGCTGGCCCATCCCACCGCCTCGCAGGCGGCCGCCAGGTCGGCAAGGCCGCCGCCGAGCCCGCCGTGCTCCTTCGGGACGAGCAGCCCGAGCAGCCCGGCGCCGGCCAGGATCTCGAAGTGCTCGGCGGGAAACCGCCGTTCGCGGTCGAACTCGGACGCCGTCGGCCGCAGCTTCTCGGCGACCTCCCGGGCCTGCAAGGCGACGCTCATCCCCATCTCCTCTCTGGTCGTCGGATCACATGAAGTTCGGGGTGTGGAGGGCGGAAATCTTCTCGGCGACGCTGCGCTCGAGCCCGATCTGGAGCATGCGCCGCACCCGGTACTCGTCCATCGAACGGTGCAGCTCGCGGACCGCCTCGCTGCCGCGGCGCAGGGCCTCCGGGTCCGAGCCGCCGCCGCCGAGGATGGTCAGGGACTCGAGCACCGGGGGGTTCACACCGGTCGTCGCCTGGAGCACGGCGGCACGATCCTCGGCGGCTGCAACCAGCTCGTCGACCCGTTCCGGCTCGCGGCGCAGGTGCTGGCGGACGTGCGCGACGCCGTACGCGACGTGGCGACCCTCGTCGAGCCGGGCGCGGCGGACCAGCTCGGCCGTCACCATGTCGGGAGCGTGGTCCTCGATGTAGGAGAGGAGGTCGAGGAACGTCCCCTCTCCGAGCACGTGGAGGAGGAAGCTCGACCGGAAGTAGTCCTCCTGGACGAGCAGGCTCTGCAGCGACCATTCCGTCATCGCCGAGGCGTACTGCAGCCCCCCGCCGTTCGCGAGGGCGCGCTTCACGAACACCTCGATGTGGCGGGCCTCGTCGTTGATGATCGTGGCGAGGAAGAGCACCGGCTCGACGAAGGCCGGGTTCATGCGGGGCAGGAACCTGGCGGGGATGTAGAGCGCGGCGTACTCGTTCTCGGCGAGGAAGGTCATCACCTGGCAGACCGCCCGCTCGAGGTCCTCGGGAAGGGGCTCGAGGCGATCCCAGGGGATGTCCTCGGTGGCGTTCCACTGCTGGCTCTTGGCCTGCTCGTAGAGGGCGGCGACATTGTCTGCCCACACGTCGACCTTCCGGTTGAGCGTGAAGGGGAACTCGGGCATCCCGGGCTCGGCGACCGCCCCTCTGGGGACGAAGCCGTAGTAGGTCGGGACCTCCTCGGGAACCTCTCCCGCGCGCCCGACGAGCCAGTCTCGAAGGTCGATCGCCCCGCCGGCGCGCCGCGGGATCCGCACGTCCCAGTCGGGGTGCTCCCAGGCCGCCGCACCCTCGCCCTTGCGCAGCAGATAGACCCGGCCGGGCCCGGCATCGAGATCGGCGAGGAGCTCGCAAGCGTTCAGTCGGCACCACGACCCGAGATCGTCCCGCAGGTCGTCGGAGGGGCTGCGCACCTCGACGACGTCGCCAGCGTCGACCCGCGCCATGGCGTTGCGAAGGAGCAGCAGCACCGCCCCCGGGTCGAGGTCGCCGCGGTCGACGACCGTCTTCGGAGTGACCTTTACGAGCGCGAACTCAGACTGCTCGTCTTGTTGGTGCGATGGTGTCGTATCCACGCGTCGCCCTCCGGCGGGCGACGGCGAAGCTGATCAGGGAGCCGCCGGCCCGCCCTCGGGCCGCCCGAACCGGGCGGCAGACTGAACCGATCAGGTGCGGGCCATACGGCCGATCCCCCGTGTCATTGCGGCGTCAGTATAAGCCCGGTGCTCACCTATTCGGCTTGTTCCCGCGGCCCCAGGGCGAGATCGGCGATGACCGGGCGGTGGTCGGAGCTGCGGTCGCCCTCCGAGACCCGCGCCGCCTCGACCGAGAAGTGCCGAGAGGCGTAGTAGATGCGATCGAGGTCGCGCCGCGCGGGTGTGCCGAAGGTGCGCCGCGCCGGGTCGCCCGGACCGAGCCCGGCGGCCGAGAACGCGTCGGCGAGGCCGATCGCAGCCACCCGCTCGGCCTCTTCCCTGCCCTCGGCCGTCGCTGAGCCGGTGTTGAAGTCCCCCGCAACGACCGCGGGTCCCGCCGCCGCCCCCACCGCCGACGCAAGTGCCTCTACCTGGCGCGGGTGCATCGGCCCCCACGACAGGTGGACGCAGAGCACACGGACGGCGTTCCCCGCCGCCGTCACGATCACCGCTTCGAGCGCGTTGCGCGGGCGGGCCGGGTCGATCGGGAGGCGCGGGATGCGCCCATGGGCCGCCAGATACTCGGCGGCGGCGCCGACGTGGCGGACGGCGCGGCGGGCAAATCCGTCGCCGTTGGGGTCGGGGAGGATCAGGTTGCGGACCGCATCGATGGCCGGGCCGAAGCTCATCAGCATCACGCCCTGCCCCCGCCCGGTCACACCCCGCGGAACGCCGGCCCACGCCGACGCGGCCGCGGCGGTGGCGCCCCCGAGCTCGGCGAGCTGGTCGTGGAAGCCGCTGCGGAGGGCGAAATCGTCCACCTCCTGCAGCAGGGCGACGTCAGGACGATGGGCCGTGATCGTGGCGGCGAGGGCGTCGAGGCGCTCCCGGGAGGCACGGCGTCCGGAGGGGCCGAGGCCGCCGCGGACGTTGAGCGTGAGGACGCGCAGCCGCTCGGCGGCGACGGTGGCGGGAGGGAGCGGTTCCGTCCCGGCGACGGGGGTGTGGGCGCCCGGCACCCCGGCGGCTCGGGCGCGTGCGATCAGCGGCGCCGCAAGGGCACGCACGCGCTCGCCGACCCACGCCGGAGACGAGGGTCTCCAGAGGCGGCTGCCCGGGGGCGGGGGGAACGAGTAGCGCGGGCCCTCCCGCCGGGGGGGGAGCAGCCGCACGTCGAAGGCGACCTCGATCGGGATCAGATGCGGCGGGGTCTCGTCTGGGGGGCCGGCGCGGCCACTGGGGGCGGCTCCGGGGGCTGCTCGGGCTTCTCGTCGGCCGGCTCTGCGCCGTGCACCTCGAACCGGCCCCGCAGCGACTCCCTTCCCTTCGCGACCGCGGCGAGGGTCTTCTGGAGCACGACCTCGAAGTTGGCGAGCTTGGCGTCGACGTACTCCTCGGCCTCCATCCTTATCTCGCGCGCCTTGCCCCTCGCCTCCTCGATGATCTTCTCGGCCTCGCGGCTGGCTGCGTTCACGATCTCCGTGCGGGCGACCATCCGGTCGCGCTCATCCCGCGCCCCGGCGCGGATCGCGTCGGCCTCGCCCTGCGCCTTCGCCAGTACCTCGGTGCGCTCTCGCATCATCGAGCGCGCCTCCCGAAGCTCGTCGGGGGCGAGCGTGCGGATCCGTTCCAGCCGTTGAAGGATCTCTTTCTTGTTGATCATCGCGGAGGCCGAGAACGGCACCGGCTTGGCGCCGGCAATCTGCCCCATCACCTGGTCGAGCTCGCCGAAGAGGTCCATCACTCCACCCTACCTTCGTCGGCGAACCGCTGCGCGAGTGCGCCGCGGACCACGTCGGGGACCAGTCCGCTCACGTCTCCGCCGTAGCGCGCGACCTCCTTGACGAGGCTCGAGGAGATGAAGCTCCACTGCGGGTTGGTGGCGATGAAGAGCGTGTCCACCTCGGGGAGCAGCGTGGCGTTCATCTGCGCCATCTGCAGCTCGTACTCGAGGTCCGAGACCGCTCGGAGACCCTTCACGATCAAATCCACCCCGCGATTGCGGGCGAAGTCGACCATCAGTCCCTCGTACGACTCGATCGAGACGTTGGGGAGGTCACGGAGTACTTCCTTGAGCAGCCCGACACGCTCCTCCGCCGAGAAGAGGGGCAACTTCGAAGGATTGGCGAGGACCGCCACGACCACGATCTCGAAGTGGCGAGCAGCTCGTTGCACGACGTCGATATGCCCGTTGGTGGGTGGGTCGAACGAGCCAGGGCAGAGCGCTACCGGCACACTTCAGCCCCCCCTGCCGGCCGTGTCCCCGGCCTCGATCAGCACCAGTGCGGAGTCGCCGTACCGGCGCTCCGCGACCACCCTCAGCCCTGGGGGCGCGACCAACGGCAACACGCGCGACGACGTCTCCATCACGATCACGCCCCCGGGCGCCAGCAACCCCCGCTCGGTCAGTTCCGCCAACGGGGCCGATGCTAGCCCGGCGGCGTAGGGCGGATCAACGAGGGCGAGGTCGAACGGTCCGTCGGCCTCGCCCTCGACGAAGACCGCCGCGTCGGCGCGGACGACGCGCGCCCGGCCGGCGAGGTCCGCCGAATCCAGGTTGGCGCGGATGGTCGCGATCGCGGCCGGGTCGCGGTCGACGAAGGTGGCCGAGGCGGCGCCGCGGGAGAGGGCCTCGATTCCCAGCGCGCCCGAGCCCGCATACAGGTCGAGGACGCGGGCGTCGCGGATCCGGTCGCCGAGCATCGAGAAGAGAGCCTCCTTGACCCGGCTGCCGGTGGGCCGGGTTGTCCCGGCAACGGCCCGCAGCCGGCGTCCCTTGGCCTTCCCGGCGATGACGCGCATGAGAGAAGTGTAAGCAGGCCCGGCGTGCCCCGGGCTGGCCCTTCGTTCGTCCTTCTTGCATCCACCAGCCGCGCGGGGCCCTCGTTGCAAGGGACTCCGGCGAGCCGCCCCGCTTCGGCCGCCGGCACTCTGGCCTCTCCTTCGGCGGGTGGAGGCCTACCGCCTCCTCACGGGGAAGCCGTGTCCCACAGCACGGCGTAGGCGCGTACAGGTGCCCCGAATCCCTTGAGCATCAGCTCACGCGGGTCGGAGAAGGGGATGGCCCCTCCTGCGCTGAGCTCGAACACGTCGCTCGACACGAGGATTCCATCGGGATTGGCGGCGCCACACAAGCGAGAGGCAAGCTGCACGGCCGTCCCGAAGAGGTCTTCGTTCTCGGTCACCGGCTCGCCGGCTGCAAGGCCGACCCGAAGGTGTACTTCGAGATCCGAGGCGCCCGCCGCACGCAGAGACTTCTGAATCTCCATTCCGCATTCCACCGCGCGAGGCACCTCGATGAAAGAGGCCATGATTCCGTCCCCGGTGTGCTTGACCCTTCGGCCGTCGAACAACCGGAGCGCGCGTCCCACGACATCGTCGTGGCGACGGACGATCTTCATGGCGCCCAGGTCGCCCAGCCGCTGGGTGAGCTCGGTGGATCCGACGATGTCGGTGAACAAGATGGCACGGAATGCCGAGGCCACGTACGGCTCTCCAGAGGGAACCTTGGGAAAGCTGCCCAGGAACAGCCCTGCCTCCTCGCGATCGATTTGAATGATGTCGTGCGCGACCATCCTGTGCGCCTCCCGATGCACCGCCTCGGCGGCCTCGACGCTCGGGGCGTCGACAAGGCAGAAGGCCGTCTGCCGGTCGTAGTCGAACCAGTAGGTCAGGTACCGCACGTTGTACCGTGGCTGGACCTCCAGGTCCTGCACGTGCGCTCGGGCGGCGTCGGCCGGGCTCATACCCTCGAAGTTGTGCCGATCCAGGTAATGCGGCATCCACGCTCCTTCGGTGGGCAGGTCTCGGGTCAAGATTCTAGACCCGGGGGCGGCGCCCCCGGGCGCTCTGCTTGCATCCAGCGCCGCAGCTGGCTCCTTGCCGGGGGACTCCGCCAGGCCCTCAGCTTGGAGTCCTGAGATCATCGGTACTCGCTCACCCAGAATGCCGTCCGGTCGACGTACGCGGTTTCGGCCGCGGTCCCGAACGCGCTGAACGCCCCGTCGTAGCTCTGGTAGCAGAAGCCGCCCCCCAGGCACATCCCCGCCACGGCAGGCTCGATCTGGGTGCCCTCGTGCCACTCGTTGTAGCTGGTGATCGTGACCGCGTCGGCACCGGCGTCGATGGCACCCTGCCAGGCGGCATCGTAGGTGGCGCCCGCCGCCCGCGGCCGGACCCGCGTGTCGGAGGTGGCACGCCGGGCGTCGTAGCCTGGCGCCACCGATGGCGCACAACGAAGACGGTTCAGGCGGGCCGATGCGCACACCCGGGCGAAGTCGCCGGGCAGGTATCCGAAGGGGTCGTAGGTGTAGATCCCGGTGAAGCCCGCTGCGCCGGCGAAGGCCGCGAAGCTCCCGCCCTTCACGGCGGACACGCTGCCGCCGTGTGCGAAGACGCGGACGCCGGGCAAGCCGGCGTTCATGGCCGCCCACTCCTCGGCCGGGTGCAGGCTGGCGAGGTAGATGTAGAAGTCGGTGACACCCAACGAGCGCAGGTGCGCGATGTCGTTGGCCACCAGGCTCACGTTCCGGCCCCCGTAGGGCTCGATCTGCACCGCGACCGAGAGGCCCTGGGCCCGGGCGGCGCCGAGCAGGTCGGGGAGGCGCTGGTCCTCGAAGCTGCCCCTCCCCCACCACGATGTCGCCACCTCGTCGATCCCGGCCCGGGCGACGTCGGCCATGTGGGGGTCGATCACCCCTCGATCGCTGCTCGAGTAGGCGCCCCGCGAGGGATAGAAGCCGGCGCCGATGTCGTCGGGGGGAAGGTGGCCGTTCTGCTCCCAGTGCCGCCAGGCGCCGTCGCGGGCCGGGGTCCCGTACCACGGGTAGTAAAAGATCGACACCGAGCGACCCGGATTGGGCAGCGATGCGAGCCCGAGGATCGGCGAGGCCAGCTTCACGTCCCCCAGCGCCCCGAAGAAGGCGGCATCTCCGAACGTGAAGACCCCGCCGTCCGTCGACGCCAGCCAGTAGCCCCGGCCGCTCGGCGTCGGGGCGAGGCTCACCACCCGGCCGGTGAGGCGCAAGCCCCCGGTCGAGCCGTGGAACTGGGCGTCGCCGAAGGAGAAGACGCCGCCGTCCGAGGCGACCAGCCAGTAACCGCCGCCGGTGGGCGTGGGTGCCACCGAGACGATCGGACGGACGAGCGGGATCGACCCCGTGGAGCCGAAGAAGGTCGCGTCGCCGAAGGAGAAGAGGCCGCCGTCCGAGGCGACGAGCCAGTAACCGCCGCCGGTGGGCGTGGGGGCGATGGCGACGATCGGCGAATTCAGCTTCGTACCGCCGGTGCTCCCGAAGAAGCTCGCGTCGCCGAACGAGAAGACGCCGCCGTCCGAGGCGACGAGCCAGTAGCCCTGCCCGCTCGGCGTTGCGGCCATCCCGACGACGGGACGGGCGAGGCGGATCCCCCCGGCCGACCCTTTGAAAGGCGCCCCGAAGGCGAAGATGCCTCCATCGCTTGCCGCGAGCCAGTAGCCCTTCCCGCTCGGCGAGGCCGCCAGCCCGACGATCGGCTGCCGCAGAGCCATCCCCCCCATGCTGCCCCGGAACGGGGCCTGGCCGAACGAGAACACCCCCCCGTCGGCCGACGTCATCCAGTAGCCGAGCGGGGCTCGGGGCTCCGACGGTCCGGCCGCCGAGGCAGCCACGCCATCGAGGGCAACAAGCCCCGCGGCGAGCGTCACCACCAGGGCGGCCCCCAGCCGCCGCATCAGGAGTGGAACAGCCATTCCAGCCGATCGGCGAAGCGGCCCTCCATCTCGAGGCGGACAAGCCTGTGCCCGGACAGGTTGGGATCCTCCTCGACGAGGCGGAAGGCCTCCTCCCGGGCACGGTGCAACAGGTCGACGTCGCGCACCAGGTTGGTGAGCCGCAGATCGCTGTACCCGGCCTGCCGCTCTCCGAGGATCGTCCCCGAACCGCGGATCTCGAGATCCTTGGCGGCGAGCTCGAACCCGTCCGTGGTCGAGGCGAGCGCATCGAGCCGCTCGCGAGCACGGCTGCGCTCCTCGTCGTCGAGGATGCTCGTGAACAGCAGGCAGGTCGACGCGTGCTGCCCCCGGCCGATGCGGCCGCGGAGCTGGTGCAGCTGCGAGAGGCCGAAGCGGTCGGCGTCCTCGATCAGCATCACGGTGGCGTTCGGGACGTCGACGCCCACCTCGACGACCGTCGTCGAGATGAGCACGTCGATCTCGCCGCCCCGGAACCCCTCCATCACCCGGTCCTTGTCCCCCGGCCGCATCCGGCCGTGGAGCATCCCGACCCGCAAGTCGGGGAAGACCTCCTTCGCCAGCCGCTCCGCCTCCGCCATCGCCGAGCGGACCTCGAGCTTGTCCGACTCGTCGACGAGCGGCGTGATCACGTACGCCTGCCGGCCGGAGGCGACCTCACGCCGCACCAGGTCGTACGCCGCCTCCCGCCCGCCCTCATCGATGACCCGCGTCTCCACGGGCTGCCGCCCCTTCGGCAGCTCATCGAGCACGCTGACATCGAGATCCCCATACAGCGTCAGGGCGAGGGTCCGCGGGATCGGGGTTGCGGTCATGATCAGGACGTCCGGCGTCACCTCGCCCCGGCCCTTGCTCCGCAGCTCGATTCGCTGACGCACGCCGAAGCGGTGCTGCTCGTCGACGACGGCCAGCCCGAGGTTGGCGAAGGCCACCCCCTCCTGGATGAGGGCGTGGGTTCCCACCGCGATCGCAGCGTGACCCTCCGCGATGCGCTCGAGGGCCTTCCGCCGCCGGGCCGCGCCCACGCTCCCGGTCAGCAGGACCACCTCGGGTCCCCCGAACAGGTCGAGCTGGCCGGCCCGGCCGTCGTCCCCTCCGCCGAGTGGTTGCAGCAACCGGCTGATCGTGAGGAAGTGCTGAGCGGCGAGCACCTCGGTCGGCGCCATGATCGCCGCCTGGTAGCCCCCCTGGACCGCGACGAGCGCCGCGTAGAGCGCGACGACGGTCTTGCCGGCCCCGACCTCCCCCTGCAGCAGCCGGTGCATCGGCACCGACCGCTCGAGGTCTGCCTCGATCTCCGCGATCGCCTTGCGCTGCGCACCGGTGGGCTCGAAGGGCAGCGAGGCGAGGAACGTCTCAGCCAGGTCGGCCTCGACCTTGTGCGCGATCCCGATGGCCGACCGCTCGATCCGCCGCTTTCGATAGGCCAGGCCGCACTGAAGCGTGAACAGCTCGTCGAAGACGAGGCGCCGGCGACCCTCGAACACCTGCGGCATCTCGACCGGGAAGTGGTAGCGCTCCAGAGCGGCGGTCCGGCCGAGGAGACGGTGACGCCGGCGCACGTCCTCGGGCAGCGGGTCGGCGAGGGGCCGGTAGGCATCGAGGGCGGCACGGATGATCCGCCGGAGCCAGGCCGTATGAATGTCGGCCGTCGCCGGGTACTGAGGCAGGATCCGGACGACCTCGCCGGCATCGCGGATCACGTCGACGAGGGGCGCGTTCATCTGCCGGGTTCCGCGGAAGGTCGTGATCTTCCCCTTGGCGGCGATCATCGTGCCCGGGCGCAGCTGCCGCTCGCGCCACGGCTGGTTGAAGAAGACCAGCGTCAGCGAGGAGGTCCCGTCGTGAACGATCACCCGGACGGGAAGCTTCCTGCGGCTCGGTGGCGGCGCGTGGACCTTGCGCACCTCGCCGACGACCGTGACCTCGTCGCCGACGCCGAGCTCGCGGATCGACTTCTGCTCCGAGAAGTCGAGGTGGCGCCGCGGGTAGTGCTGGAGCAGGTCCTGCACGGTTCGGATGGCGAAGCGCGACGAGGCCAGGGTCTCCTCACCCTTCGGGCCGACTCCCTTCACATAGCGAACCGGCACCTCGAGCGAGGGCGGGGCATAGAGGAGCAGGCGCTCGGATTCGCTCACCCCGCCATTCTCCCCGTGCGGGCGGAGCGGTGGGCGGATCCCCTGCGGCTTACCTCCCCCCTCCCCGATCAGGTCACCGCAAGCTCCGGTGCCAGGCGGCGCATCAGCAGCTCCTGGAGCCGCTCGTACACCTTCGGGTAGGCGGGGTGGTCGACCACGGTGGTCCGGTCACGGGGACGCGGGATCGGAACGTCGATCACCTCGACGATCGACGGAAGCGGCGGGGCCGCCATCACCACGATGCGGTCGGCCAGGTAGATCGCCTCGTCGAGGCCGTGCGTCACCATCAGCACCGTCTCGGTCGACCATTCCCCCGACCAGACCTGCACGAGCTGCTCCTGCAGCCGGGCGCGGGTGAGGGCATCCAGCGCCCCGAATGGCTCGTCGAGAAGGAGTAGCTCGGGCCCGACGGCGAAGGCCCGTGCGACGGCGGCGCGCTGCTGCATCCCGCCCGACACCTGGGTGGGCCGCTTCCCCCGGTGGGGCCACAGCCCGACCGCGGTCAGGTAGTGCTCCACCGCCTCGTCGGTCTCGGCGGCGGTCCGGTCGGGCCGGGCCGAGCGGGCCGCGAGGTGGACGTTGTCGTGGATGCTCATCCAGGGGAGCGACGAGTAGTGCTGGAACACCATCGCCCGATCCGGGCCCGGAGCCTCACCGGCTTACCGTCGACGAGCACCCGGCCGCGGTCTGGGGCCACCAGGCCCCCGACGACGTTGAGGAGGGTGGACTTGCCGCAGCCCGAATGCCCGATGAACGACACGAACTCGCCCCGCGCCCCGGTCAAGTCGACCCCGCGCAGCACGTGCTGCACTCCGCCGCGGCTGGGGAAGGACTTGTGGACATCCACGAGCTCCAGGCTCATCGGGCCGCCGATGCGTAGTCGAAGCGCCGGGCGAGGCGGGCGAACACAAGGTCCAGGCCGTCGATCAGCCCGATGAAGATCATCGCCGAGATGACCGCGGCGAGGTTGTTGTTGTCCCAGCGCTGGTAGTAGCGGCTCATGCGACGCAGCCGGCGCGATGGGGGACAGGGCGAGGAGGAGGGGGGCGACCCCTCCGGATCGGCGGCAGGCTCGCCCCATCGATGCTGCTGCCCGAACAACCGTCTCACGTGCGACATCGGCCCTCCCGTGTGTGGACGCCGAGAGGCTAGCGGCCCGTGATTTCGCGGCGGTTGCGGACCGATTACAGCTTCAAGTCCGTCTGATTGGGGATCGAGTTCGGCAACGTACCACCCTGCGAGGCGGGCGGACGCTGTCGCTCGAGGAGCCCCCGGGGCCACCAGGCCCCGGTCGAGTCTTGTGAGGTGACCGGGGGCCGGGCCTGGTACCATGCGTCGGTCATGTCGGCAGTCTGTGATGTCTGCGGGAAGTCGCCGCAGTTTGGGAAGTCGATCAGCCACTCGCACCGGCGCACGAACCGCCGCTGGGTGCCCAACATCCAGCCCGTGCGAGCCCTCGTCAACGGGGCCCGGCGACGGATGAACGTCTGCACGTCGTGCCTGCGGGCCGGCAAGGTCCAACGCGCCGGCTAGCACGCCCACCTGAAGCACCAACGGTGCGCGGGCGGCTCAGCCCCTGGCCGGAGCCCGCAGCGTCGAGTCCCACCCCGGGTTGACCGGCCCGTAGCCTCCCCCGATCGCAAGACCGTGGCGAATCGCGCCGGTCACGAACCGCTTGGCGCGACCGACCGAGCGCGGGACGGGCTCTCCCTGGGCGAGAAAAGCAGTGATCGCGGCGGAGAGGGCGCATCCCGTGCCGTGGGTGTGCTTGGAGTCGACACGCTCGGTGATGAAATCGGCGAAGCCGTCGCCGTCGAAGAGGATGTCGATGGCCTCCTCCCCTTCCAGATGTCCTCCCTTCACCAGCACGAACGGAGGCCCCAGATCGCTCAGGCGCCGCGCGGCGTCTCGCATCTGGTCGACCGCGGTGATCTCGCGTCCGAGGAGCATCCCAGCCTCGATCAGGTTGGGGGTGATCAGCAGCGCCAGCGGAAACAGCTTGGCGATGAGCGCCGCCACCGCATCCTCGGCCAGCAGACGGTCGTGGTTCTTCGAGACGAAGACGGGATCGACGACGAGCTGGGAGATACCGTGCTCCTGGATCGCCTCGGCCACCGCCAGCACGATCTGGGCGTTCGACAGCATCCCGGTCTTCGCGGCGTCGACGCCGATGTCGGTCGCCACCTGCGCGATCTGCTCCTTGACGAATTCGGCAGGAACGTCGTGGATCGCCGACACCCCGCGCGTGTTCTGCGCGGTCAGTGAGACGATCGCGCTCATCCCGTGAACACCGAGCGCGAGGAAGGTCTTGAGGTCCGCCTGGATCCCGGCCCCGCCGCCGGAGTCCGAACCCGCGATCGTCAGGGCCCTCGGGATCACATCCTCAGGTGGTCCCATCCCCTCGCCTCCAGCAGCCGCTCCTCGCCGCCCTCTCGAATCCGGATGCCCTCGTCGGGTGGCGTCATCTCCCCCACGATAGCGACCCGCGTCCCGGTCGCCTCGGCCACCGCCCGGGCAGCCTCCTCGGCGCGCTCGGCGGCGATCGTGAAGAGCAGCTCGTAGTCCTCCCCGCCGTGGAGCGCCAGCTCGAGCGGTGTGCGGTCGAGCTCCACACCGGAGAGATCCGCGAGGGGCAGCCGGTCCGCATCGACCACGGCGCCGACCTTCGATGCGGCGCAAAGATGGCCGAGGTCCGCCGCGAAGCCGTCGGAGACGTCGATCATCGCCGAAGGTAGGAGCCGCCGCAGCGCCTCGACCTCGCGGACCCGCGCGGTCGGCCGGAGGTGCGCCTCGGCGAGATCGGGGCGGTCGCGGATGCCGGCGCGAAGCAGACGGTATCCCGCCGCGGACGCTCCGAGCGTGCCGGTGACGCAGAGCACGTGCCCGGCCTCCGCCCCACCCCTGCCAACGACCAGCCGCCCGCGTGGATTGCCCAGCAGCGCCACCGAGATCACCAGGCAGTCGCTGCGCGAGACGTCCCCCCCCACCACTGCCATGTCGAGTGCGTCGCTCGCCTCGCGCATCCCCCGGTAGAGCCGCTCCACCCACTCGACCTCGAACTCGGGGCGCACGCCCAGCGACACCAGCGCCCGTCGGGGTGTGCCGCCCATTGCCGCGACGTCGCTGGCGTTCACCGCGATCGCCTTGTAGCCAAGGTCCTCGGGGCCGGTGAGCGTCAGGTCGAAGTGGACTCCCTCGACGAGCAAATCCGCGGTGAAGAAGAGCGTGCCGGCCGGTGCGCGGAGGACGGCGGTGTCGTCGCCCACCCACACCTCCCCCTCGTCCGGCTCGCCGACGATCCGGCGCAGACGGTCGATCAGTGCGAACTCACCGAGCTCCGAGAGGTGCATGCCGCGCATCCGCTACACGCGCGGTCCTGCCCGGCGGACCTCCTCGCTGGCAAGCTTGGCGTACTTCGTGAAGTTCTCGGCGAAGCGGGAGGCCAGATCCTTTGCCGCGGCGTCGTAGGCGACCTGGTCGCTCCACGTGTCGCGGGGCCGCAGCACGTCGTCGGGCACTCCCCGAACAAGCTTGGGGACGGCGAAGCCGAAGAGTGGGTCGGTCTCGGTCTCCACCCAATCGAGCTCGCCCCCGATCGCCGCCGAGACGATCCGCCGCGTGAGCGGAAGGTCCATGCGCCTGCCGATCCCGTAGGGGCCCCCGGTCCACCCGGTGTTGATCAGAAAGACCCGCGCGCGGTGCCGGGCGATCTTCTCCTCGAGCATCTTCGAGTACACCGTCGGGTGCAGGGGGAGGAACGGCGAGGCGAAGCAGGTCGAGAAGGTCGCCTCGGGCTCGTCGCCCATTCCCGCCTCGGTGCCCGCCAGCTTGGAGGTGAACCCGGAGAGGAAGTGATAGGCGGCCTGGGCGGGGTCGAGGATCGACACCGGCGGCAGCACGCCGGAGGCGTCGGCGGTGAGGAACACGACCGTGCCGGGATGCCCTCCCACGCCCTCGGTGACGGCACGCGGGATGAACTCGAGCGGGTACGCCGCCCTGGTGTTCTCGGTGATCGAGTCGTCGTCGTAGTCCACCTTCCGGGTGCGATCGTCGACCACGACGTTCTCCACCACCGACCCGAAGCGGATCGCCTCCCAGATCTGCGGCTCCTTCTCTTCCGAGAGGTTGATGCACTTGGCGTAGCAGCCGCCCTCGAAGTTGAACACTCCGGCATCCGACCACCCGTGCTCGTCATCGCCGATCAGCCGGCGCTCGGGATCTGCCGACAGCGTGGTCTTGCCGGTGCCGGACAGGCCGAAGAAGAGCGCCACATCCCCATCGGCCCCGACGTTGGCCGAGCAGTGCATCGGGAACACCCCCCGCTTGGGAAGCAGGTGGTTGAGCACCGTGAACATCGACTTCTTGATCTCCCCGGCGTAGTGCGTGCCGAGGGCAAGCACGCGCCTCCCGGCGAAGTCGATCGCCACGAAGGCTTTGGTGTTCGTCCCGTCGCGGGCGGGGTCGGCCTCGAGTGTGGGGGCGGAGAGCAGGATCCAATCCGGTGCGAAGCCGCCGAGCGCGTCGGCCGGCGGGCGGCGGAAGAGCTGGTAGGCGAAGAGCGCGTGCCAGGCGAACTCGGCCACGACGCGGACCGAGACCCGGTTCTCGGGATCTGCGCACACCCAGGCATCAACGACGAACAGCTCTCGCTCCGACAGGTGCTCCCGCGCTCGCCTCCAGAGCGCGTCGAATGTCTCGGGCGACGTCGGCTGGTTCGGTCCCCACCACACCTCGGTCTCGGTGGTCTGGTCGCGCACCGTGAACTTGTCCTTCGGAGAGCGGCCGGTGCGGTCGAAGGTGCGCGCAACCAGCGCCCCGTTGTCGGCGAGGATCGCCTCTCCACGCTTGATGGCCTGCTCCACGAGCGCCGAGGCCGACAGGTTGGCACGGACCGGGTGCGTCGTCGAGATGCCGACTTCCTCGAGGGCCATTCCTCCTCCTGATGGTTGCGGGGGGGCGTCGTTTCCCGTCGCCGAGGCGGGCCTGCGCACGCAGCCCGGGGGGTGAGCCCGTGGTGCGGGCGATCGCGGGATTATAGGAAATGCGGAGTACGGCCAGCCCACCGGCAGGTTGTCGTCGGCGACGCCCGGTCCGTAGGATACGTGCACTCGGCCGGAGGGACCCAAGGCCGGAGGGACCCAAGGGAGGTGGCGCGTTGGCGGTTCAGGCGTACATCCTGATCCAGACGGAGGTCGGCAAGGCGGCCCAGGTGGCCAAGCATGTCCGCGACATCCATGGCGTCAGCTCGGCTGAGGACGTCACCGGCCCCTACGACGTGATCGTGCAGGCCGAGGCCCGTTCGGTGGACGACCTCGGCAAGCTGGTGGTGGCAAAGATCCAGGCCGTGGAGGGCATCACCCGAACTCTGACCTGCCCCGTCGTCCACCTGTAGGGAGCCCCGCAAGCCGCATGGCTCACCCCGCCGGCGGCGGGATCTCCTCTCCCCGCGGCCGGCCGGCATGCCGCTCCAGAGCGAGCTCGATGAGCCGGTCGATCAGCTCCCGATAGGACACGCCGCTCGCCTGCCAGAGCTTCGGGTACATCGAGATCGTGGTGAACCCGGGGATGGTGTTGATCTCGCTCACGACGACGCCGCGGCCGCCCTCGTCGTAGAAGAAGTCGACCCGCGCCATCCCCGCGGCGTCGATCGCACGGAAGGCCTCGATCGCGTACCGGCGGATCAGCCCGCAGGCCTCGCCGGGCAGGTCGGCCGGCACGATCACCTGCGAGTCGCCCTCGAGGTACTTGGCGGCATAGTCGTAGAACTCGCGACCCGGCACGACCTCGCCGCAGACGCTCACCTCCGGCTCGTCGTTGCCGAGCACCCCGCACTCGATCTCGCGGCCGGGGATCGCCTCCTCGACGACCACCTTCCGGTCGTGGCGGAGCGCCTCGACGATGCCCGCGCGCAGCGCGTCACGTCCTTCGCATTTCGTGACGCCGACCGAGGAGCCGAGGTTGGCGGGCTTCGCAAAGACCGGAAAGCCGAGCGACGCCGCTCGGTCGAGCACCCGTTCGGGCGACGAGGCCCACTCGTTTGTCCGGATCGTCACGAACGGCGCGACCGGCAGGCCGTGTGCCTGGAAGAGCAGCTTCATCTTCTCCTTGTCCATCCCGACAGCCGAACCCAGGACGCCGGATCCCACGTACGGGATGCCGGCGAGCTCGAGCAGCCCCTGCACCGTCCCGTCCTCCCCGAAGGGGCCGTGGAGCACGGGAAGCGCCACGTCGATGGGTCCCGATGCAACCGGACGTGCGCCGTCGAGCGGGACCATCGCCCGCCGGGCGGGATCGGGGAGCAGCGCAACATGATCCCCCTCCACCTCGAAGGCGCGTTCCGGGACCTCCAGTGGGCCGCCGCCGAGCACCTTCCGGGCGGTGTCGGGGAGCAGCCAGGTCCCCTCTCGGGTGATCCCGACCGGGATGACCTCGTACCGGGCCGGGTCCAGCGCCGCCGCGACGTGCCGGGCTGAGACGCGGGAGACCTCGTGCTCCTCGGACCGGCCACCGAACAGCAGCAGCACCCGCAGGCGGGTGGAACCCTTCATCGAAGGGATTCTTGCAGCTTACAATCCGGGTCGCCCCCCAGATCGAATCCATTGCGACCGCATGAGAGGAGGACGATGCCGGAGTTTCGATGCGTAGACACCGGGGCATCTTGCAGCGGACACTTCAAGGCGGCCACCAAGGAAGACCTCCTGCGTCAGGTCGTGGAGCACTTCCGCGAGAAGCACGGCGTGAGCCAGCCGACACAGACGCTCATGAACCTGGTGGAGAAGGTCTCGAGGTAGCCCGGTGGCTGCGCGGAGTCGCGGCCTGACGAGCGGCGATGCGCAGCGATGACCCCCGAGCCCGAAGGGCCGTGATGAGCCTCCAGCGCACGGGCTCGACGATCGATCGCAACGCCCGCCTCGTCATGAGCCGCCTGTACCGCCGGTTGATGGCGCTCGGGCTGTGGAGGCACATCCGGTCGGTGGGCGGAAGCTGGACCCGTGGCACCGGAGGAGCGCACTTCTCCACCCGCGATAACGAGGCCTTCCTCGAGGAGCTCATCGCCAGCGGGACGTTCTGCCGGGATACCCCGACGGGAGGTCTCCTCCATGCAGGAAAGACGTCGGTGCGGGAGGTGGCCAGCGGGTCGGGACTCCACCTCGTGCTCACCGACGACAACCGCATCTTCGTCCACGTCGACGAGCACCCCCCTGCCAGCGGAGCCGGGATTGCCGGGATGTGCCGGTACGAGCCGGGACGGGCGCGCGCCCACATCCGCCGGGAGGTCATCCCCCTCATCGCCCGGTTCGGCCGTCCGCGCCGGGGCGGGCGTGGGAGCGCAGGCCGGCGATCCCCCTCGGCCGGCCAGCTCACTGCCGAGGAGGACCGGTTCCAGCGGGCCCTCGAGGAGGGCCGGGCCGAAGAGGCCGCCGCGGCCGCAACGCGGCTGGGGTCGATGCTGGAGGGGCTCTCGGACGCCACGATTGCCGAGGAGGTCTGCCGGCGAGCTATGGCCTCGGGGCATCCCGAGGCCGCGCCGGCGGCGGCGTTCAGCCTGGGCAACCTGCTCGAGGAGCGCGGGGATCTCGAGGGAGCCGTGGATGCGTATCGCGTCGCCGCCGACTCGGACCACCCGGAGTTCTCGGCGTGGGGACTCTCGGGCCTTGCCGCCCTGCTCCAGGAACGAGGAGACTCCGAAGGGGCGGCCGATGCCTACCGCCGGGCGATCGCGTCCAAGCATCCCGAGGTCTCTCCGTGGTCGATGATCCGGCTTGCCGGCCTCCTCGACGACCTCGGCCGCCACGACGAAGCCGGCCGAGCCTACCGTCAGGCGATCGAGACGGGACACCCCGAGTTCACCCCGTGGGCGACGCTCGATCTCGGCGCAATGGCCGAGCGGATCGGGGAGGCAGGGGAGGCACGGCGGGCCTACCAGAACGCGATCGAAACCCGGCATCCCGACGCTGCGGCCTGGGCGTCCATGCGGCTGGGGCGCCTCCTCGCCAAGCTCGGGGAGCACCAGGCCGGGGGGGAGGCGTACCTCCGGGCCGAGGAGTCCGGCCACCCAGAGGTTCGCCCGTGGGCCGTGCTGGGGCTGGCGGGACTTGCTGCCGACCACGGGGATCTTCCCGAGGCTCACCGGCTCTTCCAGGAGGCGGCAGCCTCGGGTCACGCCGAGGTCGCGCCGCGCGCCCAGGTCAAGCTTGCGGGCCTCCTGGCCGCGGATGGGGATCTCGAGGGGGCAGCCCACGCCTTCGAGGAGGCGATCCGATCGGGAAATGCCGACGTGGCACTGCCGGCGACGCTGGCCCTCGCCGCGCTCCGCGAGGAGTCCGGGGACCTCGACGCAGCGCGCCTTCTCTACGAGCGGGCCATCGAGCAGAACGACGACGAAGTGTCGGGATGGGCCGCTGTCGCACTGGGAAGCCTCCTCCACGATCAGGGAGACGCCGCGGGGGCCGACGCCGCCTACCGGCGGGCGGCGGCCTCACCGAATGCCGAGGCAGCCGGGATCGCCGCATCCCGGCTGCATGAGCGCGGTGACGGGTCGGTATAATCAGGGTAAAGCACGCATCTCTTCCTTAAGAAGCCCCTTCGGGCTCCGATAACCAGCAGGAAGCCTCCAGAACCGTCCGAGGAGACGCGATGAGCATGAATCCACAGTTCGGCGCCGGGTCATTCGTCGCCGACGCGCCGACCGTCACCGCAAGCAACAAGGCGAAGCTTCCGCAGCTGCTGAGCGACATGATCCCGCTCGGCGCGTCGGACCTGCACATCTCGGCCGGCAACCCGCCCATCTACCGCCTGCGCGGCGACCTCGTCCGCACCGATCACGACATGATGACCACGGCCGATATTGCCCAGACGCTGATCCCGATCATGACTGCAAAGCAGCGGCAGCGATTCGAGGAGGAGCTCGAACTCGACTTCTCCTACTCCATGCCCGGGACCGCTCGCTTCCGGGTGAACATCTACCAGCAGCGCGACTCGATGGGCGCGGCCTTCCGTCTGATCCCCTTCGAGGTGAAGACGCTCGAGCAGCTCGGCGTTCCCGGCCACGTGGCCAACTTCGCAGAGCTCCCCCGCGGGCTCGTTCTCGTCACCGGGCCGACCGGCTCCGGAAAGTCGACCACGCTCGCAGCCCTGATCGACATCATCAACTCGACCCGGGCGGTCCATATCCTCTCCGTCGAAGACCCGATCGAGTTCCTCCACAACCACAAGAAGGCCGCGGTGCACCAGCGTGAGGTCGGCGGCGATACGAAGAGCTTCGCGGCGGCACTGAAGCACGCCCTCCGCCAGGACCCCGACGTGATCCTTGTCGGCGAGATGCGTGACCTCGAGACCATCCAGATGACGCTCACCGCCGCCGAGACCGGCCACCTCGTGTTCGCCACCCTGCACACGAACACCGCCCCCTCCTCGGTCGACCGGATCATCGACGTGTTCCCTCCGCACCAGCAGCAGCAGATCCGCGTTCAGCTGGCGGCCTCGCTGCAAGGGGTCGTCACCCAGACACTCGTGCCGACCGCCGACGGCCGCGGACGCACCGTCGCGGCGGAGATCCTCGTGGTGACCCCAGCCGTCTCCAACCTGATCCGTGAAGGGAAGACCCACCAGATCTTCTCGACGATGCAGTCGGGCGGGGCCCTCGGGATGCAGACAATGGAGAAGTCGCTCGCCGAGCTCGTACGAACCGGCAAGGTCAAGCGCGAGGAGGCGGAAGAGCGAGCCTCCGACAAGGCCGGCTTCCTCCAGCTGGTCGGTCGCTACTAGCCCTCCGAACGTAATTGCTCAGCCTCCCGAGGGAATTCGCGCGGAGCGCGCGAATTTCCACCACTTCTCGCGCGCGGTCTGGTAGAACCCATGATCAGTGGGCGATCCAGAGCGGGAGCGGTACGAGGCCGAGA
>JBOGWP010000102.1:0-12164 GCA_050693875.1 Actinomycetota bacterium
GGACCCGCGTGGTCACCTCGTCGCCCGAGTCGATCTCGCCCGCCCCCGTCTGCACCGTGGACCGGCTCATCCCCGTCTCCCGCGCCACGGCTGCGATACCGCCACGGCCCAACGCCCGGGCCTGCGCTCCGGCCCGTAGCCGTCGCTGACGCTCGTTCAGATGCGGGGACAGCTGCTGCCACCTACGGCCAAGCGCGTCCTCCGACAGCTCCACGCCCTCATTTATATCGCGCGACTAAATTGTCAACCACCCTTAGCCGGCCCGAGCCTGTGCACCCCATGGTTCGGGCCCTTTCCGAAGGGAGGTCCATGATGGGATGCTTGTCGCGGTCGCCCTCGCCCGGCGCGAGCCGGTCTTCAGCGAAGAGGAACGTCTCGCGGTTGCTGGGTTCTTGGCGGGCTACGCGGCCTCACCCGGGAGGCATACGCGCTCGACCTTCGCCAGTTCGTCTCGTTTTGCTCGCAGCTCGGCCTCCGGCTCTTCCAGGTCCGCCGGGCCCACATCGAGTCCTTCGCCCGGGCTCTCGAGGAGCGAGGTCGGGCGCGAGCCACCGTCGCCCGGAGGCCCTGCACGGTGGCCGGCTTCTACCGGTACGCCGGGGTAGGAAGGGCTGATCGAGCACTCCCCGGCGGTGCACGTGCGTCGCCCGCCTCGACTGCGAGTCCCACGCCACCGGCCTCGACCGCAACGAGCTGGGCGCGCTGCTGGTGGCGGCCGGCCTCGGACCGGCGCGAGACCACGCCCTGGTGTCGCTTCTTGCCCTCAACGGCCTGCGGATCTCGGAGGCCATCGGGGAGGCCATCGACCAGCTGGGGCTGGAGCGTGGTCACGGACATCACCGGAAGGGCGGCAAGGTGGTCACCATCCCGCTCGCTCCCCGCACCGCGCGGGCGATCGACCTCGCCATCGGGGAGCGGATCGAGGGGCCGATCTTCCTCGGGGCCGACGGGCTGCGGCTCAACCGTCATGCCGACCGCAGAATCGTGCGGCGGGTCGCTCGGCGGGCCGGGATCGTCAAACGGGTGGGACCCCACACCCTCCGCCACGCCTTCCTCACGGCAGCGCTCGATGCCGGAGTGCCACTTCGGGACGTCCAGGAGGCGGTATCGCACGCCGACGCCCGCACCACCATGCGCTACGACCGCGGACGGCAGTCCTTGGACCGCCACGCCACCTACATCGTCGCTCCCTTCGTCGCGGGAGCCTCTCGCTGAACGTCGGGGAGACGAGTCGGACGCGGCCCGCTGTCGGGTGCAGGTAGCGGTCCGTTCCGGCGGGGACGACCCCAGGGCTCTTCCGCCTCCCGTCTCGGCGCCGACCGTCCGGCGTTGTACGCTCAGGTAGCCGACCATGACCTTCAATATCGAACTCGAGCAAGAGGCTGACGGCCGCTGGATTGCCGAAGTTCCCGAGCTGCCCGGCACCCTCACCTACGGTGCCAGTCGGGAGGAGGCCATCGCCAGGGTGAAGGCGCTCGCCTTGCGCGTGCTGGCCGATCGCCTCGAGCACGGGGAGGCCTCCGCCGACCTCGGGAACATCCGCTTCGCGGCTGCGTGACGGCGTGGCCGAGCACCAAGGCGAGGCTCGTACTCACGGCACTCCTCAGGATCGGCTGGCGGATCAAGCGTGAGCGCGGGTCACACCGCGTGTTGGCGAGGGAGGGCTGGCCGGACTCTGTGTTCCCCGTCCACGAAGGGGAAGAGATCGGGATGCTCGCCCGAATCGGCCGTCACACCGGGCTGACCCCGGAGGATCTGTAGCGCTACGTCGCTCGCCAGGCGCACCGACCAGCCGTCCAGAACACGGTCGCACCTCGCCGCGCGCAACCGGTTCCATATCGGCACATCCGGGCGGCCATCGGCAGCAGGGTGTCGATGGTCTTTCAGCGGGCGGGACGTGGGGCGTCAGCTGGGAGGCGACGTTCCGCCCTCTGGCCTCCCTCCGCTCCGCGGGTTCCTCCTGCCTCAGGGGGCGGAGCGGCTGGGGACGATGTTCTGGTTTAGGCGGAAGGCATTGCCGGGGTCTTAGCGGCGCTTGAGCTCCGACAACCGTCGGCAGCGATCTTTTCCGTAGGTTGTTTCGAGAATCCGTGCTCCCGCAGGCTCGGAGAGGAAGTTCACGTAGTCGCGCCCGCGGCCGAAGGGGGCGAGGGCGGACGCCAAGCTCCGCGCCCAGTCGCGGATGGCGTCGTCCTCGGCGGGTCCACCCAGTGGGCGATGATGTTGTAGGTGTAGGTTGCCGAGCGGTCGGCAAAGGCGGTGTCCCCCGATGCGGTGCACCGCCGCCCCCACATGATGGAGATCGAACTCGCTCAGCGGCGATGGGCGCGCCCGCAGGTGCTCCAGCACCGCCTCGATGGCCGCGTCCGGAAATGCCGGTAGGAAACCACCCTTGAAGTAGTACCGTTTGCCGGGAGAGAACTCCTCGTCGAAGAGGCCCTGCAGGTAGGGCATCACGTCGAAGAGGTCGACGGCTGGATTCAGGTTCCGGATCGGCTCCAGTTCGGCGGTGGCGTCCTTTCCCGCAGTGGCAGCCGACGATGCCCACGGAGAGCTTTCTGCGCATCTCTGCCGGGGAAGGCGGCTCGGCTGGGGCGGAGGCGAGCACGAGGATGGTGGTGAACGCGTCCGAGAGCGAGCCCACCATGCCCGATATGCGGCCATCAACTTGTCGGCTCTTTCGATCAGGGAAGAAGGCGACTCCTCCGGTTACGGGCCCAATCGGCGACACGCGGAAATCGAAGCGGGTGACGGCCCCGAAGTTTCCACCGCCGCCCCGCAGTCCCCCACAGCAGGTCTGCATGCCCGGGGTCCGACGTCTCGATGATCTGGCCGCCCGCGGTCACGACCTGAGCTCCGACCAGGTTGTCGCACGCCAGGCCGTGCTCGTTCATCAGCCATCCGATCCCACCCCCGATGGTGAGCCCGGCGACGCCCGTTGTCGAGACGACGCCGCCGGTGCTCGCAAGGCCATGCCGCGTGGTGGCTGTGTCGTAGTCCGACCAGCGGCACCCGCCGCGCGGACGATCCGGGCGTCGGGGTCCACCTGGACGGCCCGCATCGGGGAGAGGTCGATGACGATCCCCTCGTCGCACGTCGAGAAGCCGGGGAGGCTGTGACCGCAGCCCCGCGAGCGGGAGTCCGCGCTCGACCCCCACCCGAACCGCGTGCGCGACGGATTCAGTGGACCGGCATCGGGCAACCACCTCCGGTCGGCGGTCGATGAAGCCGTTCCAGTCCGCCCGCGCCCGGTCGTAGTCGGGATGTCCGGGAGCAACCACCTCGACCCCGGCCCCCTCCGCCAGCTCTCGCGCCAGGTCCAGCGTCGCCTCCGTCCTCTGCCTCCGTTGCGGGAACGCCGCCCGTGAGGAGGGCCCGCCATCCGGGGCCCCTCACGCTTCCGCTTCGTACGATACGGGGGGGATGGCCCCCGGGCTGTGCTCTGCATCACAGGAGAGCGATGGGCAGGCGGATCGACCTCGACGTTGCGGCGGTCCTGCTCGACACCTACCTCTTTGAGGTTGGGCCGGCCGCCTCGCTGGAGCCTCTCGTCCGGCAAGCGAGGGCCTGGAGCTACGGGCGGGGAGAGCACGTCTTTTCGATCGGAGACCCCGCGATCTGCCTCCACGTCGTCGCTGAGGGGAGGCTGAAGGAGTCCATGCCGACCGCCGATGGCGCGAGATGGTCTTCGAGGTCGTGGAGAAGGGCGGGACCGTCGGAGAGCCGGGCCTGTTCGCGCGCCGGGCGCCCGCATCGCCGACCTCGTGGCCCCGGAGCCGTCGGTCGTGATCGATAAGGTGTCCTCCTCGGTTCCCTCCTCCGGCACCCGCCGGCGATGCTGCGGATGCTCGAGGGCCTCGCCGAGCAGGTCCGCAGCTCGGCCGAGGACCTGGCCTCCGTGGCGTTCCGCGAGATCCGTGAGCGGCTCGCGCGCAAGCTGCTCGAGCTGGCAGAAGCCCACGGCGAGTCCACTGATGAGGGAATCCGGCGTCCTGCGCCTGTCGCAGGCGACACTGGCCGCGTTGATCGGCGCCACGCGGGAGAACGTGAACCGCGCCCTTGCGGTGCTCTCGGCATCCGGTGTGATCGAGGTGAGGGGAGGAAGGATCCTCATCCTCCGCCCAGACGAGCTCCGCGATCTCGCCGGGGGCGGCCCGCTCGCTCTCCATTCCGCCGCAATCGCCGCAGATCCGGCCGAACCTCGACGCGGGGAGGCTCACGCACGGACCCGGTCGCCGTGCTCGCATCTCGCGGATCCGGGCTCGGCATGATCCCCCCCGGCCCTGGCGCTCGGGACGTACAGAACCTGCGCACTGAACAACGACCCGATGGGGGATTCTTCGGTACCGATCGGCACCTACGTGCTCAGGCAACGGGTGCCGGTGGGCCTGTCACGGCCGCGATTCGATCGAAATCAGCGTCGTAGTGAAGAACCAGGAGGCCCCGGGTCTCCGCGGCGGCCGCAATCAAGCGGTCGGGCAACTTGCGGCCCCGCTGGCGCCTGGCCGCCAGCAAGCTCTGCACCTGGCGAGCTCGCCGCAGATGGTCACCCGTGGTCTCCACCAGCTCGAAGACCTCAAGGGCCTCCATGAGCCGATCCCACTCTGCTGCGTCGGGGGCGGAGTAGCCGATCCCGAGGTCGCTTATGCCCGCCCGCCCGACCTCGCCGCCTCCACTCGCAGGTATTGGAGAGGAACGGAACTCGGCGTCGTAGATGGCAAGGACGTTCGCGTCCTTCGGATGGAGAAGGACCTGGGGAAGGGTGTGGCCGCGTGCCGGGTTTACCGTCCTGGTCACGTGGATCGCCGGCGTTACCACCGGCCTCCCCTCTTGCCGGCGGACGGTGTGGCGACGAGCACCGGGACGAGCACCGCCGCCGCCACGTTCACAATCGCAGCCGTCTTCTTCGCCCGAGCGGCCGCCCCCCCGGCGCCTCGCGCCATCAGTGCCTCCCTGTTCTCGTCCTCTCGGCTCCGTAGCCGCGGACTGCGGAGGTGGCCGAGCACCTGCGAAGGGCCCCGCCGAGCAAACGGTCCTGTGCGGGGGTCCTGAGGTCCGTCAGTAGATGCGTGATGCATATAGATGCAAAGAAGCGGCTTGGTGTGGGGCCACAAGGCGGCGCATAATCCGCACGACTGGGGCGACGAACGGAGGTGGGTCACGTGAGAGGGCGGCTGCTCGCGGTTGGTTCGTGCTTCTTCCTCGTGGCACCTCTGATCCTAGCGGTGCCGGCGTCGGGCAAGGAGACGGCCTCGGTCACCGGCGCCGTCCAGGCGACGGACAACCCGGCGCCGGTTCGGGCCCACTCGTCCCCGCAGATCGCCGTTGACCCAAAGCGTGGTGAGCTCGTCCTGGTCGAGAGCGACGTGCGCGGCTCGCGCAGCTGCAACGTCCACATCTCGGCCGACCGGGGGCGAAGCTGGGTCCGCGGAGGCGACCCGATGATGAAGCCCTTCGTCGACTGCGGCTTCTACGCCGAGTACGGGCCGTACGCCACGCTGGCCTTCGGCGACGACGGGACGCTCTACATCGCGTTCGTCGCCAGCGAGCTGCTCAACCGGGTCCGCGACGAGAACCCGCGCCACGTCTTCCTCGCCCGCTCGACCGACCGCGGCCGCAGCTTCGCCACGACCAGGGTCTTCGAGGCTCCTGACGGAAAGCGTGACGTGGGGCTGAACAAGGGTCCCATGCTGGCCGTGGACCCGAGCGACCCCAAGCGCGTGTACGTCGGCTGGCGGCAGGGGGTCTTCCGCGACGCGACGGAGAAGCTGAAGAGCAACATCGCCACCTCCGGCGACGGCGGCAGGACGTTCGGGCCGGCGGTCGACCTGACCGACGAGCGAGGGGGCGACTATCCGGGCATCGCGGTCGACGCGAAGGGCACCGTCCACGCCGTGTACTGGACGAGGGTCTGGCCCACGCCGGCAGCGGGGACCGAGCCGCCCGTGCGGCCGATCATGTACGTCCGCTCGACCAACCGGGGCAAGACCTTCACGAAGCCGAGAGAGATCGATCCCGGCAACCAGTCAGCGTCCCGCCCGGCGCTGCTCGCCGCCGACCCGAGGTCCGGGGCGCTGTATGCGGTCTGGCACGGCAACGAGGATCCGAAGAACCAGGCGCAGGGCTTCAAGGGCGACCTGGACGTGTTCGTTCGGTCCTCCGTCGACGGCGGCAAGACGTGGAGCGAGCGGGTGAAGCCAAACGACGAGCGCAACGAGACGAACCAGTACGAGCCGGGGATCGCAATCGCTCCGAGCGGGCGGGTCGACCTCGCCTGGTACGACTTCCGCAACAGCCCGAGCGAGATCACCACGAGCACGGGGCATAGCGGCGACCGGGGGCTCGCCGACGTCTACTACGCCTCATCGAATGACCGGGGGAAGACCTGGCGCGCCAACCTCAAGGTCTCCGACCGCGGCATCGACCGCTCGGTGGGGGTCTGGGGCAACAACGTCGACAGCAAGTTCAACGTCGGCGTCGCCTCGACGGACGCCGCCGTGCACTTCGCATGGCAGGACACGCGTAACGCCATCCACGAGACCGGCGCCGAGGATATCTACACGGGGTCGGTCCAGCTCACCGGCGCCGCGGCGACCGACGGCGGGACGGCAGGCGGGATCCCGGCGTGGGCCTTGGTGGGGGCCGGGCTGGCGCTCGGGATGGGAATCGCGGTCGTGCTGGCGTGGCTCGTCGCGAGGAGAGGCGGGGCAGGGCCCCAGCCGGCTCCTGCCGGGTAGCCCGGTCCTCCGGGCAGGCGCCGCCCGGCCGATTGCCGGCTTCTTCGTACCGGGCGAGCAGGCGTGCTGATGATCGACTCCGACGAGGCCATCTCGGCGGAGACGAGGCTGGAGCCGGAACGCTCTCCATCGGCGAGGCGGGGTGGCACCGGTCAAGAGTCTGACGACCCGAGTCCGCTTGCGCCCTCCCGGCCCGGACCGTTCCCCGCCGTCCGACTCACGGGACCTCGGCGAGCAGCCGAGTGCTTTCCCCCACCGCCACGACGAGCAGGCAGGAAAGCCCCGCGGCGTCCGGCGAGAAGAAGGCGGTGACCTCGTCGTCGTAGAAGGTGAGCCCCGTGGCCCCCAGACGGTGGGCGTAGGCGCCGAGATAGATCCGCCCGGCGACGACCCCTGCCTCCAGCTGGGCCGCCCGGTAGCCGCGGTCGCCGTAGACCCCCAGGACTCCGCCGAGGTCGGCCATCAGGAAGTGGGTCGCAGCACCCGTCCCCCCGAGAAGCTGCTCGAGGCAGAGGAAGGCGGCCTCCTGCCGGAACCGTCCCCCACGAAGGAGTCGTAGGGCCCCCCTCTCGAAGACGTAGGCGCCGGGCTCCAGGCCCCCGAGATCGTGGGCCACGAGGTAGGGCCGCACCAGCCGCGACCCGTTGGGGACGATGTCGGTGGCCACGCCCCGTGTGGCCCGGGCGAGGATGTCCGCCAGCACCCCCGCCGGAACGGCCCCCGGCCGGAAGGCGCGGGCCGATCCTCGCCGGACGATCACAGCCTCGATCGAGTCGTCGGCGGCGCCGGGGGGCGCCACCTCCTCGGCTCGCGGGAGGCCGCGCCCTTCCCGCCAGCTCGCCACCGCGGCGCCCGAGGGCAGACGGCCGGCGTCGTTGACCGCCAGGATCTCCGGGAACTCGACCTCGCGCCGGGAGAGCGGCGGGCTCTCGAACGCCTCCGCCCTGGCCGGCTCCGGCGCCGGCTCCACCCGCGGCCCCACCCCCAGGCTGAGCAGGCACAGGGGGAACTCCCGGCGCCCATCGAGCCTCAGAAGGGCCTCGATCTCAGAGTCGGCAAACCCGGTCACCGCCCGGGTCGGAACCCTCGCTGCCGCGGCGAGCGCGGTGAGGTTGGCGAGGATCATCCCCGCGTCCCAGAACAGGTGGCGGTAGCCGCGCTGCGTGTACTTCCAGGTGGTGCGCCAGGGGATCCCGGTCAGGACCAGGGCCGCCGGGGCAGCGGCCATTGCCGGCTCGACCCCGGTCGCCCGCACGAGATGGGCACGATGATCGCCGCGGCGCAGTCTCACCAGCGCGGTGTTCAACGGATCGAAGTGGTAGACACCGGCAGCCAGCCCGTCGAGGTCGCCACAGCAGACGTAGACCTCCACCGGGTAGAGGGCCCCGGCGCACGCGTAGGTGCGGAAATAGAAGACGTCCCCTCCGGGGAAGACGCGCCCGCGCGCCACCCCGGCCCCGAAGGCGAGGAGGCGGGCGAGCCCGGCGAGGTCGAGGCCGCCTCGAGGCTCGTCCACGGTGACCGTGGCGATGGCCTCGAGGGCGCTCCGCCCAGCCACCGGCCGAGGCTCGGGCAGCGCGACCGTCTCGCGGCCGGGGTAGCGCTTGAAGGGGGCCGGACGGTTGTCCCAGTCGAGCTGCCACCCGCGGGTGCGGACGCTCGACGGGGTGTGCTTGGTGGCGGAGTGGTACGCCGCAGCCCAGGAACCGGTGCCGGATCGCGCCATCGTGCGGAGAGCTCACCCTCGACGGGCTCTCATTGTAGGAGCTGCGTCGCAGCCTGCCGAGGGCTTCTCCACCGCGGCCGTGCGGTGATGGCGTCGGCGGACCGGTGGGAAACATGAAGGAGAGACGTGCCGCTCCTGAGGTGGTTCGACTCGAAGAGAGGCAAGGGGCTGGTCGAGCATCGCGGCGCGAGTACAGGCGCCTCCGAGGCGGGCCGTTGAGCCGCCCGGCAAGGATGCCGTAGGCGCGCGTGCCTCTGGGCATGCGGAGCGGGACGTTCTCACGGGCGGCGCGGGCGCACAGGCCCCGCCTTACGAGGCGTGCACCTCCCGAACCGCGGCGGGCGGTCTAGCCGATGCCACTCCTCAGGCGCCGCCACGGGATCTGCCGACGGGTGGGGGCTCCCATCTCCGGCCCGAACTGCCCCTCCATCCGCCGTCCCTTTCCGCCGGGGCTCCATGGTCGCCGCCCGCCCCGGCCGGGCCAGTTCAATCTCCAGCTCCTCGAGAAGCAGAAGCTCAAGGCGATGTACGGGGTGGGGGAACGGCAGCTCCGCCGGTACCTCGCGGAGGCCAAGCGGCGGCCGGGACGCGTGGGCGAGAACCTCCTCGTCCTGCTGGAGCGGCGGCTCGACAATCTCGTGCTGCGCCTGGGCTTCGCCCTCACCATCCGCCACGCGCGCCAGCTCGTCTCCCACGGGCATCTCCTTGTCGATGCTCGACGTGTGGACGTGCCCTGGTATCTGGTTCGGCCAGGCCAGACGATCGAGATTCGGGACAAGGAGCTCCCCCTGGTCGGGGAGGCGGTCCTCCCTCACCCCCGAGATCCCCCCCTACCTCGAGCGCGAGGAGCTGCGGGGGAGGCTCCTTCGCCTGCTCGCCCGAGACGAGATACCCCACACCGTGCCCATCGACGAGCGCCTCGCCTCCTCGGCCGGCATCCGTCCCAGATCAGCGGGGGACAGCGACAGCGGGTGGCCCTGGCCCCTGCGCTGGTGTCCGGCCCGGTCGTCCTGGTGGCGGACGAACCAACCTCGATGCTGGACGCGTCGGTGCGGGGCGGCATCCTCAACGTCCTGCTTGGTCTCCGACGGGCCTGGCCATCCTGCTCATCACGCACGACCTGACCGAGGCCGCCTACCTCTGCGATACGATCCACGTCCTTCATTGCGGCCGGATCGTGGAGCGCGGCACCCCCCACGCCCTCACCACCATCCCTGTGCACCCCCACACGCGGGACCTGGCCGCAGCCGCCGACCCGCTGCCGTGAGCAACACCCGGGAATGGGAGCACGGCGGTCCGTCCCGTGTGATGCCTACGTTCTCGCGATTGCAGCCCGGCAGACTGGCACCGCCTCAGCGGTGGCGTGGGGCGCTTGCACGCCTATCGACGACGGACTCGTGACGTCGCCCCCAGGCCACCGCACCCGAACTCCTTTGGACTCCCGGCAACCGGACAGATGAACGGTTCGGGCAGCGGTGCGCGAGGCGAATCTCCGAAGAGGCGTCGCGGGAGCGCGGCTCGCTCCCAACCTCCCCGGCCGGAGGGGTCCTACCCGACGGCCTCTTCCCTTCCGAGGATTACTGTGAGAGATCCCGGACGCCCGAAGAGAGACGCCTGCGTAGCCCACGCCGACCTCCCTGAAGGGCCCGGGCCTCGTCCGCCGTCTCGGCGCCCTCCGCCACGATGACCGCGCCCATCTTCGTGGCGAAGGAAGCGGCGGAGGTGACCAGCGCTTGCCGAGCCAGATCCTTGTCGATGTTGCGGGTCAGGTAGATGTCGAGCTTGACCACCTCCGGGCGCCACCCGGAGGATGTGGCTCAGCCCGAGTAGCCCGCGCCGGCGTCGTCCACCGCCAGCCGGATGCCTCGCTCTCGGAGCCTGGATATCGCCTCTCTCACAGGCCCGTATTCCTCGAAGACCGCGTGCTCGGTCACCTCGAGAACCCAGCCGGCCCGGAGCCAGGTCCGCAACGCGCATCCGAGCGCAGCGTCTCCGGGGCGACGTTGACCGAGAGGTATACCCCAGGGGGCACGTGATCGAAGTGTGCGAGCGCAGCCCGAAATGCAGCAATTTCGAGATCCACCCCCAACCTCCCAGGCCTCGGCGAACCAGAGGTTGGGTGCCTTTGCGGATCGGCGTTGAAGCAGGAAAGGACCTTGAGGCCGACGATGCCGGTGGTGCGGGGGGGTCGACGATCGGCTGGAAGGCACCGACAACCCCGCGCCTTCGAGGACTCGCATGATGCGCTCACGCTTCTCCTGCTGGCGCCGGCGCCTCCTCTTCCTGGCTCAGCTGTTCGGCGACGATACGCGCAAGCACCCGCATGAATCGCGCGTCGCTCTCCGAGAGTGAGGAGTTGGGAGTATGGCTGACCGAGCACTGGGTCCCGTACACCCTGCCGCCGGGAAGCTGGACAGGCACCCCTACATAGCAGCCCAGGTTGGCCTCCTCGGCGATGCGCATGCCTCACGGATCTCGTGATGCTTGGCGTCCGGGATACGCTCGGAAGCCGTCCCTGCACGACCAGGTGGCAGTCAGGTCTCGTCGGGGGGGATGCCCGCCTGCTCTTTGAATCCAAACGACTCCCCGGGTCCGGCGATGCGGCGAAAGACCTTCTCATCCCCGACGAACTCGGCAAGGAACCCAACGTCCATTCCGAGGTGCTCCTTCGCGGCGGCCACGAAGAGGCCCACCAGCTGGTCGGCGCGTTCCGACCCTGTTCGCAGGAGGGACTCGAGGGCTCTCGTTTCCATCGTGTGCATCGGGCACCATCAAGCGCTCGTTGCCTCGTGGTCGGCATCAACAGTCCCGGAGATGGTGCCGGATTGAAATGAACCGGGCAAAACCTCCGGAGTTTCACCGCCGTTCCTTACCCTCACCCCGGTCGAGATACGCCCCGACGGCTCGCCGATCCCCCATGGGATGGCCGTGACTCGCGGCGAGAAATCAGGATGGGGCACGAGCGGTGGCGAAGACGACCTGGCGGCGTGGGTGCCGGTGCGGGCTCACCGCCTCCACTTCCCGATCGGCCCACGCTCCATCCTTCCACGAGCGAGCGGCGAGAATGACCCGGATGACCAAGGAGGAGGCGCTGGCGCGGATCAGGCGCCGGTGAGCCCTGGCCGGCGGGAGAGCTGGTCAGTCGAGTGGACGGGGCCGGTCAAGCGAGCGCTGGAGCGACTTCCGGAGAAGGTGGCTACGGCCGCCGTGCAGTTCATCTATGGGCCCCTCGCTTTGGATCCTGGCGGGTCGGCCGACCGCTACGGCTCGAGCTGGAAGGCCGCCACAGCGCCCAATCGGGGGATTACCGGGTGATCTATCGCATCGACGGGGAACGGAGGACCGTGGTGATCGAGGCGATCCCGCATCGGGGCGGACGTCTACCGACTACGATGACGTCCCGCGCCGACGTGCCCATCGCGGGAGCCGGATTCGTCGTCGCCCGGTGATTCGGTGCGGCCATTTCGCGCCGTACCCCGACGGTATCTTGCCTGTGCCACCCACCGATGCGTGCCACGTTCCTCGAGCACCGCCCATGAGATTTCCAAGTCAACCCCTATACCGCCGGTTTTTCAGAAAGGGGCTATCCCCTTTGATACAGGAGCCCCTAGATGTTGTGGTTGTGCTCCAATCGGGCAATCTTCGGATCCAAGGCTCCGCCCACGATGTGCTTGTAGGGCGCCGGCGACGTCCCGACGGCC
>JBOGWP010000103.1:0-24010 GCA_050693875.1 Actinomycetota bacterium
TCCCGGACCCGACCCCCGCGCCCGACCCGACGCCCACGCCGGACCCGACCCCCACGCCCGACCCGCGCCCAACGCCGGAGCCGACCGCGACGAAGACGCCGAAGCCGAAGAGCTCACCCTCGCCGACCCCCACTCCGCCCTCGGGTGGAGGGGGTTCGGGGGGCGGCACCTCCGAGCCGCCACCTCCGCCCCCGGCGACGCCCGACTCGATCCTGTTCACCTCGTCGCCGGCGGAGTCCTCAGGGGATACCGCCGAATCGGATAACCAAGTCGCGGGCAACACATCGATCCTGTCTCCCACCGGAACGGCGCTCTTCTTCGGCAACCCGCTGGTGTCGCCGTTGCGCGCGTCCCGGGCGCCCTCGGCGGTCGGTGCCCCGACCCTGACGCTGCCGACCGGCGAGAGCGTGGGCCTCGACGAGATCTTCGAGAACCCCTTCGCGGCCCTTGTCGACAACCCCGCGATCCTGGCTCTCGAGGAATCGGCCCCCTCTGTCGTCACGACCCTGCTCCCGCCCCCCGCCGGCGGGCCGGCGGAGACCGGGGCGCTCGGAGTCGTCGTCAGAACCCTCGCGCGGGTCCTTGCCTTCGGTATCGCAGCGGCCTGGTTCCTCGGGCCTGCCGTTCACCGCCGGCTGAGCCGGGTGATGCAAGCATGAGGCGAGGCCGCTCACGCGGACTCGCCCGGATCGTCCTCGGCATGGTGGTTGCCGCCGCGAGCCTTGGGCTGCTCGCGGTGGAGGCCCGGGCCGACACCATCGTCTGGCTGAGCAAGGGGTCAGGCGCCACGAACCCCGGCTACACGGACGTCGGTGACTGCGGGCCGAGCCCTTCCGAAAACTACGCCTGGCATTTCATCCTCTTCGGGGCAGGTTCGATCGACGGGGGGATGGTGGCCGTCTTCGAGCATGCGAGCTACCGGCAGGCGGCGGGAGCCGTCCGGGGCAGCAACCAGCATTTCTACGTGTACACCCCCGCGCCCGACACCCTGCAAGACGCGTCGGCGATCGTGGCCGACCCGACCGCGTCGCCGAGACTGGAGCTCGCCGATGTGGCGGCGAGCTGCCTGGATCCACAGCCGACCCCGAGCCCCACCCCGAGCCCCACCCCGACGGTCGACCCCACGCCGACCCCGACGCCCTCGGACTCGCCCAGCCCAACGCCCACGCCGACGCCGACGCCGACGCCGAGCGGCACGCCCCTTCCCACGCCGAGCACGACGCCCCCGACCCTGTCACCGCCTGGGGGGACCGGAACGGGGACGGGGACTGGAACGGGAACAGGAGGCAACGGCTCGATCCTCTTTACCAACCTGGCTCCATCCGTGGGCGGCACGTACCTCGCTCGGACAGATCCGAACTCTGCCGGGGCGGGCACACCAACCAGCGACGCAGCCGGTGGGCGCGACCCCATCGACCCGGGGGCCGCCACGTCGCCCTCGCCGATCCAGCGGGCGCTCGCCGTGCCGGCGACCGACGCGGCGGCGCTCGAGTCCGCGCTCGATCTGGAGCAGGCGCTGGAGAACCCGCTCGATCTTCCCGACATCGGAGACCTTGGTGACACGGCCGATCCCATCCTCCCGGCGATCGTCACCTCGCCCTCGAACGGCACGGGCGGCGAGGTCGTCCGCACGGTCACCCGATTCGTCGCCTTCGCGATCGCCGGAGCTTGGTTCCTGGGGCCCCCGATCCACCGGAAATTGAGCGGAGAGTCCCGACGATGAGCCTGCGATCGGCGGCACGGGGAAATCGTCTGGCACCGGGAGGACGTGCTACGGACAACAGCGTAGGCGAAGTTCACGCGCCCGCCGGATTCGCCAGGCGCTCCCGGCACCCTAGAGTTCGCTCGTCGGCCGCGCACCGCGCCCGGCCGGTGGAGCGGTACGAAGGACGCAGGCTGGAGCATTCGGAGCCGCGGTGGGAGGAGGACAGGCACTGATGGCATCGGATCTCGGCGACCCGGCACTCAACCTGCCGATGCCACCCGCCCTCCCGAAGGCCGATCCCACTCCCGTTGCGGATTCCGGGAAGGCGACGCCCCAGCAGGAGGAACGGGCCCGTGCGATCAACCTGCGGGCCATCCTGGTCCTCCTCGACGTGGTCGCGGTCGTCGCGGGCTGGGGGATCGCTCTCGCCCTTCCCTCGGGCCTCAACCCCGAGCGGCTGCGGACGATCGCCATCGTGGCGCCGCTCATCCTGGCCGCGACGTTCGGATTCATCGTCTCCCAGCGCCTCTACCTCGCTCGGGTGTGCAGCGTTCGCTCGGTCGAGATCGTGCGGCTGGGCCGGGCGGTCACCTTCGCCACGCTGGTGGTTCTTGCCGCCAGCCGTCCCATCGGCGTGCACCTTTCGCTCACCCGTGCGGTCGAGGGGGCGGCGTTCTGCTTCCTCCTCCTCACGATCGGCCGGGGCGCCTTTCGAGCATGGCTGATCGAAGGCCGGCGCCATGGGCGCTTCCGCCGCTCGATCGTGATCATCGGCTCCAACGACGAGGCCCTCGAGCTGTACCACCTTGTGCGGGACCATCCGGAGCTCGGCTTTGAGGTGTCCGGGATCATCGGCCACTTCCTCGAGTCCGGGCTGGACGTCCCCATGCTCGACCCGAGCGTCGACCCCGTCCAGGCCGTCCTCGATCTGGGATCGAATGGCGTTGTCATCGCTGCCGGGGCGCTTCCGGGACGGGACCTCAACCGGACCGTGCGGCGGTTCCTCGCCTCCGGGATCCACGTCCATCTCTCGAGCGGTCTCAGGGGCATCGCCACCAAGCGGCTGCGCGCCTACCCGCTCGCCCACGAGCCGCTCCTCTACGTCGAGAAGATCGCCCTCTCCCCGTGGCAGCAGCTGGTGAAGCGGGCCATGGACCTCGTCATCGCCTCCATGGGGCTCGTGCTGTCGCTTCCGCTGCTGATCGTGGCGGCTGCTGCGGTCAAGCTCCACGATGGCGGCCCCGTCTTCATCCGACAGACCCGCATCGGGCGGTTGGGCAAGCCGTTCGTGATGTACAAGCTCCGCACGATGGTTCCGGACGCCGCGCAGCGGGTCCCCGAGCTTCTGCCGAGGAACGCCCGCAACGGCCCGCTCTTCAAGGTTGCTGGGGATCCGCGGGTCACCCCCGTGGGCAGGATCCTGAGAGCCACCAGCCTCGACGAGCTTCCCCAGCTGGTCAACGTGCTCCAGGGAATGATGAGCCTGGTGGGACCTCGCCCGGCGCTCCCCGAGGAGGTGCTCCAGTTCGACCAGGAGCTCCGCACGCGCGAGCAGCCGCTCCCCGGCATCACCGGGCTCTGGCAGGTGGAGGCGCGGGACAATCCCTCGTTCTCGGTGTACCGCCGGCTCGACCTCTTCTATGTCGAGAACTGGTCGGTCGTTCTCGACCTTGCCATCCTGCTGGCGACGGTCGAGGCCGTGAGCGTGCGCTCGCTCCGGGCGCTGCATCGCCTGCTCCACAGGGGGCGGCAGCCCGAAGCTGCGGTCGTGCTCGACTGAGCGCCCACGCCCACTACGGTAACCTGGTCCCGCCCGTGCCCTCGATCCGTCTGAGCCCTCGCGACTTCTCCGACCTGCGCATGCTGGTCTGGGGAGGCTACGCGCCCCTCACCGGCTTCACCGGCGAGGCCGACCACGCCCCGATCGTGGAGGGCATGCACCTCTCCGGCGGCGACCTGTGGCCCTTCCCCATCGGCCCGGCGTTCGACGAGGAGACCGCGATCTCCCTGAAGGGAGCAGGCTCCGTCGACCTCGAGGACCCCGACGGCAACCGGGTGGGGCGCGTGCGGGACCCGGAGGTGTTCCCGACCGACCCCGAGGCCGATGCGCAGGCCCTCTTCGGCACGGCCGACGAGGCCCATCCGGGCGTCGCCCACCTGATTTCCTCCGGCGAGTGGCGACTCGGGGGCCGCGTCGAGGTCGATGCCGACCTGCAGCTGGCGGCCCCGTTCGACCGGCATCCCGCACGTCCGGCCGAGGTGCGAGCGGCCATCGACGAGCGTGGATGGAAGCGGGTCGTGTTCTTCCAGACCCGCAACCCGATCCACCGGGCGCACGAGTACCTCACGAAGTGCGCCTTGGAGATCGTCGACGGCCTCGTGGTCCATCCCCTCGTTGGCGAGACGAAGGGCGACGACATCCCCGCCGACGTGCGGCTTCGGTGCTACGAGGTGCTGCTCGGCTCGTACTATCCGGCGGATCGCGTGCTGTTGGCGCTCCTCGCCGCCCCGATGCGCTACGGAGGGCCCCGGGAGGCCGTCCTCCACGCGCTCGTGCGCCGCAACTTCGGAGCCACCCATTTCATCGTCGGGCGGGACCACGCCGGTGTCGGCAACTACTACGGGACCTACGACGCGCAGAAGCTGCTGCTCGACCTGGGTCCCGAGGAGCTCGGCGTGATGCCGGTCCCCTTCGAGCACACCTTCTACTGCCGTGCCTGCGGCGGTATGGGCTCTGCGAAGACGTGCCCCCATCCGCCTGGCGAGCACCTTCACCTCTCGGGGACGAAGGTTCGCGAGCTGCTGGCCGCCGGCGAGCTGCCCCCGGCCGAGTTCAGCCGGCCCGAGGTGGCGGCGATCCTCAAGGAAGCGTACGCATAACCGAGTCACGCCCGACCCTCCCGCCGCGCGGCGAGGGCCGGAACAACCAACGGAAAGGAATGCCGAGCAGGTGAGCGAGCGCGAGGGATACGTGTTGTGGTTCACCGGCCTCTCGGGGGCCGGCAAGTCGACCATCGCCGACATCGTGGCGGACGAGATCCGCCGCCGCGGCAACCCGATCGAGATCCTCGACGGCGACGTGGTGCGGACCAACCTGTCGAAGGGTCTGGGATTCTCGAAGGAGGACCGCGACACCAACATCCGCCGGATCGGCTTCGTCGCCGGGCTGCTGTCACGGCACGGGGTCGGCGTGATCACCGCGGCGATCTCCCCGTACAAGGCCATCCGCGACGAGGTGCGCGCATCGACGACCAACTTCACCGAGGTCTTCGTCGACGCCCCGCTCGACACGTGCATCGAGCGCGACGTGAAGGGCCTCTACAGGAAGGCGCTCGCGGGGGAGATCCCAGAGTTCACGGGGGTGTCGGACCCGTATCAGCCGCCGGACAATCCCGAGCTGCACCTGAAGACGGCCGAGGAGTCGAAGGAGGAGTCCGCTCGCACGGTGCTGGAGTACCTCGAGAAGCAGGGCTTCATCGACCCGGCGGGGAGCTGACCAGCAGAGCTACCCATCTCCGGTGACCAGCTCGAAGAAGGCCGACCTGGTCGAGGCATCGCCCGACGGCACAAACGCCGGAAACGCATCCTCGTCGTCCGAGATGCTCCGGGCCCTGCGCCACCACAAGCCGACCCTCACGCGGCCGGCGAAGGCGGCGAGGCTGGCCACGAGGCGCCGTCGCCGGTAGCGCATCCACGACGCCGAGGGGGAGCCCAGCAGGTGGGAGCTCTCCGGCGGCCAGATCCGGTCGAAGAGCGAGTCGACGGCTCGGCCCGCCCGGGACGGCGCGAGCTCCTCCAGCACCTCATCCGGCACCCGCGCCCCCACCGTACGCCGCGCCCGCTGCAGCATCCCCGCGACGAGCACCTCCGCTCGCCACGCCCCGGCGCGCTCGACGACCCGCCGCCAGTCCGGCGCCTCTCGGGCGATCGTCCGCTCGATGTCCTTGAGCCACAGCAGCCGGACGCCCCCCGACAGCCCGGCGTGGACGCAGAGGTGCAGCAAGCCGTCGACGGGGTCCAGCCTCCGGATCTTCAACGAACCGAGCGCCGCTGCCCGCGCTCGGCCGAACAGCTCCCCGGGGGAGATGGCGAACGACCGCCGCACGCTGTTGCGATTCAGCGGATGCCAGTGGAGATCCGCGAGGACGTCGTGGCCGAGGCCGACGTGGAGCTGCCCGGCCTCGAGCCGAAGGAGGAGCTCCCAGTTCCGGTCGAGAACGGCGAAGCCGCGGCGTTCCAGCGCCTGGACCGCCGCGGCGAACTCGGCTCTCGGCACCATGACGTCCACGTCGTTGTAGAAGCGGAGATCCGGGCGCGGATAGACCAGGGTCGAGAGCACGGGGCCCTTGAAGACGATCCACGGGATCGCCGCGTCGTCGAGCGCCTCTCCGAGCGCGGAGAGCTCGCCGAGGACTAGGAGGTGGTGGCGGACGCCCTCCTGGTAGTTGCGCTCGAGCTTCTCCAGGGAGGGGCGATCGACGCCGTCGATGCCGCGAAGGCTCAGGTAGAGAAGGTTGGCGACGCCGTGGTGCGACGCTCGCTCGACGAGCGGTTGGAGGTCACGCCCCGTGACCAGGGAGGCAAGGCTTGCAGGGGGCTTCGTCCAGTCGTGTTCGAGCACGCAGGCATGGAGGGCGGCGGCGACCCAGTCGCGCCGTGCCCCTGGCATCCGGATTCCTCGTCGTCTCACGGGTACCCGTGGTGCGGCTCGCGGTCAGTACATGCCGAGCGTCCCTCGCCGACGCTCGCGGGCCAGGGCGAGGCGGAACGCCGCCACACCGACGAAGAGCGCGACGAGGCCCATCGGGATGAGCACGGCGAGCGCCGGGAGCACCTCGTCCCATCCCCCCCGCCCGAGCAGCACTTCCCGCGCGGCGTCGAGGGTGATCTTCATGGGGTTGAATGCGGAGATCCGGACCGCCCAGTCCGGGAGGAGCCCGATCGGGAAGTAGGCGCCGGAGAGCAGCGTGATCAGCGTGCCCCCGATCCCAACCAGCCCCAGCCCATGGCGGAAGGTCAGCATTGCGGCGGTGCTGGTGACGCCCAGACCCCAGACGATCGGGATGAACGCAAGCAACACGGCGACGGCCGGGACGAGCCCGTTGAAATGCATGTCCAGCCCGAAGAGGAGCGAGGCGCCCCCCAGGAAGAGGAAGGTCCGCAGCGGGACGTAGAAGAGATCGTAGAAGACCAGCCCGAGCTGAAGGGTGGCCGGCGAGGTCGGGGTCATCAGGAGCGACTCGAGGGTCCCGATGAGCTGCTCGTTGCGGATGGCGGTGACCACGCGGGAGAGCCCGATCTGAAGGAACGAGGAGACGACGATCCCGACGATGACGAACTCCATGTAGCCGGGACGCCGGCCCGCGAAGGTCGGGAGCTTGCTCGTGTCGACGAGACGGCTCACGAAGTAGAAGAGGAAGGTCTGCACCAGAAGGTTCACCCAGCCGGACACGAAGGCGAGCTTGTAGCTCCAGGCGACGAGGAAGTCGCGGCGGAGGAAGGCCGGGAGCTTCCGGATCTCGCCGGCGAGAACGTCGAATCTCCGTGCGCCAATCGAGGCCGCGCTCATTCGTTCGCTCCCTCGGTGGGAACGGTGCCGTCGGGGGCGTCTCCGCTGCCGGTCAGGAAGAGGAAGGCCTGCTCGATCTCGGACCGCTCCTCGCGGCAGGCGAGGACCTGGATGCCGTCGCGGGTGAGGCGCGAGATCGCATCGCCGAGGATCACCTCGTCGCGCAAGGCCATGACGTAGTGCTCGCCGTCGGACTCGCCGGTCGGTGTGACCGTCCCCCACTCGCCGAGGGCCGACCGGGCGGCGGGAAGGACCCCGTCGGCGCTCGGCATCCCTGTTCGAAGGTGCACGAGGAAGCGCCTCGTCAGCGCCTTCGCCATGAGCTCCGGCACCGAACCGGTGAACCGCACGCGTCCCCGGTGGAGCAAGGTGACGCCGTCGGCGAACCCACGGATCTCGTCGAGCCGCTGGGTTGCCCAGATGACCGCAGAGCCCTCTCCGGCGGCCTTGGTGAAGAGCGCCTGGATCGTGCGTGCGCTCTCTGGGTCGAGGTCGTGCGTCGCCTCGTCCACAGCCAGGACCACCGGGTCCGTGAGAAGGGCGCGGGCGACCAGCAGCCGCTTCTGCATCCCGTGCGAGTAGGTGTTGACGGGTTTCCGGCCGGCGCCGGCGAGGTCCACGGCTTCGAGGCATTCCCATGCCTTTCGGACCGCCTGTTGCCGCCGCATGCCCTGGAGCCGCCCGAAGAAGACCAGGTTTTCGAGTCCGGAGAGGCGCAGGTAGAAGGTTCGGTCGGCCGAGGGAAGCATGCACACGAGCTTGCGGAACGTCCGTGGGGAGAGGTCCCGAGACGGCACGCCGAGGACGCTGATCTCCCCTACGTCGGGGTCGACGAGGCCGGCCAGGATGCGGAGGAGGGTCGTCTTGCCGGCGCCGTTGGGCCCGAGCAGTGCGTGGACCTGCCCTTCCCGAACGCTGAGCGAGGCGCGGTCGAGCGCCTGGTTCGAACCGAACCGGCGGGAGAGGCCCCGGATGTCGATTGCGGGAGGCTCCGGCGCCGGCTGCGCCGCCTCGGCTTCCTCGACGACGAGTTCCCGGCTCATCGACGTCGGACGGGAACGGGCACGGTGACTCCTTGATTGCTTCCCGGATCCTCGCCGGGCGGGGATCGAGCCCGCGTACGCCAGCATCGTGAAGATTGTAGGTCACGCCGAAGGCTCCGGGCGGCTCAGAAGCACGAAGTCCGGGAGTGCTCCTCCCGGACTTCGCCGCCGCTCTGAACCCTTTGCTTAGCTCAGACTTTACGGTCCGCCGGGCGTGGGGCAGTCGGTACCAATGTCCTTGCCATGCGGCGAGATGTTGCTGAAATCGCTCGCATCGCACTCGCGACCGTTCTTGCCCCGGTGGTTCAGGGTCAGGTCTGCAACCGAACCCAGCACGCGGATCCTGGGCGCCTGGTAGTGGTTGCTCATACGGGCATTCCCTCCTTCCGTGGAATGCTTATTGCTGCCGGCTGACGTTAGCACACCCCCTAAGAGCGGCCAATCAACAGTCGTGGCGAAATTCTCTACGCACTTTGCAGGAGCTTCCGCCCCGAAAGGGGCATATGGGATCGCGGTCGCCGGGGTTGCCTCGGACAGGTTCCTCGTGCCGGCCGAGCCGGGCTGGCCCAGTGTCGTCCTCGGCCAGCGCGGCCGCGAGGACGACGGGATCCCCACGGAGGAGTTCACGTCGGATCGAGCCCTGCTTCGGATCGAGGGGACCGGGGGCGGGCACGTCATCATCGACCGGGAGCCCCCCCGCGCCACCTTCGTCCTGTCGGAGCCCCTCACCCAGGACGAGCTTCTCCACCCCTTCCTGTCGCCCGTGGGCGCGGCCTTCTCCTACTGGCTCGGCCGGGAGGCCTTCCATGCCGGCGCATTCGTGGCCGAAGGGAGTGCCTGGGGCGTGGTCGGCGAGCGAGAGGCGGGAAAGAGCTCGCTGCTGGCCTGGCTCGCCCTCAACGGCCACCCGATCCTGACCGACGACCTGCTGGTGGTGGAGGCGATGACCGCCATGGCCGGCCCTCGCTGCATCGACCTGCGCCCCGAGAGCCTCTCGCTCGTGGGTCCCGGCCATCGGATCACCCCTGCCCGTTCGGGTGCGCGGTCGCGCCTCGAGGTGGATGCCGTGGCCTCGGAGGTGCCGCTGGGAGGCTGGGTCGTCCTCGGCTGGGGCGACGAGGTCTCGCTCGAGAGGCTGCCGCCGCCGGCCAGGCTGGGCGCGCTCGGCGGCCACCGGGCCATCCTGCTTCCTCCCACCCGGCCCGCGCACCTTCTCGAGCTGATCGGACTGCCGGTGTGGCGGCTCCAGCGCCCGCCGAGCTGGGACCTGCTGCCGCAGGTCATGGGGCGGCTTCTCGACACCCTGCAGGCGTGAGTTACCGCTCCCGGAAAGCTGCTGCGCCCCCGCCTGCGTCTTCGGTCGCCAGCCAGGCGGCCTGGATGAGCAGCGAGCTGCGGGCATCAGGGCGATCCGAGGTCCATGTCGCCCGCAGCGCCTCCTCGTCGATCACCTCGGGGTCGATGCCCCGGCCGCCCCATGATGCCCCGAATGCCCGGCTGTCCCGTCCCCAGAGCACCCGGGTGAGCAAGCCCTTGTTCGCCCGCTGGAGAAGGTCGTCGGGAAGGAGATCGGCGAAGAGGGCTCGCATCGCCGACGTGCGGTTCCCGAACCCCTTGCTCCCGCCGGAGACCGCCAGCGCCGCGAGGAATCGCCGGTCGAGGAACGCATTCACCACCAGGACGTCTCGTTCCTTGGCGAGCAGGCCGAGATTGAAATCGAGCGCGGCGACGTACCGCCGCCTCGCCCACCAGCGGACGCGAGCATTCCACCGCACCGGCTCGGTCGGCCAGTCCGCCGCAACGAGCCGGTTGAGGGCCCGCTGACCCTCGGGGCGCAGCCAGGGCAGCTTGACGAGGCCCTTGCGTCCCGCCACGGCTCGCCGCAGCGGCACCGGGGCGGCCGCCCGCAGAAGCCGCCGGGCATCCTGCCGGACCGGCCGGCCGCCGCGGCCGGAGAGCAGCATCATCAGCCGGGCCCAGCCCCACCCGCCGAAGAGACCGTCACCGTCGATGCCGGTCAGGAGGGATCCTCCCCGGGCGCGCTCCATCAGCGGAACGTGCACGTAGGCGTTGGAGGGCCACAGAAGGCCGTGTCGGCGGAGCACTCCGGTCGAGGCCTCCCCGAGAAAGTCGAGCTCCTCCTCGATGGTGATGCGTTCCCACCCGGTGAGGCCGAGGTGCCCGACGACATGCTCCTGCCATACCGTCTCGTCCGCCTCGGGGATCCCCGGGAAGCAGAAGGTGGTAGGCACCGGCATCTCCACCCCCTCACGGCGCGCGACGCTCGCCGCCACTGCGAGGATGGCCGACGAATCCCGTCCACCCGAGAAGCTGACCAGGCAGGGCGGGCGAAGGAGGGCCGGCAGGATCGCATCCTCGAGGGCCGAAAGCGGGGAGAGGCCGGGCTCGACGCGTGGAAGCGGCCGCGATGTGGGATCCTCGCCGACCAGCTGGCCGGCGGCGACCTCGAGGGGACGCGGGCGGTAGCCGGGGCTCTCCCCCTTCACCGGGCGGGCCGTCGCGTCAGCTCGCGAAAGCCGTCGCTGTGGCAGGGCGGGTCGTCCTGGAGCCAGGCATGCGCCTGGAATCCGGATTTCGGTGAGGTGACGCCGATGATCAGATCCCGAGGGCGGCCGTGGGCGGCATCCCAGGCCTGGACCACGAGGGCACGCATCAGGCAGGTGACCGATGCTGGCCGAAGCGCCGCCGTGACTCCGGGGCGGGCCCGGTTGGGGAGCCGGGGCACCGTGGGCAGCCGCACGGCGTCGAGCCCCCCATCGTGAAGCTGGCGCCGGGCAGTTCGTGCCGCACGGGTGGCCCACCAGGCCGCCCGAAGCGTGGGGAGGTTGAGCCGCCCGCGGAGCCGCATCCTCACCCCTCCCGGAGCAGGAGGTCGTGCGACTCGAGCGCCTGGAGAAACGCCTCGACGTCGGCCGAGGCGGTCGACTCGTCGAGGGCGAACCCCTCGACCAGCCGCCGGACGAGCTCACCGCGGGTGGCGCCGGCCTCGAGGGCCGGCCACAGCACCGCTCCGGCGGCATTCACCGCGAGATAGGTGGAGGTGCGCGTGTCCAGCGCGACGACCTCGCCCTCCACCTCGAGCCACGTCAGGGCATTGGGCCGGAGCCGGAGCACATCTTCGCGGGGCATGTTCATCGCGGTTCGTTGCCTCTCATCCAACCAGGATATCGACGGCAGCGGCCCCCTCCGGAGTCCGGGCTCAGGTGGCAGCGGCGGCGATCACCCGCTCGGCCAGCTCCGGCCGGCAGATCAGCAGATCCGGGAGGTAGGGATTCGGCTGGTTGTAGCGGAGGGGCGACCCGTCGAGGCGTGAGACGTGAAGGCCGGCGGCCCGGGCCACCCCCACCGGCGCCGCCGAATCCCACTCGTACTGGCCGCCGGCGTGCGCATATACGTCGGCCTCCCCGAGGAGGATCGACATCGCCTTGGCCCCCGCCGACCCCATCGGCACCAGGTCGGCCTCGAGCGCGGCCTGTAGGCGCTGGGAATGCGCGGGCGGGCGGGTGCGGCTGACGACCAATCGCGGGCGGGGACCGGCCGGAGGTGGGAGCGGCAGCGGCGCAGTCGTCGAGAGCACCATGTCCCGGGCGGGCAGCGCCACTGCCGCCGCGACCGGTGTTCCGTTCTCCACCAGGGCGACGTGCACCGCCCAATCCCATCGGCCCGCCTCGCCGAACTCGCGGGTTCCGTCGAGCGGGTCAACGATCCACACCCGCTTCGCATCGAGCCGCGCCGGGTCGTCGGCCGACTCCTCCGAGAGCACTGCGTCGTCCGGGCGTGCCTCGCCAAGCAGGGCGAGGATCAGTCGGTGCGACGTCCGGTCGCCCCCGGCCCCCAGCGCCCGATCACCCTCCACGACCGCCGGACGGCTGCGCCGCACCTCCAGGAGCACGCGCCCGGCGTCCTCGGCGACGCGGGCTGCGAGCGCGTGGTCGTCGGTCACGGCAGGGACGATGCAGACGGGTCGGATTTTTGGGCAATCGCGTGCTTGGTGTGGACAGGCCGGCAGGCCGGAATCAACATGGACGGCGATCATAGTCGGCTCTGCCGGCTCGAACGGGAGGCTTCGGGAAGCGTGAGAGCCAAACGAGGCGACCGCGGCGGCATCCGCCGCACCCCTCTGGCACTCCTCGCGCTGGCGGTCGCACTTCCCTCGGTCTGGGCGCTCGGCCCGACGGCCCTCCGTGCTGCCGAGCCCAAGCCCGTCGCGGCCGGGATCATGACGCGTGACGGCACCGTGCCGGCCGACCCGCTGTTCACGTCGGCCGTCGCTGCAGCGGACTGGGCGGATCTCGAGACAAGCGACCAGGCCTTCGACGGGCCGGGCTGGAGCACCATCGACGCCCTCCTGGCCAACTCCCGCAACCCGCGGCTTCGGCTGCGCATCTCCGCTGGGAGGGACTCCCCCTCCTGGGTGAAGCGCCTCAGCGGCCCCGCGGTCTCGGCGAAGAACCTCGACTGCTCGGCCGAGGGTGGCATCGCGGTGACCCTCGGTGTCAACGACGACCAGACGGGCTGCGTGCCCTACTTCTGGGAGACGAAATTCCTCGACCAGTACGAGGAGCTCATGGCCGAGGTCGCCCGGCGCTACGAGGGCCACCCCCAGGTAGCCGAGGTGGTCGACACGGCCTGCACCACGATCCACTCGGAGCCGTTCATCCGGGCGGGCTCCAACGCCGACTCGAATACGCGGCTGTGGGATGCCGGCCTGAACGAGACCACCGATCTCGCCTGCCAGGACCGGGCGGGGTCGATCCACGCCGCCGCCTTCCCGTCGACGACGATCTCGCTCGCCCTCAACCCATGGCACGTGATCGTGGATCCGGCAACCGACAGCAGCGGCCACCAGGTGAGCTGGCCCAAGGCGCGGGCCTTCGCCGACCGCTGGCGCGCCGCGCTCGGGTCTCACCTCTCGCTCCAGAACAACGGGCTGGGGGCCGCGGACGGCTGCCCGGCCGGCGGCGCCGTCGACGACGCTCCCCCCTTCTGCTACCTGTCGAGCGTGACAGCTCCGAAGGGGTTTCAGACCGAGACCTGGTCGAAGCTCGGAAGCTCCGCGTCCGGCCTCTACAACGCGATCGAGAGCGCGCTGGCGATGGGAGCCTGCTTCGTCGAGCTGCCGCGCGGTTATCAGGACCCCGACGGTCGGCTGCCCGGCTACGATGGCCGCCTCGAGGACAACTGCGGCGGGGCCCCCACGCCGGATCCGAGCCCCACCGGCCCGACCGGGTCCGACACCGAGCCGCCTACGGCTCCCTCGAGCCTGCGGGTGACCGGCACCACGCGCACCACCGCCTCGCTGGCCTGGAACCCCTCGACGGACAACGTGGGCGTCGTCGCCTACCTCGTCTTCCGCGACGGGAACCAGGTCGGCCAGACGTCGGGCACCTCGTTCACCGACACAGGCCTGGCCCCACGAACGGCGTACTTCTACCAGGTGAAAGCCAAGGACGCAGCGAACAACCTGTCTGTCGGGAGCGCCAGCGTCAAGGCCCGGACTAAACGCTAGCGGGTCGCTTCGCTCCCCGGTACAGGCCAGAAAGGCATGGGGCCGGCTTCGCCGGCAGTCCTCTATGCCGGCAGGCCCTCGCTTCGCTCTGCCTGCCGGGCCTCGCTCGGCGAGCCGAGGCTTCGCCGGCAGTCCTCTATGCCGGCAGGGCCTCACTCCGCTCGGCGCCTGCCGGGCCAGCTTGAGGTGCGCCCCGGTCGGTCTCGTCCCAAAACTTGACTCATTCGCACCAACTTCGGCACCTCGAGCTGGGCTACGGGGGGCGGGGCGGTCGGGGATCAGCCCACCTGCGCACCCTTCGTCTTCCCGGCGAGGGCCTGCTCCAGCCAGCGTGTGAGCACCGCCTCGGGGGCCGCCCCCGTCTCCCGAGCCAGGACCTTCCCGCCGTCGAGGATGACGAGCGTCGGAATCCCCCGAACGGCGAAGCGTCGGCCGACCCGCACGGCTTCGTCGACGTTGACCTTCACGAGCTTCACCCTGCCGGCGTACCGATGCGCCAGTCGTTCGAGGATCGGGCTCACCATGCGGCAGGGGCCGCACCACGGTGCCCACAAGTCGAGGAGCACGGGAAGCTTCGCGGCCTCTACGACGTCCCGGTAGGTGTCGTCGTCCGCCGACACGATCCACGGCAGCGGCGCCTTGCAGCTGCCGCACGCCGGCTTGCCGGCGGCGGCGGCCGGGATCCGGTTGCGTCGCCCGCACTGCTCGCATGCCGCGATCTCCGTTGCTTCCATCATCGGCCCCATCCCCGCCAACAAACGCGCCCGCAGGCGCGTGGCTACGAACAGCGTACGTCGTGGCGGGCGTTCACGGGGGAGGGATCGGTGCCCCGAGGGGACCGAGCGGAACGTGATATCTCCGGGCGACCCTCTCCCAGAGGCTGCTGGGGATCTCGGGCGACTGCTGCCCCACCTTGCTCATCTCCTTGCGGACGCGGTCGAGAGCGTCCCTCGGCTCGCCCCTTGCGGAGGCCGGAAGCGCCACCACCTCGTCGATGTCGCGCCGGATCGCGGCGTACCAGTCGGCGGCGACCACGTGCTTCTCGGCCCGCTCGCCGAACCGGAGAAACGTCTGGAGGCCCGCCAGGATCGCGGCGAGGACGCTCACCGAGCCGATGACCACCCGGAAGGTGTTGGAAATCTGGCTGGTCTCCTGCAGGGTCGCGAAGAGGCTGGTTCCGACGATGGCAGCAAACACCGCCGCCGGTACGCCCAGGGAGAGGTTCTTCCTCCGCAGCACGGTGGCCAGGCGGTAGTGAGACTCGGACGCGGCCGCCGAACGCTGCCGCCAGTCCTTCAGGAGCTCGACCTGGGCCTCACCCCAGTGGCCCGTCGCAGGCCCGGCGGCCTGAGCCGCCGTTCCCTGAACCCCCGCCTCCGCCATCCGTTCGCCCCAAGAGCTCACAAGTTGACTCCCGCAATTCTACGAGCCGGCACCCAACGCCGAAAGGGTGCTGACCCCCCAATCCACTCGGGATGCCAGCACTCCGGTCACGGGTCTTGCGCGCGGACTGCCGGCTGGGCATTGTCGGGCCAGGCCACGCACCGCGGGGCCAGACGGCGCCCCTCCGGATGCATTGGTGAGTGGACGACGCCGTCGCGGGAGGAGGGTGATGCGGTGATCATCCAGCAGCCGGGAGGAGGAGGCGTCCCCTGTTACACGTGCCAGGGGACTCAGGCGTGCGTCGATGTCAGAGCCGGCTTCAGCAGCTGTAAGGTCGAGGCCGACTCGACGGGGAGAAGCTGCACCGCCTCGGGGCGATGTGGGGTCGGAACTCCGTTCAAGGGCGTGGGGGTCCTCGCCCGCACGGCCCCCCGGCCAAACCGGGAGTCAATCGCCCTCGAGGATCGAATCAACCGGTACTTCCACGCCCAGGTGATACCGACGCTCGTGAAGGAGTGGCCCTTGTTGCGCGGGCGCGGAACCATCGTCGTCAAGCACAACTACCGTCGCCGCGGAGCCGAGGGTTGGTTCCCCGGCAGCCTCGCGGTATACGGCGAGATGCTCCCCGACGACGACCTCTCCGACGATCTGCTCAAGGAGGCTCTCCACTTCATGCGCCGCGCGGTCAAGGGAACGTCCTTCCCCTCCGAACGCTGGGATGGCGACGAGAGCGCTTTCGTCCTGTATTGGGGCTGGCCTGTGCCGTTCCCCAGCCGATCGCGCTGGAAGGTCTCGGCGCAGTAGCACCCGGCGCGCTTCGCGCCTCGCCGCCACGGGCGGGGCTCAGCCCTTCGCCTCGGCCCAGTTCGGGCCCCAGGCCAGGTCGACCTCGAGCGGCACCCGGAGCTCGACCGCGCCCTCCATCTGCGCCCGGATGACCTCGGCGTGGTCGGCCACCTCGCCCTCCGGAACCTCGAAGACCAGCTCGTCGTGGACGGTCAGGACCATGCGCGCCAGGGTTCCAAGCAGCGCCGAGGCCACTCGCACCATGGCCAGCTTGAGGATGTCGGCAGCGGACCCCTGGATCGGCGCGTTCAGCGCCATCCGCTCGCCCAGGCTCCTCACCCTCGGGTTGCGTGCCTGGAGCTCGGGGAGGTACCTCCGGCGGCCGAGCAGCGTCGTGGTGAAGCCCTCCTCGGCCGCCCGGGCGACCACCAGGTCGAGGTATTCGCGCACCCGAGGGTACAGCTCGAAGAAGCCGTTGATGTAGGTGCGCGCCTGATCGATGGGGATGTGCAGCCGCTGCGCCAGGCCGAACGGACCCATCCCATAGGTGACCCCGTAGGAGACCATCTTCCCGATGCCGCGCAGCTCGGACGTGACCTGCTCCTCGGGGATGCCAAGCGCCTTCGCGATCGAACGCCGGTGGATGTCCTCGCCGCGCTCGAACGCCGCCATGAGCTCGCCGTCGCCGGAGAGGTGCGCCAGCACTCGCAGCTCGATCTGCGAGTAGTCGGCGACGAGGAGAAGGTAGCCGTCCTCCGGTATGAACGCGCGGCGGATCTGACGCCCCTCCTCGGTTCGGATCGGGATGTTCTGCAGGTTGGGGGAGTCGGACGACAGCCGTCCCGTCGAGGCGACGGTCTGGTTGAACCGGCAGTGCAGGCGCCCGGTCCGTGAATCGACCAGGCGCGGCAGCGCGTCGATGTAGGTCGACTTCAGCTTGGCGCGCTCGCGGTAGCGGAGGATCGTGTCGACGACGGGGTGCTGGTCGCGCAGCGACTCGAGGACGCTGGCATCGGTCGAGAATCCCGTCTTCGTGCGCTTGGATGGCTTCAGCCCCAGGCGTTCGTACAGCACCTTTCGCAGCTGGGGCGGCGAGTTGATGTTGAAAGGCTCTCCGGCCAGGTCGTAAATGCTCGCCTCGAGATTGGCGAGCTCGCCGTCGAGCGCGCTCGCCATCGCAGCGAGGTAGTCGACGTCGATGCGCACGCCGGCACGCTCCATCGTGGCGAGGACCCCGGCCAGCGGCAGCTCCAGGTCGACGAACAGATCCCAGGCCCCTCGCTCGCGAAGCTCCTTCTCCAGGACCGGGGCGAGCTCGCCGATCGCGGCCGCCTCGATGCCGAGGGTTCTCTCGGGCTCCTCCGGCGCGGCTTCGAGGGGGAGCATGCCCTGCCCCTCGGGCACCTCTCGCTGCTCGAGCCGCAGCTCGCGCGACAGGTAGCGGCGAGTGAGCTCGTCGAGGGGGTACGAGCCGCGGGCGGGATCGATGAGGTACGCGGCGACCTCGGTGTCCATAGCCACCCCCTCCGGGCGAAGACCGATGGCCTCGAGCCGCAGGAGGGCATCCTTCGATCCGTGCGTGACGAGCTTCGCTCGCTCGAGCACCGGCCCGAGCGCGGCGGCCGCGGCCGCGACGCGATCGTCTCCCACCGGCACGACCCACGAGGATCCGGGCAGCGCGAAGCCGAGCGCATCCGGTGCCTCCCTCGGATGCCGGCGGTCGCCGACGTAGGCCAGCGTGACCGCCGGCCCGCCCACCAGCTCGGCCACCAGGTCGTCGAGCTCCTCCGGCGACGAGGCCTCGCGGGTGGAGACCTCGAAGCCCCCTTCGGCAGGCGGGGGCGCGTCCACCATCTCGGAGGCGCGATCGAACAGCGTGCGGAATTCCAGCGCGTCGAAGAGGCGGCGGATCTCGGCCAGGTCCCACTCCCCCATCCGCAGCTCCTCGAGCGAATCCGGGAGCTGCCCCACCGGCACGCCGAGCGCCTCCAGCTCGTCGGGCGTCCGGAGACGGAAGAAGTCCCTGTTCTCGAGGAGGCGCTCCCGCTGGGGCCGCAGCGCCTCCCGGGCGCGCCCCGGAAGCTCGTCGAGGTGCTCGAAGACCTCCTCGAGCGTGGCATGCGTCTGTACGAGCCTGGCCGCGGTCTTCTCGCCCACGCCGGGGACCCCGGGGATGTTGTCGGAGGGGTCGCCGCGCAGCGCCGCATAGTCGAGGTACCGCTCCGGCCCGAAGCCGTAGCGCTGGCGCACCGCGGCCTCGTCGTACAGCACGGTGTCCGAGATGCCGCGGCGGTTCATCAGGACCTTGATACGGGGGCCAACGCTCTGGAAGAAGTCACGGTCGGCGGTCACGATCGTGACGTCGTGCCCACGGGCGCCAAATCGCTCGGCGAGCACGCCGATGAGGTCGTCGGCCTCGGTGTTGTCCACCTCGACCACCGGCACTCTGAGCACCTTCAGGACCTCGCGTATCAGCCCCATCTGCTGGGTGAACTCGTCGGGAGGCGTGGTCCGCTGCGCCTTGTACTCCGGGCGGATCTCGAGTCGCTCGACGGGGCGGCCTCGGTCGAACACCACCACCAGGTACCTGGTCTTGTGCTCCTGGAGCGCTTTGATCAGCATGCTGGTGAAGCCGTAGACCGCGTTCGTCGCCTGGCCGGAGGTGGTGCGCAGATCCGCCTCGAGGAGCGCGAAGAAGGCACGGAAGGCGAGCGAGTGCCCGTCGAGGAGGAGGATCCGGGCCGGATTGGCCTTCGAGGAGGGGGCCACTCCGGCACTATAGTAGCGACGCGCCGGCCGCGGCCGGGCGCATGTCGGACGATGAGAAGGCCGGGAGAAAGGTCGCCGTGGCCCTCGAGCTTCCCCAGGGTGCCCGCGCGTACCTCGAGTCCATCTTCGAGATGGAGGAAGAGGGCGCCCGCATCGCTCAGGCCAGGATCGCGAGGCGGCTGGGGGTTTCGGCCGCAACCGTCTCGGAGCACGTCCGCCGCCTCGACAAGGACGGGCTGATCGAGATCGACGGGCGGGACATCCGCCTCACGCAGGTCGGCCGCGAAACCGCCGCGCCGCTCGTGCGACGCCACCGTCTGGCAGAGCGCCTGCTCACCGACATCCTCGAGATCCCCTGGCACCGTGCCCATCACGAGGCGGAGGCATGGGAGCATGTCATCTCCCCCGAGGTGGAGGAGCGGATCCTTGCCAAGACCGGCGCACGGACCTGCCCGCACGGCAACCCGATCCCGGGGCTCGACCCCCCCTACGACCGTTCTCGGCTCACCCCGCTCACCGAGCTCAAGCACGGCGAGACCGGCGTCCTGACGTTGCTCACCGAGGACGTCGAGCTGGTCGACCGGGTGCTCGAATACTTCGAACGGCACCGGCTGATGCCGGGAGCGCGAATCACGGTGATCTCCGTCGGACCCGACGGCACGCTCGGGCTGACCGTCGACGGCGAGCACGCCTCTCTGGGGGCCTCGCTCGCCGACAACATCTGGGTCATCCCTGAATAACCCTGCGACCTTCGTGACGGCCGGTCCACCGGCCCGTACCATTCTTGGAGCGTCGGCGCTTCCTCCACGCGTCACCGAGGGCCTCCGACAACAGAGGGGGATGAGATGCATGCCCGCGGCTGGCTCCTGGTCCCGATCGTTCTGCTGATTGCCTTCGGCTGCGGCTCGCCGGGCCTCAGGTCGCCTGCTCGGGTCGGACAGACCGTCGAGGTGAACGATCTGCAGGCGACCGTGGTCAGGGTCGACGGCGATTTCCAGACGCCCGAGGGGGGCGGGCTGAAGAACGCCCAGCTCGCCGGGAAGCGGATCGTGGCCGTGGACTTCCGGCTTACGAACGCCGGCCGGAGCGCCCGTCTCGTCTCGACGGACAGCCAGTTCCAGCTCAAGGACGGGGCGAATCACCAGTTCGAGACGTCGCCGTGGAGCCCCGAGCCCAAGTTCCCGGAAGGAAAGCTGTTCGCCGGCGAGACCAGCCGGGGATGGGTGGCCTTCCTCGTCCCCAGCGAGGCCGCTCCGCTCCGGCTGGTGTTCGACACGAGCTTCCTGGGAGGGGTGCCCGTCAGCTTCGACCTGGGTCGGGCCGGCGCTCGCCCCGCGGGCGTCTGACGGCGCGCGATCTACCCCAGAGGCCATCGGGGCCGGCCCGGGGTATACCAGGGGCGTGCGCATCCCATCGCGGGAGGAGGTCATCCGACTGCTGGTCGAGGCCGGCGTTGCCGGCCCCCACCGATCGCACGCGCGCGCAGACAACGAGCGGGCGGCCCAGCTCGTGGCCGAGGATCGCGGCGCGGTCTTCGGACTCTCGAACCTCGAGCCCATGGCCGCGGACCAGGTGCTCGCCGCAGCGGCGCAGCTCACCGGCGCGGGGACGCCGGGCGAGGAGTTCATCGATCCGGAGGCAACCCTGGCGGGAGTCGGCGCCGCGGCGGCACGACTGCGTGAGGCCGCCGGCGCCGGCGCGAGGGTGCTGCTCGGCACGGGACATCCGACCGGCATGATCTCGCTGCTCATGCAGCTTGCCCTGCGGCTCGAGGCGGCCGGAGCACGGGTGCTGCGACCCCTCGACGACGAGCGGCTTGGGGGCGACGGCGAGCGGCGGCGCATCCGCTACGTCGGGGGCGTCGCCGTCCTCACCGACGGTGCCAACCTCCTGCACACGCACGCTCCCTGGGCAATGCAGCAGATGCTTGCGGAGACGCCGCGTCCCGACCTCGTCGTCGCCGATCATGGGTTCGCCGGCGCGGCCATCAACGCCGGGATTCCGACGATCACCACCATGGACAGCAACGACCTCGCGCTCGCGGCCGCATGGGCAGCGGGCTGTGAGGTGATCGTGATCCCGCTCGACGACAACCGCAGACCGGACGCCTACCTTCCGCTCGTTCCGCTGCTCGCCCCCTGACCGCACCCCGGGGGCCGCGCAGGCACCCTGCCCCCGACACCTCGCGTGGGAAGCAAGGAGGGGGTGTCCGAGCCGGGGCGCGAGGTCACCGGGTGTCTCGCCGGAGCTCACCACCCCGGGGCAGGAGCAGCAGTCGGGAACGGGCGCCGCGGCAGCTTCCTGCGACTCGACGCGCGTACCCCCAATGGGGGACTCGGGACGCCCCCCGTCCGAGCCGATACGCGCGAGTGGAGAGCCCGCTCGAGAAAGGCCCAGGCCACTGGACTCGTGATGACCCTGCTTGCCGCGGTCATCGTCGTCGCGCTCGTTGCCCTCGTGGCCCGCGAGCGATCGCTTGCCCGCGGGCTTGCGCGCCGCGACGCGGCCCGGGAGGTGGTGCGGCAGGGCCTTCTTCGCGACGTGCGTCCGGCGCTCGACGCCATCGTCGAGACGACCCGCGACCTCGGACCGCCGGCGGCCGGAGCGGTCGCAATCGCCCCGGAGCCCCTCACCGCGGCACGCCGGGCCGCCCAGGCCCTCGACGACCTCGACGTCTGCATCGACATGATGTGGTATCCGCGCCGAATCGCGCCGCGGGCCCCGATCGATCTCGAGCACGTCGCCGCCGATGCCTGCCTGCGCCTTCGCTGCGACGGTCTCCGCATCCACGTCGAAACCGCCCCGGTCAGGATCGAGGCCCACCCCGGCGACATCGGGCGCATCGTGCACAACCTCGCCTGGGAAGCTGCCGCGCGATCTCCGCAGGGAACGCCGATCTGGGTTCGAGTCGCGGCCGAGCACGCCGGGGCGATGATCGCAGTCGAGACCACAGAATCGATCGCCGACGATGAGAAGCCGTGCCTCTTCGACGGCATCGGCAAGGACGATCGCCCGGGAGGATGCCTGCGCCTGTTCGTCGTGGCATTGCTGGCGCAGGCGAACGGGGGCCGGGTATGGGTCGAGGATCGGGCGTTCGGGGGAGCGTCGTTCCGCGTGCTGCTCCCGCACTCAGCGGGCGCGCGACGAGCACCCTCCTTCCTCGGCTGGATCGGCCTCCGGGTTCGGCGGCGTCCCCGCGTGCCGGCTCGACCCGCGCAGCGATAGTCTCGGCCGCGGCCGCCTCCTCAGGAGATCCGCGTGAACCGCATCGCATCGCGCCCGCCTCGTTCGTGGCGATCCTGGGCGGCGCTCCTGCTGCTCGCCGCACTCCCGGCGTGCCCGAGGAGTGTCGATCGAAGCTCGCCGGCTCCGACCCCCTCCGGCGAGCCCGCGACCGGCCTCGCCTCCAGCCCCGCCGCCTCCCCATCCTCGGCGTCCGGCTCGTCGCGCTCGCAGCAGCGGGTGCAGGTCGGCCCGCTCGTCATGACCGGGGAGGGGGACCGTGCCCGCGCAACCATCGAGGTGGTCGTCGCGAATACCGGCGCGAACCGGGTCCGCGGCGTCGTGCTCACAGGCGAGGCAGGGGATGGGGCCACCGTTTCGCGAGCCGCGTGCACGACCGATGGCTCCACATTCACGTGCGACCTGGGAACATTCGAACCGGGGCAGTCGCTCCTGCTGACGATCGCTCCGGCGGCCCACCGGGGTGGGGCACTCCGTACCTCCCTGCGCCTGCGCGCCGATCCAGCCGATGTCGGAACCGGTGAGGCGCGCCTCGACATCCAGTTGGCTGCGGGATGATGGGCGAGGCGCTGCGTCGTTCGGTGGTCAGTCCTCGGCGAAGGGCAGCGGCGATTGGTTGCGACCGCGGCTCCAGCGGCGCCGGGGCATCTGGGACACACGGATCTCCGACTGGAGCTCCTCGACCACCGACTGGGCCTCACCCGTCCGCTGCCGCTCCTCCTCGAGCTGGACCGCCAGTCGGTCGAGCCGTTCGCGCAGCTCGGTCTGATGCCGCTTCATCTCCTCCGCGGCGGCGACCGCCTTGGCCGTCCGAGCCCGTTCGCCGGTGATCTCCGTGGAGAGCCGCCTCAACTGCTCCTCGAGCTCGGCAGCCCGGCTCCGCAGGAACTCGCCCTCGGCCTCGGCCTTCGCCGCCCGTTCCCGCACCTCGGACAGGGACTTGGCCAGCTCGTAGAGGTTGCCGAGCTGATCGAGCATCCCCGTCCATGACTCCGAGGGCACGAAAACACCGGCGGTCTGCTGCGGCGAGGCGGGACGGTCGCGCCGGGCGGTCGCCCGCTCGAGGAGCTCGTCGATGTCGACCATGCGCTGTGGTCCGTAGGGCCCGGGCTCCATCCTCGACGCCACCAGTCCCGCGCGGTACCACTTGCGGATGGCGGCGACGCTGACCCCGGCCCCCTCGGCGCCCTCACGCAGCGTCACCCATCGACGGCCGCCGTCGGCGGACTGGGGCGGCTCGGTCAGCTGTGGGGGCGGGGGTGCAGCGGTGATGGCCGGAACGCTTCCACGGTTCCGCCGGCCGCCGGCCGACCCCCTTCCCCGAAGGGAAGCGTCCGGAGCCTCCTCAGAGGAGCGTCTCGACGGTCTGGCGCTCATCGGGAAATCACTGGACGGTCGGAAAGGGACCTTGCGACGGACCTTGCGAGAGACACTCCGGCCATCGGCAGCCTCCGGAAAGCGCACAAGTGCTACTACGGCACTTTCTGAGACTATACCGTCATTTGTCAACGGCGCCACCTCCACTCCACGATGGTTAACAAACGCATCATCGAAGGGAGCGGCGCCGACCTCGGGGCTAGGCCAGGGTTCCTGCTCCCGAGGTGGCGGATCCGCTGTTGCCTCCCGCGGCGCCGGCAAGCGAGCCTGCGAGGGTGGATCCACCGGGGCCTCCGTTGCCCGAGGACGACAGCGATCCCGCTCCCGAGTCGCCGGAGCTGGCGGCGGCATTGGTGGCCGCTCCAGAGTTCGCTGCGCCGGTGGCGCCGGTGGGGCCGGAGTTGCCGCCTGCGGTGGCCGAGTTGTTGGTGGCGTTGCCGGAGTAGGAGGCGCCGGTGTTGCCGGAGCCTCCCGAGAGCACCGCCGGGTCACAGTCGAAGACGATGATGCACAGCACCAGGGCGTTGTTGTCACCGGTGGCACCCGAGCTTCCGGTATATCCGCCGGGGCCGGTGGCTGCGGCGTTGTTCGAGCCTGCCGAGCCG
>JBOGWP010000104.1:0-3421 GCA_050693875.1 Actinomycetota bacterium
AGACGGCCTGGTTGCCGCCCGGGCCAGGCGGATCAACTACCATCGCAAGCACCGCCAACCGCAACCGCCGGGGTCCCCAGATGTGGACTAATTCACGGCCGGAGTGTGGCGTTGAGTCAGACACACCACAGGGGGCGGTGGCCCGACGCAGGTGGGGGGGTGGTGGGCAGGGTTCGAGCGGACTTCCCGCGACGCCGTACCGGTGCTGCGCGGTGCCGACGGATGGCACGATTTGTCCTTTGGGTGGCACCCATTCCCTCCGGCGTCGGCGAATCTCCCGCCACCCTGGTTGAATCATCGTTTGATCCCATGCCTGGGGGCGTGGACGTGCGAGAAGCCGGACGAGTGAGACCGAGAAGCTGGGCGGCAGCCCTGTGCCTGACGCTGCTCGCTGTCGCAGGATGCACCCAACAGCCTCCCCCGAGCGCGACACTCTCTCCATCGCCCACGGCAAGCCCCACGGCCACGCAAGAGCCTGAAGGGCCCCCGCCGACCCTCTCCGGACCCTGCTCGGCGAACGGCCTCTCGGCGGACGTGGCCGACCAGCCGCTTCTCAAGCCGGAGGTCTTGGCGCTTCGCAAGGAGATCGTCCGTGCGGCGGTGGCGTGCGACTTCAATGCGCTGGCCCAGTTGGCCCTCAAGCCAGACGACAAGTTTCAGGTGTCGTCGAACGCAGCCGACACCACCCCGCCGGCCACGTTCTGGCTCCGCCGCGAGGCGGCAGGCGAGCCCGTGCTGGCCACGTTGGTCAAGGTGCTGAACGCCCCGGCCGCCCTGGGACAGCCGGGCCCCGAAGTCGAGCAGGTCGTGCACATCTGGCCCTCCGCGGCGAGCAGCCTTCCTGCCGACTCCGATTGGGACGCTGCGAAGAGCATCTATCCGCCGAACGAGGTGGAGGGTTGGAGGGCGGCGGGGCGGTATGCGGGGTACAGGGCACTCATCACGATCGATGGCGACTGGACCGCCTACTTCTCCGGCTGATGCGCCGCCGACGTCAGCCCTCGCGTGCGACCGTCGCCTCGGGAACCTCCTCTGCCGCGGGGCGTTCCGCTCCGAGCCCCGGCGGCGACGGCCCGGCCCAGATCGACCGCGTGGCGAGCGTCCACACCGCGGCGTAGGCGAGTGAAACGAGCCCCAACCCGACCATCACCGTCCGGGGATCGATCACCTCGGCCGCCCGCCCGGCGACGATCTGACTGAGCGAGATGGTCAGGGTGACGATCCCGAAGTCGAAGGACAAGATCCGTCCCCTGACCCGGTCGGGCGTGAGTCGCTGGAGGCCGTAGCTCGACAGCACCCACTGCGCCCCGCCCCCAAGATGGGCGAGCGTGACGACCGGCGCCGCCAGCCAGAGCGACGGCATGCGGGGGAAGACGAGATAGGCGAGGCCGAAGAGCCCCATCGAGGCACCGATCGCGAGGAACATCCGGCGCTGGCTGTCGCGCACGTAGGCGCCGGCACCGATGGGGCCGAGCAACGCCCCCAGCCCCCGGGCGGCGAAAAGCAGGCCGATCCCGAGGTCGCCGGCCCGGTAGACGGTGACGGCGAAGATCGAGAGAAGCGCGATCACGCCGCCCCCGAGGCCGAAGCCGCCCTTGGTCGCGAGCAGGGCCAGAATGCGGCGATCCGATCGAGCGTACGCGAAGCCCTCGCGGAGATCGTGCAGCGGGTTGGCGCGCGCCGCCTGTCCTCGCCCCTCCTCGAAGGGGGCGCGGATTGCCAGGACGAGGGCCGCCGAGACGAGGAACGAGACCGCGTTGATGACGAACGCGGTATCGCGCCCGAGCGTGGCGGCGACCAGCCCGCCGAGGGCCGAGCCCACCGCGAGCATCGTCCCGAAGGCGCTGCCCATCAGCACGTTTGCTGCGGGCAGGTCGTCGTCCGATACGAGGTTCGGCAGCGCTGCCTGCGACGCCGGCGTGAAGAGTGCGCTGAACGCGGTCAGCCCGGCGACCGAGACCAGCCCCAGCCACACCGTCTGCTCCGATCGGACCGCCAGCAGGCCGAGTGCGATCGCCGCACGGATCAGGTCGGCGGCGATCATCAGGCGCTTGCGGTTGAGCCGGTCGGCCACGACGCCGCCGATCGGCGACAGAAGGAAGAAGGGCAGTCTGGAGGCGGTGAGCACGAGCGCGGCGAGCAGCTCCGACCCGGTCAGCTCGATGACCAGGCCGAGCAGGGCGACGGTCGAGAACCAGTCGCCGCCGAACGAGATCAGTTGGCCGGTTAAGAGCAGCCGGAAATTGCGGTTTCGGCGCAGCAGGGCGAGATAGCCGCGGTGCCGGGACATCGCAGCATGCTACCTGGGGGCGGCGCGGAAGGCGGTTGCGCGAACGACGCCCTTTACGTCTCTCCCGCGACAAGCTCGGGGGTGAGCTCGTCGAGCGACGAGATCTGTGCGTGGGCGTGCCCGAGCAGGCCGGGGTCCGGGGGGGAAGGTGCGATTGGGGAGGGCGATCACGCGCATCCCCGCGCTGGTCGCCGCGCGAATCCCGTTGCCGGATCCTCGACCGCAGCGCACCGCCTCGGATCCACGCCCAGGCCCTCGGCGGCGGCGAGATAGACGTCGGGTGCGGGCTTGCCGCGGCCCACCTCCTCGGAGGAGTGCACGGTCTCGAACGCATCCGCGAGTTCGGAGAGCTCCAGGAATAGGTCGGTGAGGGCGCGGTTCGCCGACGAGGCGAGACCGAGCGGCCACACCGCTGCCATCCGTCGTACGGCCTCGACCGCACCGGGAATGAGTGGCAGGTCCTCGCGGTACCGGGCCGAGATCCGTGCGACCACCTCGTCCGAGATCTCCTCCGGGGTCATCGGGAGGCCGATCTCGTCGCGCATGTAGCGCGACCACTCTTGCGAGCTCATGCCCATCATGTCGGTGGCCGCGTTCGCATGCCATCGGCCCCGCGCTCGGTGGCGAGCCGCTCCCGCACGGCGTTCCAGAGCTCCTCGGTCTCGACGAGCACGCCGTCGAGGTCGAAGATGACCGCCTCGATCGGGCGGCAATCCTACGGCTAGGCTTAGCGAGCGACCTCAGACACCCTCTGTGTCAACCTCCTACACCGCGATTTCCTCTTGGTCGTTCTCCTTCCCGTCCTTCCCGTCGAGAGCTCTGGCCGCTCCATGGTTGACTGGGTCGTAGGGGATCCCGTCGATCCAGCACCGCCAGATCACGCGGATCCAGGCGCGACCGAGGATCCGGATGGCGTGGGGGTGATCGGCGCCTCGGGCTCGGGCCCGGCGATACACGTCGGCCGCCCACGCGCTCCCGTGCCGCGAGTTGTCGGCGAAGCCCGTCATGGCTTCGCGGAAGCGCTTGTTGCAGGCCCAGCGGAACTGCACCGCCTTGTACTTGCCCGACTTCTTGGTCACAGGGCTCATCCCGGCCAAGGCGGCGACCGACTCCGGGCCATCGTAAGCTTGC
>JBOGWP010000105.1:0-2090 GCA_050693875.1 Actinomycetota bacterium
CTGTCGCGACGACCGGCTGTTCCCGGCTCCCTTCCTTCGCCGGGTGGGACGCGAGCGTCTCGGCATCACGCCGGACGAGATCGATGGTGGGCATACGCCGGCCCTCAGCCGCCCGAAGGAGCTGGCGGAGCGTCTCGATGCCTACGCTGCCGAGCAAGGACTTCCCGGGGCCCACCCGCCGGCCTCGTAGCATCGCGCCCATGCGTTCGGGAGTGTTCCTGCCAGATCCTCGATCAGCTGCGCCGACTCGCCCGCTATGGCAGACGATTGATCATCCCCAGAAGATCGACGTCGGGTCCCGGTCGACCTCCTCAAGGAGAGCTCCAACGTCGGCCGTCGATTGGATGAGCTCGTAGACGTGGAACCTCGAATGCCGATCCGGCCAGTACAGGGCCCATTCCCGCCGCGAGCGCGTGTATCGAAGCCGGGCCACCGGAGAGCGGGTCCACTCCGGTCCAATCCGCCCGGGATCCCATGGCGGCCGACATTCGAGGATCGTTACGGACCGCTCATCGACGTCGACTTCGATGCGAACCTCGTCACGAGCGTGAGGCGGGATCTTCTCGTTCTCCTGCTTGATCCACCGGTCGATCCGAGCGAGGTCGGTCTCCGGCAGGGACGATGACGGCGGGATCGGTGTCACGTGGTCTCCTTTCGAGGAGGATGTCCCGATCGTCGTAGAACTTCGGGCGGTCCACCCGACAGCTCCTACGCGACCTTCTTCGTTCCTTCTATCACCCCCTGATGACGCTCGAGCGCACGCTTGAGCACGTGCAGGTCCCGGTGCCCGTCGACCTTTCGGAACTGGCGCTCGGCTTCTAGCATGCCGGCGGCGATCCACCGAAGGGCCATCTTCCCATTGCGCCAGCGCTTCACGTTGCGGGTCGCGTCGCGGGCGATCGAGATCATCGACTCGATCGGGTTCGTGGTCTTGAACGTGCGGCACAGCGAGGGCGGAAGCCCGAGCCGGGTCACGGTGAGCGTCTCCTCCAGGCCCTCCAAGATCGAGGCGGCGGCGCCGGGATGGGCGGACTCCAAGTGCCGGGCGATGCCTCGCAGCTCCCGCTCGGCCCCGGCGGCGTCGTTCATCGACCACGCCGCCCGGACCTTCCGAGCGATGAAGGTCCGCTCGCGCTCGGGCAGGTGTCCGGTGATGTTCTCGAGCTTGTGGTTGCGACACCTTTGGTGGAGGGCGAGATCGCCCCAGGTCTCCCGGATCACCGTGGCGATGGCCCTGCCGCCGTCGGTCACGAACAGCATGGCCCGGTCGGATCGGAGGCCTCGATCGACGAGACTGCCAACGAGCGCGCGGCACACCGCCGCGTTCTCCGTCGTGCCCTCCCACAGCCCCAGTGGGTGCTTGCGACCAGCGGAATCGACCCCGAGGGCGACCACGATCAGGTGCTCACCCACGTGCATGCCGTCGATGAACACAGCCAGCAGATCCAGGCCCGACAGGTCCTTTCCGAACAGCTCGGCGAGCCTTGCCTCCGTCGCCCGGCGGAAGCGCCGGGAGATCGCCGAGCGAGAGGTACCCCGAAGCTCGACCTCGCCGACCGGCTCCGAGCCCGCCCGGTAGCGGCGGGCCGACAGGCCGGCCAGCATGCGGCCGAGCGCGATCTCAGAGAGCAGGTCCCGGGAGGAGAACGCCTCCCAGACCGGCAGGGTGACCTCCCGGCCGCCGGTGGTCCTGGCCCGCGGACGAACCGTGTGGACCAGCGCGCCCCCAAGCGGCAGCTGCCTGGGCTCGGTCCCGTGACGGTAGGCCGCCCGGTCGGCGTCGTGCTTGCCCTTTGGTCCGCAGATCCGCTCGACGTCGGTGGCCAACAGCTCGTTCACGACCTGCAGGCCGCAGGCGACCGAGAGCGCGAGCACGCCCTCGCGAGCGGCGCCGGCGACCTCGGCGAGGGCCACCTGCACCTGCTCTGGGAACGCCTCGAGATCCAGGTGATCCTTGGAGACGATCCGCGGACGACTACGCTTTCCCATGGCGGTCCTCCTTCTGTTCAGACCACCCCGTCTCTACCACTAGGTGGCGGGGACGGGGCGGAGGACCGCCCTCAACTTCTACGGACTACGGGACAACCTCC
>JBOGWP010000106.1:0-3058 GCA_050693875.1 Actinomycetota bacterium
GGGACGTTGTCGGCGCGAGGCACCGAGAAGAGCAGCCCGACAATGGCCAAGCCGATCAGAACGCCATGAATGCGTAGATCGGTGCGGGGACCGACGGCTTCGCCTGGGCTTGCCGGTCGCGCCTCGCGTCCCCGCGCTGGCCGTCAAGCGCGGTGAGCGTGCCCAACAGGTCGGCCTTCGGGCCCATCTTCAGGAACGTGCCGCGGAAGCCGTGCGGGCCGGTGCCGGTCCTGTTGGAGGGCACGCTCGAGGTCTCACCCCTCCCCAACGCCTCCCACTCCGGCCCGGCGACGGCCCGTGCGTAGCACACTGCCGATGCCTGCAAGGCCTGCTGGTGAGGCTCCGGGATGTACTCGGTGGTCTCGAAGAAGGTATCGACGATGTTCGCCTCTTTCCCCGCGGCCGTCTTGGCCGCCGCGTACGACTAGGCGGACTGAGACGGCACGATCGCGATGAACAGGGCGGCGAGGGTGAGGACAGGCGCGAGAAGGGCAGGGACGTTTGGACCCTGGGCATCGTCTTGGATGACGAAGGGGCAGGTACAAGTTGGCCGCAAGCCCCACGGCGATCGCGGCGACAACCGTGAGGATGATGACGACCCGCTCCCACTGGAACCGAATCCCCCCGTGAAGACCCTGCCCGGATGCCTCGGGCCGCCGGACAGTCCAATGATCGCCACCTTGCCTCGCCCGTTCGTCACGGTGCCGGAGAAGACGAGGGGGCGCCAGTCGCCTACGGGCCGCGGGTGGCCCAGGCGAAGCAACATTCGTTGCGCAATTTGGCGATTCGGTCTTGGCAGAGGCCCAGGCGAAAGAACGCGGGGGCACGTCAGCCGAGCGGCGCCCTATAGGTATGCCGGCAACACGCCCTCCGCCAGTTTCTCGACCTGAGACAGGCTGGGAATCTCCGGGATGAGCAGGAGATAGTCGAGTCCTGCCGCCTCGTACGCCTTCACCGCCTCGGCGATGACCTCGGTCGGCCCGTGATGGATGAGCTGCTCCGCCGGCATCCACAACTGTCCGTAGTACCGGAGCACATGATGAGCGGCCTCGTCCAGAGCCTCGGCCGGGTTGTCCCCAACGCCGACGTAGGCCAGCCCGCCGATCGTGAAATCGTGCTTCCCCTCGGCCGCGGCCATCTGTCGGATCATGGGCGTCATCTGGCTCATCATCTGGGAGCCGGCGGTACCGAAGAGGAACCCATCGCCCAGGTCGATGGCACGCTTCAGTCCCCGCTCGCTCTGAGCGCCCACCACGACCGGGAGAGGGTTCTGAATCGGGGCGGGCCCCAGGACACCGTGCTCCCAGTCTGAACCCTGTGCATTCGCCCAGATCTCGCGCATGCGGGGGATCTGCCGCCCGAAGCGCGCGGTGCGCCCCTCGACCGGGACTCCGCAGACCTCGAAGTCGTCCCGGCGGCCGCCCATCGCCACGCAGAGGAGCAAGCGCCCCTCCGACACCCGGTCGAGCACCGCCGCCTGCTTGGCGATGATCACCTCGTTCCGGTTGGCGAGCTGGAGGATCGTGGTGGCCAGCAGGCTTCGCTCGGTGACGCCGGCGACCGCGGCCAGCGTCATCAACGGGTCCCACGAATCGTAGTTGGGCTTGTCGATGGTGCCGAGGGCGTAGAAGCCCGCCTCGTCGGCGAGCCGTGCCCAGTCGAGGAGCAACGCCCGATCCAGCTCGTGTGCGAGGGTGTTCGGCAGCCCGATTCCCAGCTTCATTTGCCCCCTCCTTCGACGCTCCGATGATCGTTCCAACCCGTCGAACTCGTACTTGCTTCCCGCCTTCCCGCTGCGGTCACGCGCGTGGGGTCGTCGGTACCCCGAGTTCGATCACCCGCAGCCGGACGAGGTCGTCGAGGGATCACCGCAATGCGTTCGCATTCCGAATGCCCTCACGCCGGGGCGAGAGCGTCGAGAACCTCCTCGGCCCGGCCCGCGGCCGCGGCCGGGTCGGCATCCGGCGACCCGATCTCGGGATCGAAATTGAGATCGAAGAAGGTTTCGGTGACGCCCTGGGACGCCAGCTGCGCGAGGTCGGCGTGGATGTCGTCGATGGAGCCGACCAGCGGGGCGCGCTCGCCTGTGCGGACCTTGACGACGCCACGGCAGACAAAGCGCAGCGCCTCGGGATCGCGGCCCGCCCGCAGCGCGGCCGCCCGCACGATCGCGATCGACTCGCCGATCCGGCTGAGATCGGCCCGGCTGCTGCTGATCCAGCCGTCGGCGATCCGCCCGGCGCGGCGCAGGGCCGGATCCGCCGCCCCGCCGAGCAACAAGGGAGGATGCGGCTCTTGGACCGGCTTCGGCTCGACGCGAGATCGAGGCACGCGGTAGAAGGCCCCCTCGTATTCGACCACCTCCTCGGTCCAAATGGCCTTCAGGCAGCGGATGAAATCATCCGCCCGTACGCCGCGCCGCCCGGCCGGGGCGCCGACCGACGCCAACTCCGGCGGCAGCCAACCGATCCCCAGTCCCGCGTCCAACCGCCCGCCGGAGAGGTGGTCGATCGTCGTCAGCATCTTCGCCAGCACGATCGGTGCGTAGTAGGGGACGTTCACGACCGCGACGCCGAGTCGGGCAGCCGTCGTGTGTCCGGCCACGAAGGCGAGGATGGCCAGCGGGTCGTGCACGCGGTGGTACGGAGGAGGAAGCGCGGGAGCATCCCCCTCGAGTGGGGACAGAAGGCGCTGAAAGGTCCAGAGCGAGGAGTAGCCCCGCTCCTCCGCAAGCCGGGCGATCCGCACGCAGTTCTCTGGGTTCGCCCACGACCCCGAGACAGGCAGCGCGAAGCCGAGCTTCATGCTGCCACCCTACCCGCCAGGTCGGCGACGCCCTGCCCGCCAGCCCCCACTCAGCGGGGCCGTGATCCGATCCGGTTGCGCAGCACGCCGATGCCCTCCACCTCCAGCTCGACCACGTCGCCAGGGGAGAGCTCCCGCCCGAGATCGAGCCCGCAGCAGCCTCCCGGCGTGCCCGAGCCGTAGACGTCGAGGGGGTAGACATCCTCGGCCTGCGAGACGTGGGCCAGCATCTCGCTCCAGCCCCAGTGGGCCC
>JBOGWP010000107.1:0-1915 GCA_050693875.1 Actinomycetota bacterium
CCGACGTCGGCAGCCTGCTACTGGGCCTCCTGGCAGCTACCCAGACCGGACTTCCACCGGCTGGCGGACACGAGCTTGTGCGTGGGCTCGTTCTTGATCCATCACCTCCTTCCTCAACTCGGGTGCCCACGTCGCTGGGCACGAGAAACCCAGGCTAGGTGGACCCGATGATCGATCCCGTTGGGATTTCGTGCCCCGACCGTCGCCTCCCCCGTGCCGTGCGAGCGCGACGATCAGCGTAGTTTTTTTGGCCTTTTTGGCGGCTTCATTCCTGCGCTATGCTCGTGACGCGCGCATGAAGCAGCCGGCAGAGAGGTTGATGACACGTGGCGGTGCGGCTTCTGGTCGTCGACGACCACCGAATCTTCGCCGAAGCTTTGGCCACGCGGCTCGAGACCGAGCCCGATATCTCCGTACTGGGGACGGTCGGCTCAGCCGCTGAAGCTTCGCAGGCCATCGCTCGGCTCCGCCCTGATCTTGTCGTCCTCGACGAAAACCTGACCGAGTGCGACGGCATCCGGCTCGCCGCATCCCTTCATCAGGACTACCCGCACCTTCGGTTTCTGATCCTCACCTGCCTCGTCGAGGACTGGAGCCGCGCGGTCGATGCGATGCGCGCAGGTGCGTCGGCCTGGGTGAGCAAGGACGCGCCGATCGACGAGATGCTGGAGGCGCTGCGCGGCGCCGCAAGCGAGGAGGCGGTACTCCCCGCCGAAGCCGCACCACCGGCGCGGGCGCATCGCTGGCGCGGCTTCTGGGGACAGGCCACCCGCAGGGTTGCCGCGCTGCACCCCGACGTGGGCCGGCCGGCCGGAGTATCGACCCTGGAGGAGGTGGCGAGGGCGCCCCAGCTGACGCTGGTGACCGACGAGGAGCCGGCGACCAAACCGGCTCGCGAATGGGGCCGGAGAGTCCGCCTGGCCCGCTCGCTCGCGCTGGTTGCGCTGGTCTCGATCCTGGCCGTCCCCGCCCTGTTCGTATCCACCGCCCACGCCCGTCCCGGAGAGCCGCTCTACGTCGCAAAGCTCTCGATCGAAAAGGTCCAGTTGGTCCTCGAGCGCGACCCGACGGATCGAGTGGCACTGCACCTCGAGATCATGAAGCGCCGACTGCTCGACATCGATGAGCTGTTGGCGGAGGGAAAGAAATCCGGCCCGGAGCTGAACCAAGTGATCGACAACCTCCGCTCGCACCAGCGCGCAGCCGATGGCGTCATCAGCGAGCTCGGCGGCCGGGGGGAGTCGACGGGGCCGCTGCGCAGCGTGCAGGAGCAAGCGCAGAAGCAGACGAAGGTATTCAACGTGGTGCTGCAGGACGCGGGCTGCGGCACGGATGGAGCCGCCCGCGCCTGCCCGACGCTCGTGGCGGCAGCGGAGGTCTCCGCGAAGGTCGGCGAGAAGATCCACGAGGTCGTGACGGGCGTCACCAAGCCGGCGTTGGCCGAGGGCTCGAACCGAGACCTCGCTCCCGGCACCAGCACGAGTGTCGCGGCGAGGGAGAACCGGCCGGCCAACCCCACAGCGCCGCCGGCCGACAGCACCGGGGCAACGTCCACCGAGGTCCCGATCACATCCGAGCCGGAGCCGGCACCAACCCCCCTGCCGCCGCCGGTGGAGCCGTCGCCCGAACCCACGCCCACCCCCACCCCCACGCCCGAGCCCACCCCGACGGAGACCCCCGAGCCGTCTCCGACGGCCTCGGCGAGCGTGACGCCGGAGGGAACGTCGGAGCCGTCGCCGGAGCCCACGTCGCTGTTCGGTCCGGTCGCCGCGGCCAAGTCGCTGCTGCGCTAGTGTAGTGAATCACTATTGACCAGACACTTGGGCTAGCGCCGCCCGCCCTCGCTTGACCTTCTCCAGAATGGACTCTGCCGTGGCTGTCCACACGAAAGGCTTGGGGTCGTCGTTGTGGACCC
>JBOGWP010000108.1:0-8098 GCA_050693875.1 Actinomycetota bacterium
GGATGGACCTGGAGCGCGAGCGAGGGATCACGATCAAAGCGCAGGCCATCCGGCTCCAGTACCCGTCGAAGGACGGCACCATCTACGAGCTCAACCTGATCGACACGCCCGGCCACGTCGACTTCTCGTACGAGGTCTCGCGGTCGCTGGCGGCGTGCGACGGGGTGGTGTTGCTGGTCGATGCCGCCCAGGGGATCGAGGCGCAAACCCTTGCCAACCTGTACCTCGCGGTCGAGGCCGGACTCGAGATCATCCCGGCGGTGAACAAGATCGACCTCCCCGCCGCCGACCCCGAGGCGGTGACGAAGGAGCTGTCGGGGCTGATCGGCGTCTCGCCCGACTCCGTGCTACGCGTCTCCGGCAAGTCCGGCGAGGGCGTGGTGGACCTCCTCGAGGAGGTGGTGCGGCGGATCCCTCCGCCGAGCGGCGATGTGGACGCCCCCACCCGCGCCCTCATCTTCGACTCCACCTACGACAACTACCGGGGGGTGGTGACCTTCGTCCGCGTCGTCGAGGGTGCGCTGCGCGCCCGGGAGAAGGTGCGGATGATGGCCACAAGGACGGTCTGCGAGATCGAGGAAGTCGGCATCTTCGCGCCGATGATGCGGCCCGTGGACCTGCTGGTCGCCGGCGACGTCGGCTACGTCATCCCGGGAGTGAAGAACGTCCGGCAGGCGAAGGTGGGCGACACCGTGACCGGCCTCGACCGGTCGGCGCCCGCACCGCTGCCCGGCTACCGCGATCCGAAGCCCATGGTCTGGGCGGGGCTCTATCCGACCGACGGCGATCAGTACACCGACCTTCGCGACGCGCTCGACAAGCTGCGGCTCAACGACGCCGCATTCGTCTACGAGCCGGAGACCTCGCATGCCCTGGGATTCGGATTCCGGTGCGGCTTCCTCGGCCTGCTGCATATGGACATCGTCCGCGAGCGGCTCGAGCGCGAGTTCGACCTGGAGCTGCTCGTCACCGTCCCGAGCGTGGCCTACGAGGTCGTGACCGAGAAGAACGAGGTGATCTCGGTTCACAACCCGGCCGAGATGCCCGACCCCGGCGAGGTCAGGGAGATCCGTGAGCCGACCACGGCGGCGATGATCATCGCCCCGTCGAGCTTCGTCGGGTCGCTGATGGAGCTGTGCCAGGAGCGGCGCGGCGAGCTCAAGGAGATGCACTACCTGTCCGAGGAGCGGGTGGAGCTCCGCTACCACCTGCCGCTCGCCGAGATGATGGTCGACTTCTTCGACCAGCTGAAGAGCCGCACCCGCGGCTACGGCTCGCTCGACTACGATCCGGTGGGGTACGTGCCGGGCGACCTCGTGAAGGTCGACATCCTGCTGCACGGCCAGCCCGTCGACGCGTTCAGCTCGATCGTGCACAAGGACAAGGCCTACGCCTACGGGCGCCGGATGGTGGAGCGCCTGCGCGAGCTCATCCCCCGGCAGATGTTCGACGTGGCGGTGCAGGCCGCCATCGGGAGCCGGGTGATCGCCCGGGAGACGATCCGGGCCCGCCGCAAGGACGTCCTGGCGAAGTGCTACGGGGGCGACGTCACCCGGAAGCGGAAGCTGCTCGAGAAGCAGAAGGCCGGGAAGCGGCGCCTCAAGATGGTCGGGCAGGTGGAGATCCCGCAGGAAGCGTTCATGGCGGCGCTGCAGCTGGAGGAGAAGAAGTGATGCCGGGAGCCGCGGCGCCGGCGCTCGTTCCCACGAGCGTGCTCCCCGCCGCTCCGCTGGAACCGCGCCCGCGCGGCGTCTACGTCCACGTCCCGTTCTGCATCGTCCGGTGCGGCTACTGCGACTTCAACGCCTACAGCAGCATGGAGGAGGTCCGGGGCCCGTACGTCGAGGCGCTCTTGCGGGAGATCGCCGCGGCGGCGGATGGGGGCCGGGTCGACACGATCTTTGTGGGAGGAGGCACGCCGACAGAGCTCGCGCCCGCCCTGCTCGGCAGGATCCTTGCCGGGCTTCGGGGTGCCTTCGCGGTCGCCCCGGGCGCGGAGATTACCGTGGAGGCGAATCCCGAGTCGGTCGACGCGAGCGTCTTCGACACCTTGCTCGCGGCCGGTGTGAATCGCGTGAGCATCGGGGTCCAGTCGCTGACCCCGCCGGTGCTGGCGGCCCTCGGCCGGGTCCATTCGGCCGACCGGGCGCTGGAGGCGCTTCGAGCCGCGCTCACCGCGGGGTTCCGCCACGTCAACGCCGACCTGATCTTCGGGACGCCCGGCGAGGGCGTCGAGGACTGGCAGCGCTCGCTCGATGGCGTTCTCGAGACCGGGGTCGATCACCTCTCGGCCTACGCCCTCACCGTCGAGGAGGGGACGCCGCTGCGCTCGTGGGTCGACTCCGGGCGCATGCGGCCCCCGGACGAGGACGACCAGGCCGACAAGTACGAGCTTGCCGAGGACCTCCTCGATGCGTCCGGTCTGGTGCGGTACGAGATCTCCAACTGGTCCCGGCCTGGTTCGTGGTGCCGCCACAACGTCGGTTACTGGGCGGGGGCGGACTACCTCGGGTTCGGCGCCGGGGCCCACTCGCATCGCAACGGCCGCCGGTGGTGGAACCTGCGGTCGCCGCGCAGCTACGCGGCCCGGTCGCCCTCGGTTGAGGAGGGAAGCGAGCAGCTCGATCCCGGCAAGCGGGCCGAGGATGCTGCGGTCCTGGGTCTGCGCCTCGCCGGCGGGCTCGATCGCGCCGTCTTCGCAAGGGCCTACGGCTGCGATCCACTGGATCGCTGGGGCGGCGCCCTCACGGAGCTCACTGCCGAAGGACTCTTGGAGATCACCCCGACCCGCGTCCGGCTCGCCCCGCGAGGCTTCCTGCTCGCCGGCAGGGTGGCCAGGGCGCTGATCGACGGGTAGGGGGGCGGCGGTCTCGGCGGGACTCCGAGAACTTAGCACTCGCCATACGGGAGTGCTAAATTGACCCACGTCATGCTGGACGACCGTAAGGCCGCGATCCTGCGAGCAATCGTCCGCGAGCATGTGCGCAGCGGGGAGCCCGTGGGATCGAAAGCGCTCGCTGCACGCTTCCGCCTGAAGGTCTCCCCGGCAACGATCCGCAACGACATGGCCGTCCTCGAGGAGCAGGGGTATCTGATGCAGCCCCACACCTCGGCCGGCCGGGTCCCGACCGCCCGCGGCTATCGCTGGTTCGTTGACAACTGGCCCGTGCCCGAGTGGCCGGAGCTGGGCGCGCGCGACCGGCGGGCCATCGATGGGGCCTTTCGCTCTCACTTCCACGACCTCGAGGACTCACTCGAGACCACGTCGCAGGTGCTCTCCACGATCACCGAGGCCCTCGCCGTCGTCGCGGCCCCGCCGTCGCGCAGGAACCGCCTGCGCCGCCTCGAGCTGGTCCGCCGCGACGACCACCACGCCACGTTGCTCCTGATCGCCGACACGGGGGTGGTCGAGCAGGGGGTGGTCGAGTTCCCGGAGCCGCAGAGCGAGGAGGCGCTCGAGGACGCCGCGCGCGCGCTCTCGGCCGAGCTCGACGGGGTGGCGTTCGAGGATGTCCCCGCCAGGCTCCAGCGTTCGAGCCAGAGCGATCTCGCGCGGGTGGCTATCACGGCCGAGATCGGGGACGTGCTCCGGCGGTGCACGGTGGAACGCATCTTCCGGGGCGGCACCGCAAACATCCTCGCCCGCGACAAGCTCGTCGACCTCGAGGCCGCGCACGACGTCGTCGGCGTGGTCGAGAAGGCGCCCATGCTCTCGGCGTTGCTCGAGGCCGCGCGCCAGGCCGGCAACGTGATCGTGTTCATCGGCGAGGAGAACCCCATCCGGGAGATGCGGGTGTGCGGCGTGGTCTTCTCACCCTATGAGGTCAGCTCGGACCGCCTGGGGACGCTGGGCGTCATCGGCCCCACACGGATGGATTATCCGCACGCGATCTCGGCCGTCGAGGCCGTGGCTCGCTCGCTCTCGAGCCTGCTCGACGCCGCGGGGGCCTGAGGCGTCGATGGCAAGGGACTACTACGAGGTGCTGGGCGTCGCACGCAGCGCCGGCGAGGAGGAGATCAAGAAGGCATATCGTCAACTTGCCCGTCGGTACCACCCTGACGCCAACCAGGAGGACCCCGACGCCGAGCATAGGTTCAAGGAGGTCGCAGAGGCCTACAGCGTCCTCTCCGACCCCGCCCGGCGCCGGGACTACGACCTCTACGGCTCGGCGAAGGTGCCCGTCGGTGGCTTCGACCCCTTCGACCTGTTCGCGTCGCTGTTCGGGGGAGACCTCTTCGGAAACGTCCGTTCCGCCCGGGCGTCATCGTCCAGCCGCGGGAGCGACCTCGCCCTCGAGGTCGAGGTCACCATCGACGAGGTGGTGAAGGGCGCGTCGAAGACGGTGACGATCCCGAACCTGCAGAGTTGCGAGCGCTGCTCCGGGTCGGGCTGTGAGCCCGGAACGAGTCCGGCACGCTGCACCCGGTGTGGGGGGTCCGGGGCGATCCGCCAGGTCCAGCGCAGCATCTTCGGCAACCTCATGACCTCGTTCACATGTCCGCAGTGCCACGGGTCGGGTGAGGAGATCACCTCGCCGTGCCGCGACTGCAACGGCGAGGGGCGCCTGGAACGCCTCGACGAGGTGCCGATCGAGGTCCCCGCCGGCATCGAGGACGGGATGCGCTTCGTGATTCCAGGCCGGGGGGAGGCCGGCAGCAGGGGCGGGGGAGCCGGCGACCTGTTCGTCACGGTCCGCGTGCGGCCGGACGAGCGCTACCAGCGCCGGGGTGACGATCTGATCGCCGGGGTCAGCATCGCCGCGACGCAGGCGGCGCTCGGGGCGCGGATCCAGATCGAGACCCTCGACGGGCCGGTCGATCTCACCGTCCACCCCGGCACCCAGCCGGGGGCAGTCCTCAAGGTGCGCGGCAAGGGCGTGCCCCGACTGGGCCGTCCCGGCCGGGGAGACCTCCTTGTCCAGGTCGGTGTGGAGATCCCGACGAAGCTCGGCGACGAGGAGGAGAAGCTGGTCCGGCGGCTGGCGGAGATCCGCGGTGAGCAGGTCGGGGAGGAGTCGGGGATCATGGCCAAGCTCCGCTCGGTCTTCCGTTCGTGACTCGGGAGCATCCTCCGCACTTCTTCACCGACCCCAGCCTGATCGAGGAATCCGAGCTCACGATCGAGGGCCCCGACGCCCGCCACCTCACGGTGGTCCGCCGGGCGCGTCCGGGTGATCGGATGTCGGTTGGAGACGGCGCCGGCTCGCTCTTCGACGTTCGCATCACCTCGGTCACGATCGGACGGGTCACCGGCGAGGTTCTGGCGCGGCGATGGGTAGAGCCGCCGCGGCCCCGGCTGACCGTCCTGCAGGGGCTCGCACGCGGCGCCAAGGTCGACCTCGTGGTGCAAAAGCTGGTCGAGATCGGCGCGGCGGAGATCGTCGTCTTCCTCGCCGGGCGGAGCGTCCCGCGATGGGACCCGGCGAAGGCTGAGTCTGCCCGGCACCGGTGGGAGACGATTGCCCGCGACGCGGCCAAGCAGGCCCGCCGCAGCCGGCTCGCGGTCGTCGCGGGTCCGGTGGGACTCGCCGATGCGTGCGCGACCGTGCGAGGCGCAGGCACCGCGCTCGTGGCACACGATCGTGCCCACCGGCGGCTGCGAGACGCGCTCCCCGCCGATCTGCCGCCGGGGATCGCAGTGGTGGTCGGCCCGGAGGGTGGATTGGAGCCGGAGGAGGCGGCGGCGTTCGAAGACGCCGGCGCAGAGCCGGTGAGCCTGGGGGAGGCGATCCTTCGGACCGAGACGGCGGCGCTCGTCATGGCGTCGATCGTCCTCTACCATTTCCGCCTGTTGGGCTGATCCTCCGCCCGGGGGGCTGTAGCCACCCCGGCCCGGTCGGGTAGGCCGTCCGATGCGCGGAGGCCGGGGGATTGCTGCCACTGTCCGTGCCCAACATGCCCGGAAAAGGGTTTCCTACGAACACGCTTCGTGGTACCGTTCGGCGGAAGGACGAGAGATCGCGTCCTGACGGCCGCGGCGAACGATCCCAGCCGCCCTTGGGGGGCGACTCGGGGCCCAATGGGGGGCACATGGTGTACGCACAACGGGTGGGCGAGCGACTTCGCAACGTCCGCCTGCAAAAGGGCCTCTCCCTGCACGACGTCGAGACCGCGTCGAGCAAGGAATTCAAGGCATCGGTGCTCGGCGCCTACGAGCGGGGTGAGCGCAGCATCTCCGTTCCCCGTCTCCAGCGCCTCGCCCGCTTCTACGCCGTGCCCGTCGACCATCTCCTGCCGAGGGACGCCGACGAGGAGCCCCTCCTCGAGCTGCCGCGCGCAGGGACCCCCGAGAAGATCCGGATCGACCTCCAGCGCCTCTCCCAGGTCGATGGGGGCCAGGCGCCGGAGAAGGCCGTGCTCGAGCGCTACTGCAACATGGTTCAGATGCAGCGCCGCGACTTCAACGGCCGGGTGCTGACGATTCGCCACGAGGACCTGCGGGCGCTGGCAAGCGTCCTCGACCTCTCGCCGGAGTCGCTGTCATCGAAGATCGACACGCTGGGCCTTCGGGCACCCGTTCTGGCCTGAGCGGGGCCCGCCCGGCGCCGATCAGCGGGCGCGATGAGCCGCCGAATGGACGATCTCGACGTTCGGTCGGCGCTGCAGCCCCGGCACTCGGCAGATCTTCTCCACCACGGGCCGGGGGGAGGTCAGGACGAGCCTGCCGCGCCCCTCGAGCCGCCGTGCTGCGGCCCGGAACGCGCCCATCCCGGCCCCGTCGAGGAAGGCCAGCTCGGATAGGTCGACGCGGACCTGGCGATGCCTTCGCACCGACTCGCGCAGCGCAGCCTCGAGCTCCTGATGGTGACCGGTCGATCTCCCCAGTCAGGCGAAGTGTCTCGCGTCCGTCGCGGCTAATCCTGAGACGCATCGCTACCTCCCTCGGCCGCAGCTGAATGGCCCTGGATGGGTGGCTGGGCCTGGGTAAGGTCCCCCTCGGCGTCGGCGGCGGCCGGTCCCGACCCCTGCTTCGCCCCGATGACCAGCGTCTGGGTGCTTTCGAGGCTGATCCCTGCGCGCTCGAACGCCTCTTTCACATGTTGTCGGTACGACCGGGCGACGGTGACCCGGTTGCCCGGAATCACCCCGATTGCGACCCGGGTCGTCACGTTCGGCCCACGCAGGTCCTCGGTGCCGAGGATCTTCGGCGGCTCCACGACGAACTCCCGGATCTGAGGATCCTTCGGGAGTGAGCCTCCGGCGTCGTCGAGCGCCGCGGAAACGGCTGCCGCCCTCTCGCTCGCAGGCGTCTGGATGTCGACGAGCGCCCGAGACCAATCGGCCGAGGCGTTTGCAACTCGCTTCATCTGACCATTGGGCACGTGGTGAAGGGTGCCGTCGATCGCCCGCACCGACGTCATCCGCAGGGTAAAGCGCTCCAGGCGTCCGACCACCCCGGCGACCTCAATCTGGTCGCCCACGCGGAATTGGTGTTCGATCAGGATGAAGAAGCCGCCCAGGAAGTCGCGAACGCCGAAGCCCAGCGCCACGCCGGCAATCCCTGCTCCGGCGAGCATCGGCCCGAGCTTCACTCCCAGCTCTCCCTGCACCTGCATCACTGCCAGCAGCCAGATCGCCACCGTGAGCACGCTGGTCAGCACGGAAGCGAGGGTCTTCGACCGGTGCCCCTCTCTGCGAATCGGCATTCCCCGAGGCGGCGCTCGCGGCGGGCAACCGCTCGCCGGGCGACCCGAACCAAGACGAGCGCCAGGAGGAGGACCAACAGGATGCGCGGGAGGTGGCTGAGGATCCAGGTGTCACCGCCTCCGAGCCCTGAGCGCGCGCCAGTCTCCACATGCACCTTCACCTCCCCGTACGCTCCCCCCAAATTCGGCGCACGTGCGCCGGCGCCGTCTCGCGCACCACCGCCGATGAGCGGGCGATCTAAGCGAACGGCGGGAGAGATGCAACCGCTGGACCCCCCCTCATGCCCATCCGGGCGGGGTCCGAGTTGTTCAGTTCTTGCCTCGACCCTAGGTGACTGGTGCCCAATAGGGCCTCTGGGACTCGGATAGCCGGAGATGGACGGCCGAGGCTGGGAGAGTCGGGCGCCGCGGCGCTGTTTCCCTTGTAGGGATGCCCCAGAACCGCATCATTT
>JBOGWP010000109.1:0-6141 GCA_050693875.1 Actinomycetota bacterium
CCCCCCCCCCCCCCCCCCCGACGCTAAATGCCGGTCCATCAATTCCTCCCAAGCCTGTCCGAGGGCGATGCCATCGGCCATCACGTCCTGCGGATCCGGCCGGTTCTCCAGAACTTCGGTCCCTCGAGGATCTACGTGGAGCGTGCCGACTCGTCGATGCTGCGGCTGGCTGAGGACTACCGCAACTACTCGGGAAGGGACGGCTCGGTAAGCCTGTATCACGCCTCGATCGGCACCCCGATGTCGTCCTACCTGCTTTCCCTCGGCGTTCCGGTCGTCGTGGACTATCACAACGTCACCCCGATGCACTTCTTCGCCCCCTACGAGCCGCGGACGGCGGCGCTGTGCTTCGCGGGAAGGCTCGAGTGCCGCGAGCTTGCGGCCCGCTCCCTTCTCGGCATCGCCGACTCCGACTTCTCGAGACGGGAGCTCGAGGAGATGGGATACCCGCGGACCGCGACCATCCCCATCCTGCTCGACGACGCCCCCGAACGCGCTCCCGACCCCCGCCTTCTCGACCGGCTCCTGGCAGGTAAGCGCGGGAGCGACCTCCTCTTCGTCGGCCGGATCGCCCCGCAGAAACGTCAGGAGGATCTCATCAAGCTGTTCGCCGTCTACCAACGGCATTTCGACCACGGGGCGCGGCTCTTCCTCGTGGGACGAAGCGCCTCCTCCCGCTATCTCGAAACCCTGGAGCTGCTGGTCCAGCACCTGCGCGTCGATGGCGTGCACCTGACCGGGGGTGTCACGGAAGCGCAGCTCTTCGCCCACTACCGCGCCGCCGACGTGTTCGTCACGATGAGCGAGCACGAGGGGTTCTGCGCCCCCTTGCTGGAGGCGATGCGTTTCGACCTGCCGATCGTCGCACATGGTGCGGGCGCCGTCCCGGAGACGCTGGGCGACGCTGGGGTCACGGTCGCCCAGAAGCGCTACGACGAGATCGCCGCCCTTATCCACCTCTTGGTCGGGGACGAAAAGCTGCAGCGCCAGCTCGGCGAGGCCGGGAGACGCCGCCTCGAGGCGTTCCGGCCGGAACAGCACGAGCGGCGCCTCGTCGAGCTGATCCGCTCCATCGTCGAGTAGGACGATGTCGGGCCGCATCTTTCAGGTCGTCCCGGTGCTCGAGCCGGGGGATGCGCTCGGCACGCACGCGCGCAGCATGGCAGCCGGCCTCGGGCCGCGCCACGGTGGGTTCGTCGTCGAGCGTGCCGACCCGTCCCTCGCCCACCTGGCCACGAGGTGGGACGCCGCCGCAGTGGAGCCCGAGGACGTCCTCGTCTATCACGTCGCGCTTTCGTCGCACGTCGGCGAATGGTTCCGCAAGGTGCGCGCCCGCAAGGTGATCGACTACCACAACATCACCCCGTCCGAGTACTTCCGCGCCTACGAGCCGGGGCTATCGGCGGCACTCGCCAGCGCGCGGCGCGATCTCGTCGAGCTGCGGGGACAGGTCGAGCTCGCCGTCGCCCACTCGGAGTTCTCGCGCTCCGAGCTCGACGAGATGGGGTTTGCCCATACGGTCACGCTCCCGGTGCTCTTCGACCTGCCGCGGCCGGAGGCGCCGGCCAACGAGGAGCTGCTCGAACACCTTCGAGGGGGCACGAGCGATCGCGCCGACCTGCTGTTCGTCGGGCGGCTCGCCCCGAACAAGCACCAGGAGGATCTCGTCAAGGTCTTCGCGTTCTACCGCCGCCTCTACCACCCCTCGGCTCGCCTGTTTCTCGTCGGGACGTCGAACTCGGCAGCCTACGAGCGGGCCCTACGCTCGTTCGTCGAGCGGCTCGGGGTCGAGGAGGTGCACCTGGTGGGGCGCGTCGCCGATGAGGATCTCGTCGCCTACTACCGGGCCGCCGATGTCTTCGTCTCGATGAGCGAGCACGAGGGCTTTGGGGTCCCGTGGCTCGAGGCCATGGCCTTCGGACTGCCGGTGATCTCGGTCGCGTCTGCGGCCCTCCCCGAAACCGTGGGGGCGGGGGGCATCCTCGTTCGCCGGCGAGACTACGAGGAGCTCGCCGCGCTGGTCGACCTGGTCATGCGAGACGACGGCGTTCGGGCACGGCTGGTCGAGGCGGGGCGAGCGCGTGTCGAAGAGGTCCGGTCGCTTGATCCCGAGGAGTCTTACCGCGGGCTGCTGAGCGAGCTCGCGGGCGCGGAGCCTGTCGAGTCTGCCTCGTGAAGCTGAACTATGTGGTCCAGGCGTTCGGCGCCGACGTGGTGGGGGGGGCGGAGTCGGCGTGCCGGCGGCTGGCGATGGGGATGGCGGAGCGCGGGTCGGAGGTCACCGTCCTCACCACCTGTGCCGCCGAGTCCACCACGTGGGCCAACCGCCTCCCGGCCGGAGAGCAGACCGACGGGCCCGTGCGCGTCGTGCGCTTCCCCGTCGCGTCCGAGCGTGACCCGAGGTTTCTCTCGCGCTCGGACGCGCTCTTCCGTCACCCCGATCCCCCGAGGAGACTGCAGGAACGGTGGTTCGATGCGCAGGGGCCCCTCGCCCCAGGGTTGATCGATGAGATTCGCCGGCGGGCCGCCGAGCCCGACCTATGGATCTTCTATACCTACCTGTACTACCCGACGATCTACGGGCTGCCCGTGGTCGGGCCCCGCGCGTTGCTCCACCCCGCCCTCCACGACGAACCGGCGGCTCGCCTTCCGCTCGTACGGGAGATGATCCGCTCCGCCGCCGCGCTGTCCCTCCAGACGCCCGAGGAATGGGAGCTCGTGCTCCGCTTCGCCGGGTGGCCTCCCGCCGCCGTCCGGATGGTGGGAATGGGCGTCGAGGATCATCCCGGCGACGCCGCCGCCTTCCGAAGGCGCTACGCGCTCGGCGAGGCTCCCCTCCTCCTGTATCTGGGCCGGGTCGACCGGGGCAAGGGAACGGATGACCTGGCCCAGTGGTTCGGCGCGTTCAAGGACCACCATCCGGGACCCCTTCGCCTCGTGATCGCCGGGCCGGTCGTTCACCCCCCGCCCGGCCACGACGACATCCTCGTGACCGGACGGCTCTCGGACGAGGAGCGCTGGTCGGCCCTGGAGGCGTGCACGATCTTCGTCAACCCCTCACCCGTCGAGAGCTTCGGGATCGCCCTGCTCGAGGCCTGGGCGAGGAGCAGGCCGGCGTTGGTGAACGCGAGGTGCGCGGTCACGGTGGGGCAGGCCCGTCGAGCCCGCGCGGGCCTCCCGTACCGGGACGCGGTTGAATTCGAGTCGGCGCTGGAGGCGCTGATGGACGACCCGGCCGCGGCGAGGCGGCTTGGGGCGAACGGCCGGGCCTACGCCGAAGACTATTTCTGGCAGCGGGTACTGGAGCGGTACGAGCGATTCGTCGAGGACGTTGCCGACGGGGCAGGAAACCGCCAAGGTCGGAGTCGGATGGTGCGGACAAGGTGAGCACCGTGGACCCTTCATCACCCGACGTAACCGATCGTGGGGTGCCCTCGCGACGCCCCGCCTCCTCGTCCTCGGGGCCAACGGGACGAATGCGGCCAGCTGTGAGCCGCATCGCGCCATGGTGGACTCGCCGTCGATCGCTCGTCCAGTTCCTCATCGCGATCGTCAACTTCCGCCCTGGGGACGAGGGAGGCCTGAAGAGCTGGCTCCGTCACGTCCGCCAATTGGGTCCTCGCCTGCTCCAGGTCGCCGTCCCTCCGGTGAGGGTCACGGTTCGAGCGCGCCCCGGCGAGGAGCTCACGCTCGACGACGAGTACCAGCTTTGGTTACACAACAACGCGTTGACGTCCGAGGCGGTTAGCCGAATGCGGCGGCAGATGCGGCGCTGGCGATACCGGCCGACGATCAGCGTGGTCGTCCCGGTATTCAACGCTGATCCGGCCTGGCTGAGGGCCGCGATCGACTCGGTTCGGCGTCAGATCTACCGCCGCTGGGAGCTATGCCTCTGCGACGATGCCTCGACGTCTCGGAGCACCCAGCGCGTGCTTCGGACATATCGCTGGAGGAGGCGGGTTCGGATGACGCGACTGCTCCACAACCGCGGAATTGCCGTCGCCTCGAATCAGGCACTGGGGATGGCCGGCGGGGACTTCGTGGCTCTGCTGGACCACGACGACGTGCTTGCCCCCGAGGCGCTCTTCTGGGTGGCGAGGCTTCTGAACCAGCATCCCGACCTCGACTTCATCTACAGCGACGAGGACAAGATGGATGCCGAGGGGCGCCGTGTAGAGGTCTTCTTCAAGCCGGGGTGGAGCCCTGACCTCCTTACCTCCGTCAACTACGTCGGGCACCTCGCGGTGTATCGCCGAAGCCTGCTCGAGGCCCTCGGAGGCTTTCGTCCCGGCTTCGATGGAAGCCAGGACCACGACCTCGCCCTGCGGGTGGCGGAAACGACCGATCGCATAGCCCACATTCCAAGACCGCTGTACTCGTGGCGGAAGGTGAAGGGATCGGCCGCTGCCTCGCCGGAAGCGAAGCCCCACGCATACGACGCCGCCGAGCGAGCGCTTCGAAGCGCACTCCAGCGCCGGGGCGTACAGGGCAGCGTGCGGTACGAGCGCCAGCGCGGGACATACCGGGTTCGCCGCTCGATCGTCGGTCGTCCCACGGTCACGATCATCGTGCCGACCCGAGACCGGGTGGACTTGTTGCGGCGCTGCATCGATAGCATCCGAACCTGTACGTATCGGCAATTCGAGCTACTCGTCGTCGACAACGGGAGTGCAGAGGCCGAGACCCTCGATTACCTTGCGAGCTTCGGGGGCCGCGTCCTGCACGATGCCGGCGACTTCAACTTCTCCCGGCTCGTGAATCTGGGCGCGCGCGAGGCCCGGTCGGATTTCATCCTATTTCTCAACAACGACACGGAGGTCATCTCGAAGGACTGGCTCGAGGCAATGGTCGAGCACGGCCAGCGGCCGGAGGTTGCCGCAGTCGGGGCGCGGCTGCTCTATCCCGACGGTAGGTCTCAGCACGAGGGAGTCATCATCGGGCTTGCCGGAGGGCCGGCGGAGAACGTCGACCATGAGGGGTATTTCTCACTCGGGGAGGCGGTGAGAAACTTTTCGGCGGTGACTGCAGCCTGCATGCTCACGCGGCGCACTACCTTCTGGGAGCTCGGAGGGTTCGACGAGCAACTCCCCGTTGCGTTCAATGACGTCGACTTTTGTCTGCGTGCCAGGGAGAAGGGATATTTGATCGTCTATACGCCGTACGCGCTCCTCACCCATCACGAGAGCGCCAGCCGAGGGAGGGTGAGTCCGCCCGAGGACGAGGCTCGCTTCATGCAGCGCTGGGGCGGGCTGGACGCCTACGGAGACCCGTACTACAACCCCAACCTCGACCTCCTGCGGCCGTTCCGGATCCGGGTGGATCCTCCGCTCTGAGCCATCGGAGCGGCCTGTTGCATCGGGCGCCCGAGCGGCTGCCCTACGGCAGCATTCGCGCCCCAGGATCAGCCCGAGTTCCGCAGTTAGCGGGCACATGAGGGGGTCTCGACGAGCATTTGTGCTGGTCAGAGGCTTGTCGACTCTTCGAGAGCTCCAAAAACGTGGGCACACGATTCTGGCCTGAGATGCTGGTCTAGTGCCCTGACCACTAAGGTTTGCGCGCCTGAACACATGTATGGGGTATCCGGTTGCCTCCAGTAGAATACGGAGCGTGACGAGGCAACAGTTCTGACCCCCCGGGCCGGCATCGATACCCGGCCACGTGGCAGGACTGCGAGTCCTGGTTCCCCGACGACGACGCTTGCCGAAGGTACCTGGCTCGACTCCGCTGGCCAGAAGGATTTCGGTGTCCAGCCTGCGACAGCAGCGATGCCTGGGAGACGGCCCGAGGGCTCTGGATGTGCGGGAGCTGTGGCCGCCAGACCTCGGTCAAAGGCGGGGACGATCTTCCACGGGACTCGCTTACCCTCTGCGCACCTGGTACGCGGCGATGTGGTTCGTGTGTTCGCAGAAGACCGGCGCCTCGGCACTCGGTCTGAAGCGGGTCCTCGGCCTCGGCTCCTACGAGACCGCCTCGACCTGGATGCACAAGCTCCGCAGAGCCATGGTCCGCCCGGAGCCCTGTCTGTCAGGATGACGTGAGACACAGGCTGTAGCCCTCAATCACTCCAGGGCGAGACAGGAGACACCGAACCGTGACCATGCCCAATGCGGCCCTGCTCGAGCGCGCCCATCATGGCGGCAT
>JBOGWP010000110.1:0-12233 GCA_050693875.1 Actinomycetota bacterium
CGACGCCGCCGGAGGCGGCCCCATACTGGCCAACATTGAGGACCGCGGCCGGAGGCCGCCCCTTGCCTCTCTGGCCTGTGCCGGGGGGCGAAGCGACCCGCTAGTGCATCATTTGGCCCTGTCTGACATCGTGGCAGCGACCTCGGCACGCAGCCCAGATCGACCCGCCATCGTGGCTCACCGCGACCTTCGCACGGCCCCCGCCACCGCCACCGCGACCGCCGCGGCCGCCAACCCCAGTGCGACGAGCCCGAAGCTGAAGTTGAAGCGGGGGCCCCTCCCGGCGTCGCCCCCCTGTTCCGGCGCACTCGTCGCTCGCACGGCCGACGACGGGACGAACGAGCGCTTGTCCAGGATCCCGCTCCCCTTGACGAAGACCCAGCGGTCGTATATGGCCGTCCGGTAGGCGAAGACTCCCTGCGAGTAGAACAACGGCGCGACGGGAAGGTCTTTGGCAAGAAGTGCCAGACTCTGCTCCACCGCCTGCCTGCGCGCCTCGGGATCCGCGGTTCCCGCGATGCGGTCGGCCAGCTGCTCGAAGGTTGGGCTGCGATACCCGGAGTAGTTCAAGGGCGCCTTCGGTGCGTCCGAGCCGAAGATGACCCGGAGGAAATCGGGGTCGTAGGAGGCGAGGGTCGGAGCGACCGATATCGCGGCGTCGAAGTCGGGCGGGGAGCCGTCCTCACCGATCGCCCTGGCAAGCTCCTCCCTGTCCACCTCCTCGAGGTCCACCGACACGCCGGCTCGGCGCAGGGCCAGCGACACCTGGCGTCCCGCCTCGAGCTTCACCGGGTCGTTGTTGGGAGCGAGCAGCCGGATGGGCCGGTTCAGGGCAATCGCCGCAGCGGCGTTCGGCGGAGTGACGGATGGTCGCAGGGCCCGCCTCGGCGCCCACGCCGATTCTGGATGCAGGTAGCCTCGTTCGGAGGGAACCGCATCGCCCACGGCGCGCATGATGCGGGTGAGATCGAGAGCGCCGGCCACCGCTTCTCGAGCCTCCACACGATCGAACGGCGGCCGGCGGAGGTTGAAGACCAGCACCGTCCCAAGATACGAAGGACCGCGGGCGATCCGGATCCCGAACCCCTGCACTCGCGGCACCGCCTGCCGGGGCAGGCTGACAGGGATCGCGTCGACCCGCCTCCGGGTGAACGCCCCGAGCGTGGCCTCGAAGTCCGTGAGGATCGGGACGTCGATCGCCCGCAGCGCGGGTGGTCCCCGGAAGTAGTCCGGGTTTGCCTCGAAGCGGTAGAGCTCGCCGGGCCGGTGCTCGACCAGGCGGTAGGGGCCGCTCCCGAGCGGCAGCCCCTCCGGTGCCAGCTGCGATCGGGACAGCCTCTCCCAGAGGTGCTTGGGGAGGATCGGGACGTCGGCCAGGGGCTGGTCGAGAAAGCCCGGAGCGGCGTGCCGGAGGGTGATCACGACCGTCGCCGGGTCGGGTGCCGAGACGTCTTGGATTGCCGACAGCTGGGGCGTGAAGCGCGGATGGTAGCGCTCGGCGACGAACCGGAAGGTGAATGCGACGTCTTCCGAGGTGACCGGATGCCCGTCTTGCCACTGCGCCCGCCCGGCGAGGCGGATCGTGAGTCGGGTCCCCTGGTCTCCGAGCTCGATCGAGCTGGCGAGCCAGGGCCGCGCCACCCCGGATACGTCCCGCCAGGCGAGCGTGTCGTAGATCAGGGTGACGAGTGGGTAGCCCAGCTCGAAGGTGTAGGGGGTGAGGGTTCCGTCCTCCTGCGGAAACGGGAGCCGCAGCGAGCCGGGTGGAGCCTGCGCTCCCCCGCCGGGTGCAGGCCCCAAGGAAGCCACGAAGGCGACAGCCAGCAGAATCTGAAGGCGCCGAGCAGGACGGCCGCTCATGGGCCGGCGCTGGGCGCGCAACAGGGTGGCACGTTGGAAGCGGTCAATCACCTCTCTGTTACTCTCTCGGGGGCCCTATTGGCGGGGGAAACTGGATGAGGGCAACGGAGCGCCGCCGCAAGAACAAGCGTCCAGGGCGGCGATCGTCGCATCTGGGCATCTGGACGCTGGTCGCAGCCCTCCTCCTGCTCGCCGCATACGCCGGGCTGCTCGAGCTCTCCCGGCCCCACGTAGAGGGCGACCGCCTTGGCTTCAACCAGTTCGTCGACCTGGTCGAGCTGGGCCGGGTGCACAGCGCTCGCATCCTCGACCAGGACGCCGTCATTGTCGGCCGCTACATCCGCCGCTGTCCCGACGACGAGGTGGCCCTCCCCCCCGCCGCTCCCACCGATCAGACCGCCACCGGCTCCGAGGCCGCTCCGGCAGGTGAGTGCCCCGCCGGCGAGGTCGGCTCGTACTACTCACCCTACCTCAAGGTCCAGGGAGCCAAGGACCGCTTGCTAGACCTCCTCCTCCAGAACCGAGTCCCACTCACGATCGACCAGCAGTTCTCGAAGAGCCTCATCGGCCCCGCCACCTTTCTTATCCCCTCGCTGCTGCTCGTCGTGGTCTTCGTGTACCTGATCCTCTCCTACCGCAGCGGCACAGGCCTCTTCGGCATCCGCAGCGGGGCACGCCGCATCGAGAAGGACGAGACCGCGGTGACGTTCGCCGACGTCGCCGGGCAGGAGCCCGCGGTCGCCGAACTGCGGGACATCCGCGAGTTCCTGGCCGACCCGGAGCGCTTCGCCGCCATCGGCGCACGCATCCCCCGAGGCATCCTCCTGTACGGGCCCCCGGGATGCGGCAAGACCCTCATCGCCCGGGCGCTTGCCGGCGAGACCCACGCCGCCTTCTACTCGATCTCGGGCTCGGACTTCGTCGAGCTCTACACCGGCGTCGGGGCGGCCCGGGTCCGCGAGCTGTTCAAGGAAGCTCGCGCCAACGCACCGGCAATCGTCTTCATCGACGAGCTCGACTCGATCGGGCGCCGGCGGACCGGGGCGGTGGCCGGGCAGGGGTCCTCGGACGAGCGCGAGCAGACGCTCAACCAGGTGCTCGCCGAGATGGACGGCTTCTCGCCCCTCGATCGGATCATCGTACTGGCGGCGACCAACCGAGCCGACGTGCTCGACGGCGCCCTCCTCCGCCCGGGCCGCTTCGACCGCGCCATCGGGCTCGAGCGCCCCAGCGAGGCCGAGCGCCTGGCCATCCTGAAGGTCCATGGGCGCGGCAAGCGCCTCGAGCCTGGGGTCGACCTGAAGAAGCTGGCCAGAGCGGCGACGGGTTTCTCGGGCGCCGACTTGGCCAACGTGATGAACGAGGGGGCGCTGCTCGCGGCGCGCGCCGGGAAGAAGGCGATCGGCCAGGCCGACCTCGATCATGCGCTGCAACGTCTCCTCGAAGCCCCCGAGCGCCAGCGGCGCCTCTCGATGCGCGACCGGCTGGTCGCCCACCGCTACGGGGGAGCGTCGGACCGGGTCACCTTCGGCGACGTCGCCGGGGTCGACGAGGCGGTGGAGGAGCTAAAGGAGGTTCGCGAGTATCTCGCCGAGCCCGACCGCTTCGCTCGCATGGGCGCCCGCGTCCCGAGAGGAATCCTCATGGAGGGGCCGCCGGGGTGCGGCAAGACGCTGCTCGCCAGGGCGCTCGCCGGCGAGGCCAACGCCGCCTTCCTCTACGTCTCGGCGAGCGAGTTTGTGGAGGTCTTCGTCGGCGAGGGCGCGGCTCGCGTGCGCGACCTCTTTGCCGAGGCCAAGTCGCTTGCCCCCGCGATCGTTTTCATCGACGAGATCGACGCCATCGGAGCCCGTCGGGCGACGGTCTCGGTTGGCGGCCAGCGCGAGGTCGAGCAGACGTTGAACCAGATCCTCACCGAGCTCGACGGATTCGAGGCCCGCTCGGGAGTGATCGCCGTCGCCGCAACCAACCGGATCGACATCCTCGACCCCGCCCTGGTGCGCCCGGGCCGCTTCGACCGGCGAGTCACCATCAACCTCCCGGATCGGGCCGGCCGGCGAGCCATCCTCGCCATCCATGCCAAGGGCAAACCACTCGGGCACGACGTCGATCTCGGCGTCCTCGCGACCCTCACCCAGGGGTTCTCGGGGGCCGACCTCGCCAACGTCCTCAACGAGGCGGTGCTGCTGGCCGCGCGCCGGCGGCTCGACCAGATCCCGATGTCGCTGATGGACGAGGCGATCGAACGGGCGATGCTCGGGGTCGGCACCGCGACCGCGAGGATGAACGAGCTCGAACGAAGGATGGTCGCCTACCACGAAGCGGGGCACGCCATCGTGCGGCGGACCCTCGGCGGAACCCGCATGCCCTACCGGATCTCCATCATCCCGCGCGGCTCCTCATTGGGTGCCGTATGGAGCGTGGACTCCGAGGAGACCCACCTCGAGTCGCGATCCTCGCTGCTCGCTCACCTCGCCGGGCTCCTGGGGGGAAGGGCGGCGGAGGAGCTGGTGTTCGGGGAGCCGAGCTCGGGGGCCGCCGACGATCTCCAGAAGGTGGGCCGAGTCGCCCGCGAGATGGTGACGGTCCTGGGGATGGGCGAAAGCCTCGGCCCGCTGTCGTACGTCGACCCCATGCTTCCCGACGGCCGGCTCTACTCCGAGGAGGCCGCCCGCCTCATCGACTCCGAGGTCCGCCGGGTAGTCGACCAGGCATACGGCCGAGCGCGCGAGATCCTCATCGCCGAGCGGGCCATGCTCGACGGCGTCGCTGCGGCCCTCCTCGAGCGCGAGACCCTCACGCGGGAGGAGTTCGAGGAGATTGCCGCGGGCCTCGGGAACGGCCAGCCGGCCGCCTGGAAGGGGCGAGCCCGGGCGTAGGGCACGATTCGTACCGCCGATCTCCCCAGCGGCTGCGCCGGCTCAGGCATCCCCGAAGCCCTCCCCTGCGGTGTCATCGATTTCTTCAGGTTCAGGTAGACCCTTACGGCGAGACGAGAGGCGAAGCCGGGCGAACAGCGCCGCGATGACGACGGCAATCCCAGCCAGCGCCAGCGGCAACGACGCAATCCGAAGCGGCGCCCGAAGCGGAGACCCTTCGGCGAAGGCAACCACGGCCCTCGCAAGATCCTGCTTTTTCGAGATCTCGTTGCCGCCCCTCGTGTCGGTCCACACCGCCAGCGCCGAGCGATCGGTCGAGAGCAGGGCGAGGCGGCTGCCGAGGTCGGCGAGGTCGTTCTCGACGCCGAATCCGATGCGCGAGTCGAACGGGTCGTCGGAGAGGCGAATGCGCGGAGCGAATCGCCGCCCCTGGTCGGTGGCGAACTGGAGCGAGGCTTCGTTCATGACGTCCTTGGGATCCGCCCGCCGGTCGTAATAGAGGACGTCGAGCCGTCCGTTCGGAGCCACCGCCAGTCGGGGCAGGTACTGCCACCTCGCGTCCCTTGCGGGTGTGTCGTTCACCCGCACCGGCGCGCCCCACCGGCGCCCGTCCTCCGACGACCAGACCCAGACGTCTGGGTCACCCTCTCGCCCGTCGTGAAACGCCACGTAGACCCGCCCGCTCGAACCATCGACCACGATCGAGGGTGACGGCGGGAGGAAGACCACGAAGCGTTCGATCGGAACGAGCCGAGGGTCGACCAGGGAGTCGGACCAGGTCGCTCCCCCATCGGCGGAGCGAGCCACCACGAGCTGCCAGGGGCCCGGGTAGGGAGGGCCGCCCTGTCCTCGGTGACCGCCGTGGTAGTCGAGTGAGTCCTCCCCGAGATCGAGGTAGGCGACGAGGAGCCGGCTGCGCCGCAGCGCCGGCACCGGGGCGACAACTCGGCGACGTGACGGCGAGCTCACGCGAACGGGGGCGGACCAGGACCGTCCTCCATCCTGCGAACGGGACGCCATGATCGGGTAGCCGGCCTCGGGAAACGCCAGGAGCGCAGTGTCGTCGGCCTGAAGCCAGGTGAGGGCGAGCGCGCCGGGGCGCACGGGATCGGCGAGCAGCCGCGCCTGGAAGGCGAGCGGGCCCAGGACCTTGACGGGCGTGGAGAGAGTGCGAAGGCCGTCGTTCGAGGTCGAGACCCACATCGCATTCGGCACGTTCCCCGCGCCGATGAGGGTGGCGAAGAGCACGTAGAACGTTCCGTCGGGGCCGAAGGCGACGTCGGGGGCGAAGCACTTCGACTCCTCCCCCTCGGGCAGTGGGATCGAGACCTCGGTGAAGCTGGCGCCACGGTTGCGTGAGACGTAGAGACCGCAGGAGTACCGAGGGGAATCCACCCGGGAAGCGACCGCGATCAGGGCCGGGTCTGTTGGGCTCCGGGCGATCGACGGCGAGTTGTTCGCCCGGATGTCGAGGTCGTCCACCGCTCCGGGGTTCACGGGAGCATTGCCGCCCACCCTGTGGGCCGCGGCCTCTGGAAGGGAAGAGCCGACGAGGAAACTCCCCGCCGCGAGCGCGAGGAGTGCGACTCCGAGAAGCAGCCGCGCACCGCCACCGGCGCCGCCCGTGAAGGCAGACCGCGCGTCGCCTACGCTCATCCCCTCCCGATTCACGTGCCCCCCGTCACGGTCCCGACGGGTCGATCTTGCAGCCCGGCGGTCGGTCGTCGCGGGACATCCTCGCGCCAACGCCTTGCGGGGGCGTCACGCCGGGCGAGATCAGCTCTCGTAGATGCGAACCTCGCGGGTGGCGGGGTTGAAGCGGAACAGCCCCACGCCGTTCAGGGAGACATCCATCCATAGAGACTTCCCGCCCAGGTGGGTGAAGTACCAGTCGTCCCGTGCCCGGGACGCAAACAGGCGGTCTTGCGTTCGCTCGTCGAATCGACGGATGAGCCGTTCCGCCAGGGGACCGTCGGTCAGTCGCCTGACGAAGTGGGGGTCGCTGCGATCGATGGCGACAACCTCGTCGCCGCACTCCCGAGGACATTCTTCGAGGTCGCCGTGAAAGAAGCAGCAGCACCTCAGGCAGAGCGTTTCCAAGGACCCTCCTCCGGACGCGTCCGATCATAAGGAAGTCCAGGTCTTGGGCAATACGTGTTTGCGCCACATAGGTGGGCCCGGCGCGATAGGCATCCCGAGCCCGGGCCGCCTGGATTGTGCCTCGGACCCCGTCCGGCACGGAGCTATCATCTCGGCAGCCGGGCCCGTAGCTCAGTGGTCAGAGCGGCGGACTCATAATCCGTTGGTCCCAGGTTCGATCCCTGGCGGGCCCACCCAACGTGTCGTTGTACTAACCAAGGGCACACGGATTACCGGGTGGATGAGGTCCTTGCTCTCCACGCTGAGGTGATCGATGAGCCGTCTGAGCAGCGTCTTCACGTTCGGCCGAGGGGCTTCTTTGAGCTCCTGAGCCAACTCTCTAGCCGCAGCGTGCGTGGCCTTCAAGGACGGCTTCGCGGGATCGGCCGCAAGGGCGTCGGTGAGCTCCTGGCGGCGCCGTTCGAGCCCGCTCAACTGAGCCTTGAGATCGACCAGCCGCTCACCGCAGACCTGAGGATCCATGGTGCCGGTCTCGAAGGCGCGCAAGTAGCGATCGACGCTGCTTCGGACATCGCGGAGCTGACGCTCCACCGAGGCGATCTCGCGCTTCTGTCTTGGTCGGGCTTGATCCCATCGGGCATTCACCTGCTCGATCGCCTGCCCGATCAGGGTGCGGTCGCGAAGGCAGGCTACGAGATGCTTGACGACTTCTTGTTCGAGATCGCCGGCGGGCAGGCGCTCCTGATCGCAGTGTGCGGTCCCGAACTTCACGCGCGTGCTGCACATGTAATAGCGGTACTCACCACCGTTGCCCCGAGAGCTGTAGCCCACGAACCTCCCGCCGCAGCGGGCGCACTTCAGCGTTCCCGAGAGCGTGTAATCGGATCGGTTGCTCCTGCGCAGCTCCGCGCGCTCGCCTCTTTCGTCAAGGATCTGTTGAACGCGATCGAACGCTTCTGCCTCAACCAACGGAGGATGCTGTCCCGGGTAGTAGGTGTCCCTGAAGTAGACCTCGCCAAGGTAGACGCGGTTCGACAACATGTTTCGAAGCGTAGCAGGGCTCCAGAGCGCGCCCTTTTTGGTTCTGAATCCCTCGTCGTTCAGGCGGCGGGCGAGCGAGGTGGTCCCCCAGAGTGTGGACACGTAAAGCTCGAACGCCTTTCGAACGATGGCGGCTTCCGCTTCGTTGATGACGAGTGCGCCACTATCGGGGTTGTAGTCGTATCCGAGGGGTCTGGTTCCACCGTTCCAGCCGCCCTTGGCTGCCTTCTTCTCCATCCCGGCAACAACACGTTCGATAAGGGTTGCGCGCTCGAACTCGGCGAAGACGCCGAGCATCTGAACCATCATCCGTCCGGCGGCGGCAGTGGTGTCGAAGGGTTCGGTCGCCGAGCGGAACGCGACGCCGTGCTGGTCCAACTGTTCGAGGATCAGTGCGAGGCTCCGGACGGATCGTGCGAGCCGATCAACGCGGAAGACTAAGAGAAGATCGAAGCGGCCCTTGCGGGCGTCCTCGAGCGCCTCTTGGAGCCCCGGACGCTCGAGGACAGTGCCGGTGATCTGGTCCTGGTAGAGGCGCCAGACCTGCCAGTTGTCTTGCGAGCGGATGTAGGACTCGAGACGATCCGCCTGGGCCTCGAGCGAGTAGGGCTGGTGCTCCTCGTCGGTCGAGATCCTCGCATTCTTCGACCGTCACGCCATCAAGTGGCAAGGCGGCGCGCCCATGCAGCCAAGCAATCACCTGCTGTCCTCACAAGTCCAGTGCGTCAACGTGCTCGCGCCGATGATGAAGGACCCCGATGCCTTGAAGAGGCTATTCACACCGTGGAGCGCGGAAGTGATCCCCTTCGCGCCGGAGGGCGGCGAGGCGTTGACGTTCGAGTGGACCGGGCTGGACAACTACCTCGGTGAGTACGGAATCGAAGGTGAGATAGGCCATCGGCGGAAGGCGACCAGCGCCGACGCCCCATTCCGATTCATCAACAACGACGAGGAGATCGAGATCGCCCTCGTCGAGTGGAAGTACGTCGAGGCATATCCAGACACAGGAGAGGAGCCACTTCCCGCTCGGCGGCTCGCCAGGTACCGAGCGGCGGGAGAGAAGGAACTCGATCTCACGCTCGTCCCGTTCGAAGATCTTTTCGTGGAGCCCGTCTATCAGCTCATGCGACTTCAGCTCCTGGCCGCAGGCATAGAGGCCGTCAACGAACAGGGGTGCCGATGCGTGCGACTTGTGCACGTGGCGCCTGAAGGTAATCGTGAATTGCTCAGGAACCTGCCGCGCGCGAGCCTTAGGTCGCTCGGCGAGTGCCTCTATTAGGTCTGGGCCCGGATACTCCGCAGGCGTGATCGATTCGTGACGGTAGATTCCCACGAATTATGGCGGCACGCACAAGACATCATCGATCCAGCGGTACGAGACCGCTACGCGCATCTGGAATCGGAATACCGATGACATTGTGGCGAGTGTTTTCCGAGAGGATGCCAAGAGGAAAGTGAGACGGGGGAACTGGCCTGGCCTGGGCGAATTCGTCGAGGCTTGGAGTTGTCCCCAAGCGGGTCCCCGGGTGACGAAGAGGAGAGCTCCAGCGCTGAGGCCCCTAGGAAGGGAAGGCTCTAGCAGTCGCCCAAATCCGAGTACTCCTCGCGCATCTCCCGTGCCATCTCCGCGGCAATCTGCCGGGACTCCTGTTCTGAGTCCCACTTCCACTGGAGCATCTCGCCGACGCCCGTGCTCGCGCCTTCGAGCGCCGACGATATCTTCTCAATCACATCGGCGAGGTGCCGGAGGTTGATGCGACGCATGTCGGAGGGAAGGGACGGCTGGCCAGCTGGGCCTACGGGATAGCGGAAGGCTGTTCCCGGCCGGGGATCAACTTCGCTGAGCTCATTGATGTAGCTCTCGATGGCATCGAGGTCCTCTTTCGGGCCGGATGACCACACCCGCTCCAACAACGGCCGACACGTGTTCCAGAGGTTCTTGAGGTCGTGTGATTTCGGGTAGCTTCCTTCATCGCCGAGGAGCGAGCGCGCCGCGGCAATCAGTTCCTTCAGTCGCAACTCGAGGTACTGCCTGAAGACGAAAGCGATTGGATAGACAAGGAGGTCCTGGTCGGCATGGGTCGCTTTCACGTGCTCGACGAGGATGCGTCCGGCCTGCAGGTACCCGGCTGCGTAACCATCCCATCCGACGCCCCAGTTAACGCAGGCGTTATGTTCCCAGTCCGGGTCCGTGTCGCGGAACACAGGCTCGCCTAGGACGGGCCACGGGATTTCAATGTCGTCGGTGCTCACAACAGACAGAGTAACGCCTGCGCGCATCGCGTGTGCTTAGGTCTTGGGTCGGTCGTCACTCGGATGGACGGGGTGTGACTGACGATCCGTTGGAAAGGATCGTGAGCGAGCTCGATCCGCGCGTTATCGCGACGTACAGATTCGCTGCGTTGTGGACGTCGCCATTGAGCACGATGGCGTGATCGAACTCCAGCCCCTTGACGAGCAGCGTGCGCGACACGGTCCGGTGCTCGACACGTCGCCCCGCGTGCAGCCCGCGATCGCGAACGTGCCAGGCGGCACCGGGAAGTGTCGGACGGTTCTCCGTTGCGAACGTACGGACACTTCGCGCCATCTCTCGCCAGAGCTCTCGGCGGTACAAGACGCCACCCGCGATCTGTTCGATCTTGGTCATCGCTGCGGGGATCGAGCTCACCGTGGGGTTGCCGGCGACCTCGATGAGTGCCTCGATTGCCAGTCGCACCTGGGGGCTCCCGCGTACCTGAGGGGTGCTTCCCGTGCGGAAAGCGTCCGCTGCAGGCCGCAGGGCGGTACCGACGCGAGTCATGCAAGCGTCCGCGAAGCCGATCAGGGCAGCCGAGCGAGCCGGACCGGCAGCCGCCTCGATCTGGGCGGCCCATTGAAGTAGGTCCGGACACTCCACCGGCTCCATGCACGTGTAAATTCCGCGGAGTCGCGTCGCGATCGAGTGGCAGTCTCGAGGCCACTGACCGATGGCAACGACGGAGCCCTCAGTGCCGGCACGGCGTTGGCAAGCGCCGACCTGACTGGGCGCGGCCGGCGTTCCGCGTTCGATAGGGGCTCCAGCAAGCTCGAGAGGCTTGCCCGCTTCGAGGTCGCCCCGAGCAGCAGCGAGCCAATCTCCAAGATCGGGGTTGGCAGTCCGCCATCGCCACGGAGTTGTGAGATCGGGGAGGCGCTCGAAAGTGGGGTCCAGATGCGCTTCGCAGGACACGAGCGGACCAGCGAACCCGAAGATTCCCTGGAGAGGGTCGAGAAGGACGCGACAAGGGAGCGTTTCAGCCATTGCGGTGACCAGATCATGCTGTGGAAGAATGCAGTCCTGGTATTCGTCCACGAACACCCCGGCGTAGGACTCCCCGAGAACACGACGACCGACATGCGCGTCGAATACGCGACGAGCGGCTTCATACACGCTGGCCCATTCCTCCGCAGTCTTCGGCTCGGTAGTCGGCAGACCAGAAAAGGCAGGGAAACCGGCCGCATAGCGAAGAGCGAATCCTGCGATGGTATCGACGTGCGTGCGGCCGTGGGCTGCACCGACTTTCCTCAGCCGATCCTTTAACGCTTTAACGCCGGCGTGCGTGTGCGTCAGGACGAGTTGGCGGCCGTCCGAGTGGACTCCGGCCGCCCACGCGGCAGCCTCGGTCTTCCCACAACCAGCCGCGGCAATGAGGTATGCGCGCTTGGCGCGCGCGAGGTCTTCAGAGGTACTAGGGGGCATATGCCCACGCAGCGAGCGCATCGAGTTTCGTGCGGAGGTCGGTACCCTCCATCTCCGGGAGAGCCTCGGCGACGATATCGCCGAGCACCTGCCCGAGATCCGTCCGCTTGAACCAGCTGCACTTCTTTGCGGCAACCCGCATGCCGGATCTTGACCTGGGCGAAGCCGCTCTCCAGCCAATCATTCAGAGTCGTCCCGGACTCGGCTTCGAGACGGGCGGCAACGGCATCGGTGGCGGCCTTCGGCACGTCCGCGTCATAGAGCGTCGCCGCGCGCTCGAGTATCAGCACAACAACATCCCAGGGGACGTCCAACATGACCCGCTCCTCGGTGCAGACACCCCCTTCCCAGGCGAAGACCGTCACACCTGGCCCTGTCAGCTCCGGCTCGGGCGGCTGGAGCGGCGCATCTGAATCGACCAGCAGCGAAGTTCTGTACTCGAGACCAGCGAAAGCGAGTGCCCTCTTGGCGGCCTCACTACCCCCGCCCGGAACGAAGACCACGCCAAGGCGGAACCTGTCAAGCACAATGAGACACGGGCTCGTCAGTTCTTCTGTGCGTCGTTACCGATCGTGGGCTCGTTGATCCACGCCACCGTTGGCAGCTTCGCCAGCTCAGGCCGGCGGTGGCGGAAC
>JBOGWP010000111.1:0-51713 GCA_050693875.1 Actinomycetota bacterium
GCTCTGCCTCAGCGGAAGGCCGTGATGCAGCAGGTGGTGGAGAAAGTCCAGGTAACAGATCGGGACAACATCCTCCCGATCTTCAAGGTGCCGCTGGTCTCTTCTTCTTTGGGAATTTTTCGACCACTGTACGGATCGGTGCCCCCGGCAGGATTCGAACCTGCGGCCTCTTGCTCCGGAGGCAAGCGCTCTTATCCCCTGAGCTACGAGGGCTGACCTGGGCATTGTAGCCTCGGCCCCCCCGCCCGGTCGGCCGAGACGGCTGGGCAAGCAGCCTATTATTCGGTGACGCCTCCGCCATGACCAAGATCCTCGTCGCCGACGACGACCCCGTCATCATCAAGCTCCTCCAGGTCAACCTGGAGATGGAGGGCTACGAGGTGATCACGGCCCGCGACGGCGAGGAGGCCGTGCAAAAGGCCAGACAGGAGCGTCCCGATCTCGTGATCCTGGACATCATGATGCCGAGGATGGATGGCTGGAGTGCCCGGCAGGCCCTTCTCAACGTGCCCGAGTTGGCCGACACCCCGGTCATCTTCCTCTCGGCCCGGGCGCAGCAAGCCGACCTGCGCAAGGGGTTCGAGGCGCGCGTGGCCGAGTACGTCACGAAGCCGTTCGATCCGTCGCTGCTCCTGGACATCGTTCAGCAGATCGTGAGCGGCACCTACCAGGGCAAGGATCGGCCGGCGGACGCGCCGTGATCACGGAGCAAATCCGAGAGCTGCTTCGAACAGCCCTGCGGTCGCTGGGCGCGGAGGGGGTCCTGCCGGCGCCACCGGAGCGCATCGAGGTCGAGCGTCCGAGGGTGTCGGAGCATGGGGACTTCTCGGCAAACGTCGCGCTGACGATGGCGCGGGCAGCTGGGATGAGCCCGCGGGAGCTTGCCGACCGAATCGTCGGCGCCCTGGCGGAGCCGTCCTGGCTGGCGAAGGTCGAGGTGGCCGGCCCGGGGTTCATCAACTTCTTCCTGTCGCATGGGTGGCTCCACGACGCGATCGGACAGATCGCCGCCGAGGGCGATGCGTACGGACGGTCGAGCGCCGGCTCGGGCGACCGCATCCAGGTGGAGTTCGGCTCCCCCAACCCGACCGGCCCCATCCACATTGGCAACGCACGCAACATCGCCTACGGCGACATCCTCGCCGGCGTGCTGGAGGCCTCGGGGTACACGGTCGAGCGGGAGAACTACGTCAACGACGCCGGAGGCCAGATCGATGTCTTCGGCCGGTCGCTCGAGGCGCGCTATCTGCAGGCGCTCGGCCGCGACGCCGAGTTTCCAGAGGAGGGGTACGCCGGGGCCTACGTGAGCGACCTCGGACGGGAGCTGGCCGGCGAGGTGGGCGAGAGGCTCGTTGGCAAGATCGACGAGATCCGGGAGTGGGGCCTCGCCAGGATGCTCGACGGACAGCGGGCCACCTTCGAGCGCTTCGGCGTGCGGTACGACCGCTGGGCATTCGAGCGGGACCTGCACACGTCCGGCGCCGTGGCCGCCGCGATCGAGCAGCTCACCGCGGCCGGTCACACCTACGAGGAGGAGGGGGCGATCTGGTTCCGGGCCGAGGCGTTCGGAGCCCCCAAGGACCGGGTGCTCATCCGCTCCGCGGGCAACCGCAAGCCAACCTACCTGGCCGCCGACGCGGGCTACCTCCTCGACAAGCTCGCTCGCGGGTTCGACCACCTCGTCTACCTGTGGGGGGCGGATCACCACGGGACTGCGGCGAGCCTGATGGCGGTGGCGCGGGCCCTCCAGGCCGACGACCACGTCGAGATCATCCTGTACCAGTTCGTGAGCTTCACCGGCGGACGCATGTCGAAGCGCGCCGGCGAGATCGTCACGCTCGACGAGCTGATCGACGAGGTCGGCGTGGACGCCGCCCGCTTCACCTTCCTCACTCGCAGCCCGGACTCGTCGATCGACTTCGACTTCGACCTCGTGAAGGCGCAATCGCAGGAGAACCCCGTCTACTACGTGCAGTACGCCCACGCCCGGATCTGCTCGATCGTGCGCAAAGCGGCGGAGCAGGGCATCGTGCTGCGGCCGATCGAGGAGACCTCCCTCGGCGAGCTGGTCCACGAATCGGAGTACGAGCTGATGCGCAAACTCGCCGAGCTCCCCGAGACCGTGGAGGTGGCTGCGGCCCTCCGGGCTCCCCACCGGCTGACCGGCTACGTGCTCGACCTGGCCGCGCTCTTTCACGCCTTCTACCGCGACTGCCGGGTGATCGGCGACGACCCCGCGCTCACCCAGGCACGTCTTCGCCTGTGCGACGCCACCCGCCAAGCGATCGGCAACGTGCTCGGGCTGCTCGGCGTCTCGGCCCCGGAGAGCATGTAGGTGCCGCACACGCTGAAGCACGTCCTGCCGCTCACCGGGCAGGTCAACGGCCGGGGGCACCTGGAGATCGGGGGCTGCGACACCACCGACCTGGCCGCCGAGTTCGGCACGCCGCTGTTCGTCTTCTGCGAGCAGACCTTCCGTACGCGCGCCCGAGAATTCCGCGCCGCGTTCCCCGACTCCACCGTCTACTACGCAGCCAAGGCGTTCCTCTGCCGGGCCATCTGCCCCCTCGCCGAGGAGGAGGGGCTCGGGATGGACGTCGCCTCGGGCGGGGAGCTGCACGTCGCGCTCGCAGCCGGGTTCCCGCCGGAGCGCTTGATCCTGCACGGCAACAACAAGTCGGATGCCGACCTCGCCCGTGCCGTCGAGAGCGGGATCGGCCGGATCGCCCTCGATAGCGTCGAGGAGGTGCATCGGGTGGCGGACATCGCCGACGACCTCGGGCGACGCCAGACGGTGCTCATCCGGGTCACCCCGGGCGTGGAGGCCCATACCCATTCCCACATCCAGACCGGCCAGGAAGACTCGAAGTTCGGGCTGTCGATCGAGGGCGGGCTGGCGATGGAAGCCGCCCGTCAGGCTGCCGATCGCGGGAGCCTCGACCTCGTCGGCGTCCATGCCCACATCGGGTCGAACATCTTCTCCTACGATCCGTTCGGCAAGTCGGTCGAGATCATCTTCGAGTTCCTTTCCCGGGTCGAGGCGACCCTCGGGGTCTCGCTGCATGAGGTCAACCTCGGCGGCGGCGTGGGCATCCCCTACCTTCCCGGCGACTACCCGGCCCGGCTCGACGTGTTCGCCGACCTCCTCACCTCGACCGCCCGCCGCGAAGCGGAGCGGCACGAGATTCCCCCGCCCGACCTCGCCTTCGAGCCGGGCCGGTTCCTGATCGGCAGCGCGATGGTCACCCTTTACCGCGTCGGCGGGATAAAGCGAATCCCCGGCATCCGCACGTACGTCTCGGTGGATGGCGGGATGAGCGACAACATCCGCCCGGCCCTCTACGGGGCGCGGTACGCCGCGTTCCTCGCCAACAAGGCGCGCCACGATCCGTCGTCCGTCGTAACCGTGGCGGGCATGCACTGCGAGTCGGGTGACATCCTCGTGCGAGACGTGGCGCTGCCGGACTCGGTGGCGCGCGGCGACGTGCTCGTCATGCCGGCGACCGGGGCCTACGGCTACTCGATGGCCTCCAACTACAACAAGCAGCCGCGCCCGGCAGTCGTGCTCGTGAGCGACGGCGACGCCCGGGTGATGGTCTTGCGCGAATCTCCGGACGACCTTCTCCGACTCGACGCCTGATCGGCGCGCCCCCAAACGGGTCCGGGTTTACCCCTGGAGACGGCGGGTACCCAGAAGGGAGGAAAGACCCCTGTTCGCCCGGGAGACCAACGCGTGAACGAAAGACCGGACATGGATGCCAACACCAAGAAGATGTCCAGAGCTGAAGCAGGCCGCAAGGGCGGGCTTTCGACCAAGCAGCGCTACGGCGAGAAGTACTTCAGCGAGATCGGCAGGGTGGGTGGGCGCAAGGGCGGCCGCTCGACGAAGCGGAAGTACGGGATCGAGTTCTACCAGCAGATCGGCCGGAAGGGCGGCTCGCACTAGCGAGCCCTGCCCTCACCCGCATCCCGTTTCGCAACACCGCCGGCTCGCCGCCGCCGGGCGACCCTGACCTGACGTGGGCGCCGGCCGGCCCCTAACTCCTCTCCTCCCCGCCCTCGGCGGCTTGACGGAGGTGGGCGAGGGTTCGGGCGAGCAGCCGGGAGACGTGCATCTGTGAGATCCCCAGCTTCGCCGCGATGCTGCTCTGCGTCTCCCCGGCCACGAACCGTAGGTAGAGGATCTCTCGCTCGCGCGACGGGAGCTTCTCGAGCAGGTGAGCCACGCTCGACCATGCTTCGAACAGCTCGAGCGCCTCGTCCTCGCTGCCCAGCCTCGACAAGGAGTCCGCGCCGTCCTCCCCGGTCGGAGCGTCGAGCGATATCACCGTGTAGGCCTGGGCGGCATGGGTCGCCTCGACGACCTCCTCCACCGTGAACCCCGACCGCTCGGCGATCTCGGAGATGGAGGGCGAGCGGCCAAGCTCCTGGGTGAGGGTGGGAACGATCTGGGCGAGCTGAAGGCCGATCTCCTGGAGGCGGCGCGGCACCCGAAGCGCCCACCCCTTATCGCGGAAGTACCGCTTGAGCTCGCCGATGATCGTCGGCGTGGCGTAGGTGGAGAACTCCACCTCTCGCGCGGGGTCGAAGCGGTCGATCGCCTTCAGGAGCCCCAGACTGGCCACCTGGATGAGGTCGTCGAGAGGCTCGCCGCGCCCGCGGAATCGCCGCGCCAGGTACTCGACGAGGGGGAGGTGAAGCCGAACGAGCTCCTCACGCGCGGAAGGATCGTTCGGAAGGCGGGCAAACAGCTCCCGCGTCCGAGCGTGATCGAAACCTCCCCCCTGTCGCTCCTGCATCCCTACTCCCGACGGAGCCGCTTGAGCAGACGGAAGGCCGGAAAGACGTCTTCGTAGAGGAAGAACACCGACTCGTCGGTGAGCCCGGCCATCACTTTCCACGCCAGCGTCTTCTCCGCCCTGGGTGGGGGCCACTCGGCCGGGTGGGCGTCGGTGCACAGCACCGCCTCGAGGGCATCGGGCGACGAGAACACCCGCAGGACGATCTTTCCGGCCCCCGGCCGCAGGTCCACGAGATACGCAGCACCCTCCGTGACTGCGATCCGCAGATCGTCGATGTCGTCGAGGGAGAATCCCCGACGAGCCGCTCCTGCGGCCGCCACCACACGAAGCAGATGGAGGTATTCGGGGTGAGCCGGGATCGTGAGGGTTATGTCGGGCATTGCCTGAGCATCGGTGACGGGTTTGTCGCTCGCGCCGCGGGGGTAACCTTCGAAACGGGCAGCGTGGGGACCAATCGTTGAAAGACTTCGACGTCGAAGCTCGTGCCGAGGGGGACTGGCAGGTCCTTCGAGTGCGCGGCGAGATCGATGTCTATACCGCACCCGCCCTCGAGCGTGCCATCACGGAGCAGCTCGATCTCGAAAGCCCCCGGATCGTGATGGACCTCGCTGAAGTCTCCTTCGTAGACTCCACCGGGCTGTTGGCAATGATCGGTGGCGTCCGCAAGGCGCGCGAGCGCAACGGATCCCTGGTCTTGGTCCGGCCCAGCACAAGGCTTCAGCACGTGCTCAGAATCACCGATCTCGAGTCGATCCTGCCTGTATTTGACACCGTGGAGGCGGCGCTGAAACCAGTCGACCAGCAAAGAGCGTGAGCATACCCAGGGTTCAGGACCGAATCGAACTCGAGATCTCCCCCCTGCCCGAACATGTGGGGACGGCGCGCCTCGTTGTAGCAGCCGCGGCGAGAAGCCTCGGGGTCGACGAGGAGTCGGTCGCGGACCTCAAGATGGTGATCTCCGAACTCTGCACCGAGGCCATCGAGAGCCGGCAGCTCGCTCCTTCGGAGGAGCCCATCCGTATCCGCCTGTTCGCCATGCCCGAATCGCTCGAGGTCGACATCAATTCCGGGGTCGGGGAACTCCGTTCGTTGCCATACGTCGGGAAGCCCCCCGAGACGCCGGAGCGCCTGGAGCGATCGCTGCGCGGCAACGTCATCTACGCGCTCTTCCCGGACGTCCAGTTCCTCCCGGACGATACCGGGGTCGCAGTGCGTTTCTCCGTGCCTCGCGAGCCCGAACTCGGCGCATAGCGGCGAGCGCCGCCTAGCTCGCCCTGCGCACCTGACTCCCCCTCGGGGACTTCTCGACCTCGAAGCGCACCGGCAGCCGCTCGGCAAGCTCCCGGACGTGTGTGATCACCCCCACGACCCGCCCGTCGCCGCCCAGCTGCTCGATCGCACTCACGACCATCTCGAGCGTCTCCGGATCGAGCGTGCCGAAGCCCTCGTCGAGGAACAGGCTCCGAAGCGGCGCCTTCTGGGTAACCGAGAGGCTCTGGACCTCCTCGCACAGCGCGAGCGCCAGCGACAGCGACGCGAGAAAGGTCTCGCCTCCGGACAGCGTCCGCACACTGCGGCGATCGTCGGCGTTCCACGTGTCGATCACGTAAAACTCGTCGCCCTCGAAGGAAAGCCGGTACCGCCCCCCCGAGAGATAGCTCAGCCGCTCCGTGCCGGCCGCCGCCAGCAGGGTCAACGCCTCCGCCTGGAGGTACGCGACGAGGCGGTTGGCCTGCAGCTCGCCGGCCAGCGACGCGTAAGTCCTTTGGCGGGCCCGTGCCGCCGCAGCCTCGGCCTGCAGCCGCCGCTTCGCCTCCAGCCGCCGCGCGAGATCGTCGCGTCGGCTGCGCGCCTGCTGCTCCTCGCCTTCCAGCCGTCCGACTTCCTGCCGAGCCAGCGCGGCGAGGGTCCGGAGATCGGCGTGCGCACCCGCCGTGGCAAGGGCCCGCGGCACCACGCGCAGGGCCTTGTCGACAAGACCGGCCCGAGCGCTCCGGCGACGGGCCGCCGAATCCCCGAGCCTCGCCGCCGTCTCGGCCATTTGCCCGGAGACTTCGCCCACGGCGACGAGGAGCGCCCCCGGTTCTCCCGGCAGCGCAGGGGGCTCGGCTGTGGGGTGGTCGCTGCCTTCCATCCGCCGGACCCGGTCGAGCAGCGCGTCGATGCGCAGGGCGCGGATGCCGGCGGCCGCGGCGCGGGCCTCTGCCTCGGCCGCCGCGGCTCGGCGCTCGGCATCGGACAGTTGGGCCACAACCGCCTCGCGGTGTGCGGCCGCCCGTCTCTCCTCGGTCGACAGGTCTTCGTTGACCTCCAACATCCGCCCGACTTCGCTCTGGGGATCGTCGGGAAGCACCCCGCCGAAGGCTGTGCCGACCTGCTCCGCCATCGTCGCGAACGCGGCGCGCCGGCGCTCGACATCGCGTGCGAGCCGCTCGACTTCCTTCGCCGCGGTCTCCGCATCGCGCCGGGACACGGCGAGATTCCGGTCCGCAGCGGCGAGCGCCTCGCGGGCCCCAGCTTCGCGTCGACGCGCTTCGAGCATCGACGCCCGGGCGCGGTCGATCTCCCCCGGGCTCTGCTCCGGGATCATCTCCAGCGTGCGCCGACAGACCGGGCACGGGGCGCCCTCCTCGAGTCCGGCGATCAGCGCCCCAACGAGATCGCGGTGGTGGGCCGCCTCGTGCGCCTCCTCATGCTGCACGCGCGCCTCGGCGGCCCGGTCAACCTCTGCGTGGGCTTCCTCTACGATCAGCCGAGCCTTCTCGGCCACACGGCGGCTGTTCGCCTCGGCGGTTCTCTCCGCATCGAGGGCGGCCTCGGCGGCCCGGAGCTCGACGTTCATGTCGGCGAGTCTCCCGACTCGGTGGCCGAGCTCGGTCAGTTGTTCTCGCTTCCCCCACTGGCGCTCGGCCTCTTCGAGCGCCTCCCCCGCCCGGCGATGGCCTGCCTTCGCCGCCTCGGCCTCGGCGGTTCGGAGCGCAACCTCGCTCTCGGCGCGCTCGAATCGGTCCGCGGCCTCCTGGAGGCCGGCGGCGCGGCGCCCGATGTCGGCCACGACGTCCTGGAGCTCTCCGACGGCCTCCTCCAGGGCTGCAACCGCCCGCCCCTCCGACTCCCACCGATCGGTCAGCTCGCGGACGCGGACCTCGGCCTCGCGCATCGTCGCCGCCTGTTCGCCCAGCGCCGCCGCCTCGAGCCCTGCGGCCTCGACCACCTCCTCGTCGACGTCGCCGTACTCGCGCCCCACCAGGTCCGACGTCACCTCGCCGGCCGTCTTCGCCTCCGCAGCGACCTCGCGCGCCCGCCGGGCCATCTGCTCGAAGAGCCCCAGACCGAGCAGCTTCGTGAGGATCTCTCGCCGCTCCCCCGCATCGCCGCTGAGGAACTCGGCGAACCTTCCCTGCGGGAGGAGCACCGAGCGAGTGAACGCCTCGTAATCGAGCCCGACCACGTCGGCAACCATGCGATTGACGTCGTGGACCCGGTCGGCACGGTCGGCGTGACTGCGCCACTCTCCACCCGCCAGGCGCTCGAGCGCGACCTTCGGCGATCCCCTGGCCATCGTCGTGCGGGTGACGCGGTAGCGTGCGTCGCCGGCCTCGAACTCGAGGGTGACCGCGACCCGCGGTTGCCCCTGGCTGATGAGCTGGGAGATCTGGTTGCCAACGCGTTCGACCTTCCCGTAGAGGGCGTAGGTCATGGCGTCGAGGAGCGAGGTCTTCCCGGAGCCGGTCGGGCCGCAGATGCAGAACAAGTCGAGGTCGGCGAGATCGATCAGCTGCCGGTCGCGGAACGCCGTCAGTCCCTGGACCTCGAGCCGGAGCGGGCGCACGCTAGCGCTCCGTCCCGGAAGTAGGTTCGGCATCGAGAGCGCCTCCTGCGCCACGAGCGCAAGGCGCGAGGAACAGGACAAGCAGTGCAAGCTCGTCGCCGAGCGAAAGCGAGGCCATAGCCGCGTATCCGTACGTACGCAAGCGACGAGCAGCGGGAAGAGCAGTGCCACCTCGTGGCCGAGCGCATGCGAGGCCACCGCAGCGATTGGGGATGCAGTGGCGCTCGAATGCCAAGGTATTTTCGGGACGGAGCACTATGGCTGGGCCCCCACGTCGTCGAGCACCCGGTCGAACGCCTCCAGCAGCGCCGGGGCGGGCTCTGCGCCGTGCGCGCCGCGGTAGTAGGAGACGAACTGCTCTCGAGGCGCCAGGCTGCGCAGGGAGGGACGGACCTCCAACTCGTGGCGTTCGTAGACCAGCTGGACGTCGAGCGCGTCCGGCACCAGCGCTCGCACGCGGTCGGCGATGCCGGGCACTGGGCCGTCGGTGCGGAGAAAGACGCGCACGAACGCGTCGCCGACCAACGGCGCGAGGGCCGGCAGCTCGTCCAGCGTGGCGTGCAGGTCGAGGAGGCGTCGCCCGACGTCGAGCGGCACCGCCCGAACCCGGGCAGGCGTGCGTCCCCCCGCCTCGATCACGAAGACGCACTTGTCCTGCTCGGTCTCGCCGAAGTCGAGCTGCAGAAGCGACCCGGCATACCGAGCCGGCGCCGCGGCGCGCGGCACGGTCTGAGGACGGTGGACGTGCCCCAGCGCGACATAGGTCGCCTCGGCGGGCAGGTGCGAGGGTGCGACCGCGTAGGCCATCCCGACGGTCAGCTCCCGCTCGCCGCCACCGGGCCGGGCGCCGTCGGCGAATAGGTGAGCGAGTACGAGGTTGACCGCGCTCGGGTCGAACGAGGCCGCCATGGCGCCGAGCAGCGACCCCATCCCCTGGTTGTATGAGACGTACCAGTTCGCCGGCGCGTCGAAGAGCGCCGCCGCGTCGCCGAAGCGCCGCTCGGGCACGAACGGGATGCAGGCAACCCGAGCGGTCTCGGTCCCGTTCCGGCTCGGCAGATCGACGACGCCCCCGTCGTCCGGCCGCCGGACGCGAGCCACGACGTGCACACCGATCCGGGCGAGCAGCCGCCCGAGGGCGTCGAGCCGGGGCGCGGAGTCGTGGTTGCCTGCGATGACGGCCGACGGGATCCCGGCATCGTGCAGGCGGAGAAAGGTGTCGAAGACCAGAGCGTCCGCCTCGGCGGGGGCGGCCTGCTGGTCGTAGAGGTCTCCCGCCACGAGCACGGCGTCGACCCGCTCCTCGACCGCGATCTCGACCATCCGATCGAGGGCCGCCTCGAACTCGGCCCAGCGCCCCCGTCCGCGGATGGTCTTGCCCACATGCCAGTCGGCGGTGTGCAGCAGCCGCATCAGTCGTCCTCGAAGCGAGCGAAGGGATCGTCGATGGGCTTCGCCGCCTCCTCCTCGCGGGTCGCCCATGCCGGGAAGGGAAAGCGCACCTGCACCGGGATCGGGATGTGGGGCTGCTGGAGGATCATCGAGCCCGGCTTGAGGATCGAGGCGCGGGCCCGCGCCACCGCCGGCATGAACCCGTACTCGGAGCGCTGCGCCTCGGCGCTGTCGAGACGCCCGACCACCCGGAAGGCGGAGTTCGCAATCACGCGGGGCTCGATCTCGCTTGCGGTCTGCTCGGCGCCGATGAGGACCATCCCGAGCGAGCGGCCGCGCTCGGCGATGTCGAGCAGCACCTCCTTGATCGGGCTTCGCCCCTCCCGCGGCGCGTAGCGGTTCAGCTCGTCGAGCACGAGGAAGGTCAGCGGGAGGCGCGTGCCGCGCTGCTCCTTCTGCTCGAAGAGGCGCTTGATCACGACCCCGGTCACGAAGCGCTTGGCGCGATCGTGGAGGGTGTGGAGGTCGATCACTGAGACCTGTGCGTCCTCCCAGTCGATCCGGTGGGCGGAGGAGCTCTCGGCGGCCGCTCCCCAGATCAGGTGCCCGACGCGAACCCGCGCCGCCTCGAACCGTCGCTGGAAGGCGGCGACGGTGGCGTCGGCCGTCCGGCCCCGCCACTCCGAGCCGGTGTCGTCGAGCTCGTCGTTCACGAGGGCCACGAGCGAGGGAAAGTCCTCGACCCGCCGGCCGTTGATACGGACCGTGGCCTCGCGGTCGGGGTCGTTCTCGGCCTCGCGGTCGAGGAAGATCTCGATCCGCGCAACGAGATCCGAGAGCTGGGAGCGCTCGTCGTCGGCCTCGGCGAACAGGAACCGCAGGTACCGCTCGCGGACGAACTCGCGGATGGTCCAGTAGTAGGGGCGGATGCCCTCGTGACGGCGCTCGACGTGGGCGATGGCGTGGCCGCCGGCGGAGGGCCGGACTGGGGCCCAGAGCCCGACCGACTCGAAGGGCCCGGGGATCAGTCCCAGCCGCTCATAGTCCTCGCGGTCGGCGTCGCCGAGGGCGGTGTTGGCGCGGTCGAGGTAGAGCAGATCCTCGCCCTTGACGTTGAACACGATCGCCTTGGTGTTCCGTCCGTACTCGGCGAGCGCATCGGAGTGAAAGAGCGCGTAGAGGAGGAAGAGCGCGTAGGTGGTCTTCGTCGCCACGCCCGAGACCCCGGAAATGTTGACGTGCGCACCCTTCGTTCCGTCGAGGAAGTCGAGATCGAGGTAGATGGGCTCGCGGTCGCGCGACAGCCCCGCCACCATCCGGCGGCTCATCGCGTCGAAGAACAGCGCCTCGTCGCGATCGCGGCCCCGCGCCCGAAGCACCGGCCGGCCGGGGAGCGGCGGCACGTAGACCTCGGGCTCGAAGCGGGTGGCGACGACCTGCGCGGCCTGGACCACCTCCGCGGGCAGGACCCCCCGGTCGACGAGGAACGACTCCGAGATGAACGAGATGCCCTCATGTCGCGCGCGCACCTGCTGCACCAGGCCTGAGATGCGGAGCGGGCCCACGCCGGGAACGTCGGTGGTGACGACGACGGCGTCGTCGAGCTGGAGGTAGCAGCCGGGCGTCACCGCCACCCAGAAGGAGAGAGGGGTGGCGTCCTCGGTGCCGAGGACGATCCCCACCTGCTCCGACGAGACCGTCACAAGGCTGTGCCGACCAGGTGTGCCTGCAGCGCCCGGCGGATCAGACCAGCGTGCCCGAGCCGACGGTGCAGGTGGGCCTCGAGGGCCCCGACCGGGCTCAGGTTTTGCGGCGCCCGCGGGTCGAGCCCAGGCTGCCCGGCGTACTCGGGCAGCAGCGCCGCGACGCGGTCGGCCGTGGAACGCGCGACGCCGAGCCCGAGCGACATCCGCACCTCGCAGCGGACGATCCCGGACAGCTCGTGCCACGGCAGCCGCAGCGGCACAAGCCGCTGGTACCAGGCGTACCGGTCGAGCTTCTGGCGGCCGAGCGCGAAGACCGGAGTCCGCTCACCCGGCTGGAGGCGGGGCATCAGAGCGGCCGGCTCGCCCTCGAGATACGTCTCCTGCATCCGCTTGACGACCCCGACCGCGAGGACGCCGGGCGGGATCGGATAGTGGAGCGGCCCATCGAGGATCACCAGGCCGGCGGGCCCCCACTCCGTCCCCAACTCGGCCGCCAGCCGGCCCTCCGCCTCGCGCATCAGCCGCTGCAGCTTGTCAAGGCAGGCGAGCGGCTCGTTGGCGTCGCCGGCGTGCCCGACGTACTCGAGGACGGCTCGCCCCATGCAGAGGGCCAGCGTCTCGGGCGACAGCGGCGGGGCAAGGATGAGCACTCGCTGGATCGTCTCGCCGACGAAGGCGGCGCGGCCGTCGCACCGCACCCCTCCGGCCGCATAGCTGCCGAGCAGCCCCCACGCCTTCGTCCCGTTCTCCTGGGCCAGGATCCGAAGGTCCACCCGGCGCACGCCGTCGACGAAGGTGACCGGCTCGTTCGCCGTCTCCGGTGGGCGGATGGGCCGGGACCACTCGGGCGTCTCGACCGTCGGATCGACCACCACCTCCCGCACGGGGAGATCGTCGAGGGCGATCGAGACGTCGGCCCCGAACTCGGGGCTCCACGGGTCGGCTCTGAGGACCAGCATCGGGATCAGCATAGGGAAGAGGGGTGACAACCAGCGGGTTTTCGAGGCAATTCGCGACTCCATTCGAGGGGGTCGATCCGGCAGGTGTCCGGGGGGCCGCAGGTATGATCGAAGTCGCGAAAAGCCGGGGAGGACGGGGGAGGAATAGACGATGAAGTCAATCTGGAACGGCGCCATCACCTTTGGGCTGATCACAATCCCGGTCCGGCTGTACACCGCGGTCGAGGAGAAGAGCCTCCGGTTCCATCAGCTCCATGCCGAGGACAACGGACGCATCCGGTACAAGCGCGTCTGCTCGATCGACGGCGCAGAGATCTCCTTTGACGGCATCGTGAAGGGCTACGAGTACGAACGCGATCGGTACGTGGTGTTCACCGAGGACGAGCTCGACCAGATCCCCGCCGACAGCATCAGGGCCATCGATATCGTCTCGTTCGTGCCCCTCTCCGAGATCGACCCGATCTACTTCCAGCGCTCCTACTACGTCGCGCCCGAGCCGAGCGGCATCAAGGCATACCGCCTGCTCGAGAAGGCGCTCAGCGAGTCGGAGCAGGTCGGGGTCGCCAAGGTCACCCTCCGCGAGAAGGAGCATCTCGCCACGCTGCGCGCCCGGGACGGGGTCTTCATCCTCGAGACCATGCACTGGCCGGATGAGATCCGCGAGCCCGAGTTCGAGGAGCTGTCCAAGGACGTGGAGATACGCAAGCAGGAGCTCTCCATGGCGAAGAGCTTGATCGAGAACCTCTCCGACCACTTCGAGCCCACCGCGTTCGTCGACAGCTATCGGGAGCGGCTCGAGGAGGCGGTCAAGGCCAAGATCGAAGGCGAGGAGGTCGCGGTGGCGCCGGTGAAGGAGCCCACCCAGGTCCTCGATCTCATGGAGGCACTCAAGGCCAGCGTCGAGGCCACGAGGGCGAAGACGAAGGAGAAGGCCGAGACCGCCTGAGGTTGCAGCACTCGCTCGCTCCGCGGTGCTCCTCGACCCGAAATCGAGGCCGGCCAGGCAGCCACCGCGGGCGCTGCGGTCACCATCAGGCAAGCTCGGCGAGCAGGCACTCCTCGGGAGCCTTGTCGGTTCGCAGCCGCTTGAACGAGGCCGCGCGCAGACGCCGGGCTGCAGTGAGCTCCCGGTACTCGACCTCGCACACGAGCACCGGCCGCACCCACCGAGCCCCGCGAAGGCTCGGAAGGTCTGTGAACGGCGATTCCTGCGACGCGGCAGCGTCGAGCTCCGCCGCCAGCCGGGCGAGCATGCGCTCGTCGAACCCGGTTCCGACGTTGCCCAGGTAGACGAGTCCACCGGAACCGTCGTACACGCCGAGCAGCAACGAGCCGAACGCGCCCCGGCGGCTCCCATCGCCGGGCAGAAACCCGCCCACGACACAGTCGACGCGCCGGACGACCTTGATCTTGATCCAGTCGCGGCTGCGGCGCCCCGGGACGTATCGGCTGGCAACGCGCTTCGCCATCATTCCCTCGAGGCCGCGCTCCTTCGCGGCATCGAAGAAGGCCCTGCCCGCCTCCCGAACACGGGCGCTGAGCACCACGGGGCCGCCCACCTCGATCACCTCGCCCAGCCGGTCGAGGCGTTCCTCGAGGGGCCGATCGCCGATCCACACGCCCTCGTCGACCACCAGGTCGAAGCATGCGAGGTGGACGGGGACCAGGCCGGATGCGCGTCGGACATCGCCGGGGCGGGTGAGCCCGAGTCGCTGCTGAATCTGCTCGAAGGAGGGCCGCCCCGCGCGAAGGGCAAAGATCTCGCCGTCGATGACCGCCTTCGACGAGGCAACCCGCTCGTGTAGGTCCTCCAGCTCCGGATAGATCCCTCCGACGGCCCGCCCGGTGCGAGAGAACAACCGCGTCGAATTCCGGTTGCAGAAGGCCAGCACGCGCACCCCGTCCCACTTCACCTCGAACCAGTGATCGGGCGAGTCGAAGGGCTCGGTAGCCGAGGTGGCGAGCATCGGAGGAAAGAATCCGGAAAACGGCGCGGCACCGGGGAGATCGTTGGGGCTCAAGGATGCTCCTGTTCTTTCGATAGTTTCCACCAGCGTGGGTAGGGGATCATCCATTCTCGCCATGAGTGCCCGACGGCCTCGGTCTAGGCAGCGTCCTCCTCGTTGGGGCCCGCTCCTGCTGCTCGTGCTCGTCGGGACGGCGTGCATCCGACCTCCCGAGGTCGAGGAGCCCGAGACGGCTCCCCTGCCGCGGCGGAGCCGGATCCTCGCCTCCAACGGGAGCGTCCTGGCGACGCTCTTCATCGAGAACCGCGAGCCGATCGGCCTCTCGGAGATCTCTCCCACCCTGCGCAGGGCCGTGCTGGCGATCGAGGATGCCCGCTTCTATGCCCACCGCGGCTACGACGCCAAGGCGGTCGTGCGTGCCGCGCTCGCCAACCAGCGAGCCGGACGGACGGTGCAGGGCGGCAGCACCATCACCGAGCAGTACGTGAAGAACCTCTACTTCCCGGATGGCCGGCCCAGGAGCCTGCGGCAGAAGGTCGTCGAGGCCGAGCTGGCGTGGAAGCTCGAGCAGCGCCGGTCGAAGGACCAGATCTTCGAGGCCTACCTCAACACGGTGTACCTGGGAAACGGCGCCTATGGTGTGAAGGCAGCGGCCGAGCAGTACTTCGGCAGGGAGGCGTCCTCCTTGACGCTCTCCGAGGCCGCGCTGCTCGCCGGGCTGATCCGCTCCCCCGAGCGGGACAATCCCCGGCGAAGCCCCGAGCAGGCCCTCGAGCGACGAAACCGGGTGATCGACCGCATGGCGGCGCTGCGGATGATCGGGCCCGAGGAGTCGGCAGCGACGCGCTCGGCTCCCCTCGGACTCGTCGCTCCGCCCGTCGGCGACGTGGTCGAGCCGCACGTGGTCGAGTATGTGAAGCGGGCCGTCCTCGCCGATCCTGCCTTCGGCCACGACGAGACCGATCGCGCCCGATTCCTCTTCCAGAGCGGGGCGGACATCCGAACGACGATCGACCTCGGGTTGCAGCGCCTGGCCCGGCGAGCAGTGGACTCCGTGCTCGGCCGCCCCGGCGATCCCGAGGCCGCGCTCGTCGCGCTCGACCCGCGGACCGGGCACGTGCTGGCCATGATCGGCGGCCGCGATTTCGCGGCGTCGCAGGTGAACCTCGCCCTCGGAGCCGATGGAGGTGGCTCCGGCCGGCAGCCCGGCTCGGCCTTCAAGCCGTTCGTGCTCGCCGCCGCGTTCGAGCGCGGCATCCGGCCGAACGCCACCTACTCGTCCTCTCCCCCGGTGATCCGGGTGAGCCGCACCGAGGTCTGGCGGCCGGAGAACGCCGAGGGCCGGGGCTACGGGCCCCTGAACCTCACCGATGCCACCGTGCATTCCGTGAACGCGGTCTTCGCCCGCCTCGGGATGGACGTCGGCCCGGCGCGCGTCGCAGGCATGGCTCGCCGCATGGGCATCACGCCAACACTCACGCCGCACCCCTCGGTCTCCCTCGGATCGGAAGAGGTCTCGCCGCTCGACATGGCGTCGGCATATGCCACGCTGGCCAACTACGGCGTGCACCTCGGGCCGACCCCTATCCTCCGAGCCGAGCTTCCCCGCGGCCGTCAGGTCACCCCGGGAACGCTGGTGTCGCGGGCGATGGACCCGGGGACCGCGTGGCTCGTGACCGACATCCTCCGCGGGGTGATCGAGCGTGGAACCGGCACGCGGGCACAGCTGGACCGGCCCGCTGCGGGCAAGACCGGGACGTCGCAGACCTACGCCGACGCGTGGTTCGTCGGATACACCCCCGATCTGGTCACCGCAGTCTGGGTGGGATATCCGCAGGGCCGGGTGCCGATGCGATCGGTGCACGGCATCCGCGTGTTCGGCGGCACGTTCCCGGCGATGATCTGGCGCATGTTCATGCAGGACGCCCTCGCGGGAAGGCCGCCGCTCCCCCTCGACCCCCCGGCCTCGGACATGGTGGAGATCGCCATCGATCCGGCGACCGGGCTCCTCGCTGGCCCCTACTGCGCCGGGTCCCAGATCGTGCTCGTGCTGCGCCAGCTGGCTCCAACGGGGACCTGTTCCCCGCCACCCGCCCCGCCTGCGCCGTTGCCCGCCGACACGCCCTCGCCCTCGGCAACCGGGGGGCCGGCTCCGGGCGTGTCGTCTCCCTCACCCGGAGCCGGATCGGCATCCATCACGCCGGCACCCAGCCCCCTGCTGTCGCCCTCGCCCTCCCCCTCGGTTCCGGCTCAGCCGGCTATGCCGTCATTCCCCGTGGTCGCTTCGCCCTCCGTCTGACGGTCATTCCGGACAACAGCGACTTCACGTCGCGTGGTTGAACAACGCGCGAACGGTGAGAAACGATGAGCTTATCCCTTTTAGACACCTTGTCCCGGTGAAAAACCACCGTGAAAAACAGGAAAAGGTCTTGTCGGGGGGCGTGAGCCGTGTCTATCCTGCGGCAACCAGGCCGGAAGGACTAGAGAGGACGGAGTAGCCGGTTGAAAGAAGTCACGTTCTACCTCGAACCGACTTCCTGCGCCGACTCTGACTGGCGGCACGACGCTGCCTGCCAGGACATCCCGGATCCCGACATCTTCTTCCCGATCGGGTCAACCGGGCCGGCGCTCGAGCAGGTCGAGGCGGCGAAGCGGATCTGTAGGACGTGTCCTGTCCGTGCGCAGTGCCTCACCTGGGCCCTCGACACGAACCAGGAAACTGGGGTGTGGGGAGGACTCTCCGAAGAGGAGCGACGCGAGCTCGTACGAGCGATGCGTCGCGAGCCCTCGCTCGTCTAAGAGCGAGGCACGAGGCTGGGGGGAGCCTCTAGCGAGGCGTCCCGCCCGATCGCGCACCGAATGCCCACGCCGGGTCGACATTGAATCGCGCCATGACGGCACTTCCCGAACGCACCGACCGGAAGACTGCCTAGCGGGTCGCTTCGCTCCCCGCTACGGGCTGGAAAGGCGAGGGGCGGCCTCCGGCCGCGGTCCTCAATGTCGGCCCGCCTCGCCTTGCTCGGCGAGCCGAGCCGCCGACGGCGTCGTTCAACGCCGGCAGGGCCTCGCTTCGCTCGGTGCCTGCCGGGCCCGCCTGAGGTGCGCCGGACCGACCGCCGCCTGGCGCAGGCGTTTGGCGACGCCGATGCGGCTCGTGGGCGCAGGGTCGCCGAGGGCATCGCCCCGCCCGCTCGAGGCCAAGCCTCCCTCCGCCGCGCTCAGGGAAGGCCTCGACGAGATCTTCACCGTCCGGCGGCTCGGCGTCTCCGACCGCCTTGCCAGGTCACTGTCCTGCACCAACATCGTCGACTCCATGATCTCGGTCGTCCGGGATCTCACCGACCGCGTGAAGCGGTGGCAGGACGCCCCGATGGTGAGACGCTGGGTCGGGGCGGGGATGCTCGAGGCCGAGCGCAGCTTTCGTCGCATCAAGGGGTGCAAAGACATGCCGGTGCTCGTGGCCGCCGTGCGGAAGGGGGCAAATCCCGCTCCGAGATAGAAAGTGTCCCTGCCGAGTAAGGGTGAGATTGATGTCCAATCCCCCCATGCCGACGGGAAGCCCGGGCCCCGACGGGAATAGTGATTGGGGAGGCTCCGAATACGTAAGAGGAGTCCAGGCTCACGTAATCCGGCGCACGCACACCCGCTTTGAGGCTCTCGACCGGGTGCGGCCCATCTCATGAACAGTCGCGCCCGCGTCGCCGGGTTAGGACGGTCCCCGGCGGGGTGGCGTGCGGGCCGGCAGGTCGAGGAGGACGTGCGTCCCTCCGCTGGACTCGAGCTCCATCGACCCACCGAGCTCCGTCTCGGCGAGCGCCCGAACGATCTGAAGGCCGAGCCCTTCGTTCGCCCGGCTGAAACCGGCCGGAAGGCCGGGGCCGTCGTCCTTCACGTCGAGCGTCAGGCGGTCGCCCTTCCTCGACATCCGAACGGTCACGGTCCCACCGCGGCCGTTGAACGCGTGCATCACGGCGTTCTGGAGGAGCTCGACCAGTGCGACCGCGAGCGGAGTGGCCTGCTCAGCCGGCAGCTCGCCCGGTTCACCATCGAACTCGAATGCGACGCCGCCCGAGGTCAGCCCGTGGCGGACCATGTCGATGATGTGGCGCGCCACGGTTCCGAAATCGACGCCGTCGCTCGTATCACGGGCAAGGGTCTCGTGCACGATCGCGATGGATGCGATCCGGTGGACTGCCTCTTCGAGCTCACTCCTTGCGCTGGACTCCGCGAGCCGCCGCGCCTGCAGCCGCAGGAGGCTCGCGATCGTCTGGAGATTGTTCTTGACCCGGTGATGGATCTCGCGGATCACCGCTTCCTTCATCTGAAGCATGCGCTCCTGATGCCGTAGCTCGGTGACGTCGCGGACCAGCACGATCGCCCCCCGTATCTCACGCGCCGGCCCTTCCACCAGCGGGATCGCTCGCTGGAGCACGACGGTCTTGCCCAGCTCGACGTCGCCCTCGGCCGGCAGTCCGAGGGCCAGCGCCACGGATGCGGCGGCCGTCGTCACCTCGAGGTCGTCGAGCCGCTCACCCACCAGGTTCGAGACGATGCCGAGGCGGCGGTACGCCGAGACCGCGTTCGGGCTTGCGTATCGCACGCGGCCCTCCCCGTCGAGACGGATCAGCCCGTCGCCGACGCGCGGGAGCAGCTCGGGGTCGAGGACGTCGCCGGCAAACGGAAAGGTTCCCTGCTGGATCATGCGCCCGAGCGCGTCGGCGCACTGCAGGTAGTTGGTCTCGAGCTCACCGGCCCGCCGGTAGATGAGGGGGGCCCCCTCCTTCGTGATCACGCCGACCACGCGGCGGTCGAGGGGCACCGGAATGGCCTCCATCCGCACCTCGAGCCCGTCGATGAGCAGAGGCTCGTGTCGCGTCCAGATCGTGCCTTCGGCAAACGCTCGGTCGACGATCGGAAGCTCCTCCGGCCGGAGAACCCGCCCGAAGACGTCCTCGGGGTGCAGGGTCTGACTCGTGTACGGCCGCATGTGCCCGACGCAGATGTACCCTCCGCCCTGCTCCAGCCGGCACCAGAGCAACAGGTCCGCGAACGACAGGTCGGCGAGCAGCTGCCAGGTGCCCAGCAGCGCGTGCAGCTTGTTGACCTCGACGGGGCCGAGGTCGGTCTTGTCGGTGACGAGCTCGATGAGGGTCGACATCCTTCAGGCTCCTCCGGTGAGGCGACCGTGTGGTCCTCGCTCCAAACCCCTGTTCGCATCGGCAAGCCGCCTGCCACCGTTTTGCAGATTAGTTAGTATGCGCCGCCTCTCGCCGGTCATCGGAGCCGTCATCGTCGCCGTTTCCTGGGCTCCCGCCCAGGCCTCCACCTCGCAGGAGACGCTGGCCGGGCTCGCGAACCGCGAGCGCTCGGGCTCGGGGGTCTCCGCGCTCGCCCTGGAGCCGGCCCTCTCCGAGCTCGCCAGCCGCCACGCCGCCGAGATGGCGCTCAGCGGGAGGCTCTATCACAATGCCACGCTCGCACAGCAGATCACCGGGTGGCAGGTGATCGGCGAGAACGTGGGGAGGGGCGCACGTCTCGAGCAGATCCATGCCGCGTTCATGGCGTCGTCCCCCCATCGAGCGCAGATCCTTGGATCTCGGTACAACGCCATCGGCGTCGGGATCGCGGTGGGAGCATCGGGCGTGCTGTGGGTGGACGAGATCTTCGTCAGCCGCATCGGGACCGCACCCGCCCCCGCCGCCGTCGCGCCCATCCGGCGCTTCGCTCCTGTCCGGACGCCGGACGCTTCACCGGTGGCCGAGACTGCTGCCTCGCCGCCGGAGCCGGAGCCGGCACCACCGCCCGAGAGCGCGGCACCGCCGCCCCCCGCGGTGAGCGTTCAGGCTCATCGGATCGCCCGTGAGGTGATGCCGCCTGGCGAGAGCGCACCCGCGCCGCCCCTCATCGCCTCCGGGCTTGCGCTGCTGTGTCTCGCCCTCGGAGGTCAGATCCTGCGGCTCGCCCGAAGAGGCGATGGCGCACAATAGGACGAGTGGACCCAGAGCGGCACTTCTCGGTCGAGCGGGCGAACGCGCTGCTCCCCGAGGTCCGCGAGCGCCTCGAGCTCCTGCGGGAGGCGAACTCGCACATCGCCGGGCACCGCGAGCGCGTAACGTCCGTCGCTGCCGGCAACGGCGGTGATCCGAAAGCCGACGAGTGGCTCGACGCCGGCAGGCAGGTGGCGGCGCAGCTCCACTGGTTCAACGAGGAAGGCATCGTGGTGCGCGACGTCGAGCAGGGGCTGATCGACTTTCCGTCTCGACGAGAGGGCCGCGAGATTTTCTTGTGCTGGCGCCTCGGCGAGGATTCGGTGGCATGGTGGCACGACACCTCTTCGGGGTTCTCCGGCCGCCAGCCGCTCTGATCGAGGTCCCGATTCCCCCGCATTCCCTCGCCCGTGGCCCTGTCACCGCCCCGACGTATCCTGGCTGACCGATGTTGCTGGCATTGTTGCCGATCGCTCTCGGACTGGCGGCAGGGCTCGCTCGGGGAGGAAGCGTCGGGAACCTCGGCCGCCTACGCTTGAACGGAACGTGGCTCGCGTTCACCGCGCTCGCGCTCCAGGCGGGAACCGGGCTGGCGATCCGGCTGCTCCCGGGCATCCGCCCCCATGGCCTGCTGTTGGTCGCGGGGTCGTATCTCCTGGTCATCGCGTTCGTGGTGCGAAATCGAAGGCTGCCGGGAGCTGTTCTCGTCGCCCTCGGTCTGGCGCTCAACCTCGTGGTGATCGTCGGGAACGGTGCGATGCCGGTCTCGAGGGCAGCCGCGGAGGCGGCCGGCCTGCGGTCCGCCGGCGAGCTGGACGCATCCGTGAAACATCGCCTGATGGATCCGGGCACGCGTTTGCGATTCCTCGGCGACGTCATCCCGCTCCCCGTGTTCCGCAGGGTCGTGAGCATCGGAGACGCGGTGCTCGCCGCCGGCCTGTTCGTGCTCGTCGAGCGCACGACCTCTTACCGCCCCCGCCGCGTTGGCTCACCCGATGTTGTCGCGCCGGACTCGTCGGACTCGCCCTCGCGTCACGAGGCGGACGATCCCGCGCCTCCCGACGACCTGCCCGGCGGCGAGGCGGGCTAGCGCGAACCTAGAGCAGGCCCCCCATCCGGCCTCCGTCCACCTGAAGGCTCACGCCGTTCACGTAGGAGGCCCGAGCGGAGCAGAGGAAGGCGACGGTGGCCGCCACCTCCTCGGGCAGTCCGATCCGGCCCAGCGGTACCTCGGCGGCGATCGATGCAAAGGCGGGGTGCTCCGGCCCTGCGTCGGGTGGCGCGCCGCGAAGCGATCGCAGCCGGTCGGTTGCCACATAGCCGGGCAGCACCGTGTTGACCGTGATGCCCGAGGCCGCGACCTCGCGCGAGAGCGTCTTGGCAAATCCGGTGGTCGCCGCCCGCGCCGCCGTCGACAGGGCGAACTCGGGCGGGGGCTGGCGCACCGTGTACGACGTGATGCAGACGATGCGTCCCCACGGCCGTTCCCTGAGAAGGGGTAGCGCCCGGCTGCTCATCCGCACCGCCGACAGGAAGTTGAGGTCGAGCGCGCGAGCCCAATCGTCGTCGCCAAACGATGCGGCTGCGCCGGTCGGCGGACCGCCGGCGTTGGCGACGAGCACCTGGAGACCCCCCAGCGCCTCCGCCGCTTCGTCGACGAAGCGGCGTGCGTCGGCGGCGGATGACACGTCCGCGGCGATGGGAACCACGTCCCTTCCACTAGCCGCGGCGATGTCGGCAGCGGCGGCTTCGATCGCCGACCGGTCCCGGGAGCAGATGGCTACGCGGGCGCCCTCCCGAGCCAGCTCGAGTGCGACCGCCCGGCCGAGCCCGCGACTCGCGCCCGATACCGCGGCGGGGACGTCGTCAAGCCCGAGATCCACCCGACCCCCGTTCCTCCTCGTGCAGATGCGCCCAGAGGGCCGACCGGATCCGGACGATCAGATGGTTGGGCGCATCCGAGACGGCGCAGCCCCGGCGGACCATGGAGATGAAGTGCACCTCGACCCGGTACCGCCCGAGGCAGGACTTGCACCGCTCCAGGTGCTCCTCGAGCAGCGCTCGGCGCTCGGCTGAGACCTCGGGGTCGAGCAGGAGGTCGAGATTCTCGAGCACCTCCCTGCAGTCCACTTCATCGGAGCCCGTCATCGCTCGCAGGTCCTTACGATTCCGCGCTGCGCGGCCACATCCCACAACGCTCGCTGGAGCGATTTCCTTCCCCGGTGCAGCCGCGACATCACCGTCCCCATCGGGACGTCGAGGATGTCGGCGATCTCGCGATACGAGAACCCCTCGACGTCGGCGAGGAGCACCGGGCTCCGGAAACGCTCCGGCAGCTCGGAGAGGGCATCGGTGACCTCCTCGTCCACCAAACTGTCGAGAACCGCGCTCTCGGCCGACTCCGCCGCCTCGGGATGCTCCCGAACGATCGCCCGGTAGAGGTCGAACTCCTCGACGTCGTCCGCCGGGACGGAGGAAGGCCGCGACCGGTCGCGGCGGTATGCGCTCCGGTACAGGTTGGTCAGGATGCGAAAGAGCCAGGCCTTCAGGTTCGTCCCGGGCTGGAAGGTGTGGCGGGCTCGGAAGGCGCGCAGGAAGGTCTCCTGGACGAGATCCTCAGCATCGGCCGGGTTCCGGGAGAGGCGGAGCGCGGCGCCGTAGAGGGCCGCGGCGAACGGGAGTGCCTGTGCCTCGAACTCCTCGATCCCCCACGAGGCTTCAGGACGCTCCTCGCTCAGGGTCTCCTCGCTCTTCATGTGGTGCGGCCAGCATATTCCCCGTCTCGTCGGGGCTCAGGCGTCACGCGGTTCCCGCTGATTCCTCCCCGTGGGAGCCCTGACCCGAGGGATGTCCGGCGTCGGCTCTATCGCGGGCCGGCGAGGGGATCAGCGTCGGAGACGCGGGCCCGGCATGGATCACGCTCAAGGCGCGCCCGCTCTCCTTGAGGCGGCGCTCGGCCTGGACGACCGACCACATCATGGCCGCGTCCGCCCGGGTGACCCCGCGCAGGTCGAGGAGGATCAGCCTGGCATTGCTGGCATCGGCCTTGGCGAGCGCGCTTGCAAGGCGGTCGGCGTTCGCCCGATCGAGCGAGCCCTGGCAAGTGACGATGAAGACGTCGTCCGCCTCTCCGGTACGAATCTCCAGCCCGCCCGTGCCCGCCCCCTGATCTCGACCCTGTGCCGCTTGCGCAGGAACGGAGACGGACCGCCACCGGCGCCGGGCGCTTGACGTCAGCCGCCCCGAGTCTTCTATGAAACGGCTGATTCGGTCAAGAAAACCGCAAGTCGTGCTGTCGTCCCTCCGATTCAGCAGCCCGGAGGATCGCGGTCGACGTGTCAACGTGGGGGGCCGGGTGCCCGGAGCCGTTGCAGCTGCCGAAGCTTCCCAAGGGGAACCCGGGTACAGGTGGCGCCACCCGCTGCTAGTCGTGGGGGGATGCACGTGAGGCTCCTCCAATGGCGAAGGGCCGGTCGGAGAATCTCCGACCGGCCCAAGTTGTTGCGAGGGTGGGATTTGAACCCACGACCTTCGGGTTATGAGCCTGCCGGACCTGTCTTCGCCGATCTTCCACCGTCCGAACTGCCCGTAGATCGGAGCGCACTGCCCGTCCGACTGGTGCCCGTTCGTCCGGCACCGATGCGCGTCGTCCGGAGGCGTTCGGTAGAAGATCGGGTAGAAGGGGAACCCGGTCTCACGGCTGGTTGGACCCTCGTAAGCGCCCTTGACCTCGGTACATCCGCAGATCCGGCCCCGAAGACAGAGACGTTCGCATCGAGCCCCACTGGAAGGCCGTCCAAATGATGCGTCGGACGCGGAGCTGTTGGAGGCAACGTAGACGCCCGACCCTTGTCAATGGCCAAGTTCCGGTACCCGCTGGTGGCCATTGACACCGCTCGTCGCGAACAGCTCGTCGATCTCAGCGCGGATGCGCTCGGTGGGAGATACTCGTGGTTCCACGGGCGTAGGCCTCCTTCTTGAGTTCAGACCTTTTGAGGGAGCCTATGCCCGCTGGTCTTTTACACCAGGGATTGGACGCCACCGGTCGGGGTGCCGGCGTTCGGGATGCCGGCTCGGTCGTCCGCGCGACGACGCATAGCAGCTGCCCAGCTATGTGGGAACGGTCGTCCCGGCAGCAAACCCCTTGGGCGCATGAGAGCCCGCCTGAGATGTCGTGCGATCGCACAGGTTCCGCGTGGCGATGAATCCCTCGATTCAGCCCTCCTCGCCGGACTGAGACCCCCCACGGTGAGGTCCGATCCAAGATCCGGGTCCGTCAGATCGGCGGTGGGGTAGAAAATCGGGTAGAAGATCCGGCGCCTCAGCCCCGGTGCGCGAAAAGGGCAGGCGACCGGGTTCCCGTCTGACCTGCCCTTTTGCAGGGGGCCCTCTTCGTTGCGAGGGTGGGATTTGAACCCACGACCTTCGGGTTATGAGCCCGACGAGCTACCTGACTGCTCCACCTCGCGGGTCTAGGGTAGCACGGCCCTCTCGGCGGCCGCCAAGCTCCACAAGGCAGTCGGTCGCGAGGCTGAGAGGAGTCGCGCCCTGGGGCGTGAAGATCTTCCAAACCCCGGGATCCGAGGTACGCGGCCCCCCCGTCAGGGCGACGCGGCCGGGCTCGGCGAGGGCGAGGCTGAGGCGTCGACGAGACGCTGAAGCGCGGCACGGGCCGCCTCCTGCTCGCGTCCGTAGGCCGCCCAATCGCCCCGCCGGGCCGCCTCCTCCGCAGCCCGCAGGTGGTCGAGGGCGGTCTCGGCTACATCGTTGCCGGAGGAGACCGGAGCCACTGGCTGCTGGCCCTCGGTCGGTACCACCGACCGCCCTCGCAGCAGCAGGTCCAGCGCCTGGGAGAGGTCGTCCCCCATCACCACGCGCTCGCTCGTGGCGAGGATGACCTTCTTTAGCTCGGGGATCGGGTTCTGCTCCGCCTCGACGAACAGCGGCTGGACGTAGAGGATCGACCGCTCGATCGGGATGACGAGGAGGTTGCCGAAGACCACCTTCGACCCCTCCCGGCCGAGCAGGGTCCTCGCCTGCGAGATCTCCGGCGTGGAGTTGATGCGGGCGTAGATCTGGCCGACGCTGTCGATCTGGCTGCCCTTGGGAAACCGGAAGTCGATCAGCCGGCCGTAGTCGTCCGGCCCCGACTTCGCCGTGATCCAGGAGACCATGTTCGGCCTCCCGCGAGGGTTCATCGGGAGGATCAAGACGTACTCCTGGCGGTCGGACCCGGGCAGGCGCATCAGCACGTAGTAGGGTTGGACCTCCCCCGCCTGGCTCCCCGCGACTGCCTGACTGGTCCGCGTGGGATCGGAGGCAATGTTCCACCGGTCCTCGTTCGTGAAGAACTCGGTGGGGTCGGTCATGTGGTAGCGCTCATAGAGGTGGGACTGGATGCGGAACAGGTCCTCCGGATACCGGACGTGTGCACGGACGGAGTCGGGCATGTCCTCGGCCGGGCGGAACAAGTCGGGGAAGGCCCTCCGCCAGGCACGGATCAAGGGATCGGAGGTGTCCCACTCGTAGAGGGTGACGGTCCCGTCGTAGGCGTCGACGGTGGCCTTGACAGAGTTGCGGATGTAGTTCTTCTCCCCCTCGACTGCGGAAATCGACCCGAACGGAGTGGCCCGCCCCGTTCGGGTTTCGAACGGGATCCTGTCGGAGTAGGGGTACATTTCGGTCGTGGTGTACCCGTCGACGATCCAGACGATCTTGCCGTCGACGAGGGCTGGGTAGGGGTCGGTGTCGAATTGGAGGAAGGGGGCCGCCTTGAGCAGACGCTCGCGGACCTCACGGTAGAGGAGGATCTTCGAGTCCTTCCTCACGAGCCCGGTGATGGCAAGGTTGACATCGCGGAAGCGCCAGGCAAACGACAGCCGGCGGATCGGGCCCGTGATCGGGATCCCACCCTTTCCTCGGTAGCGCGTGAACTGGTTGCCTCCCTCACGGCGAGGAAAGTCGAGCTCGCGCTGGCGGCTGGGCGCCAGGGAGTACACGCCGGAGAGCGCCTCGCCGTAGTAGATGCCCGCCTGGCCCACCTCGAGGGCGGCAGACTTCGCTTGCGTGGGAATGTCCTGGGCGAGGAAGTTCGGCTTCCCCTCGGGACTCGCCTCGCTCGCCGCACTCACGACCGCGCCGTACCCGTGGGTGTAAAAGAAATGGAGGTTCTGCCAATTCTGGTTCTCGGCCAGGTACAGGCCGTCCATCTCTCTGGTCGAGAGCAGGACCTGCCGTGGCGTTCCGTCGATCACGTAGCGGTCGACGTCGACGTCTTGAAACTGGTAGTAGGACCGGATCTCCTGCAGCTGCCGGTAGGCGCGCCGCAAGGTGTCGGTATCCCACAAGCGGATGTTGGAGATCGTCGCCATGTTGGCCTGGACGATCTCCGGCGAGAGGCTCCCCGAGGGCGGATACTCCCGGACCTCCATCCCTTCGATGCCGTAGGCCACGCGCGTGGCCGAGATATGTCGCTCGATGAAGCGCGTCTCCCGCTGCAGCTTCTGCGGCTCGACGACGAAGCGCTGCACGATGAAGGGGTAGACACCGGCCGCCAGCACCGAGGTGCCCAGCCAGATCGCAGCACCGGCGATCGGAAGGAACCAGCCGCGGACGCGAATGTTGACGAGGAACAGCACTGCGGTGATCACCGAGATGACCACGAGCACCTTGAGCGCGGGCAGCTCGGCGTGGACGTCGGTATAGGTCGCCCCGGTGATGCCGCCTCGGTCGGAGAACATCAGGTGGAATTGGTCGAGGCGATACCTCCACGCGCGCGTGAGCGCGAGGAGGCCGAGGAGCACCGAGAGATGGGCCTTGACCAGCGGCGTCACCCGGTCGCCCGCGGCCTGGGGACGGATCCCGCCCGAGAGGTAGTGTGCGGCGGCCACCAGGAGCGTCACCACGACGAGCATCGACAGCAGCCATCCCGAGAGAAACCGGTAGAGCGGCAGCCGGAAGACGAAGAACCCGATGTCCTTGCCGAACACGGGGTCGACGGTTCCGAAGGCAACCTGGTTCACGGCGAGGACGAAGCGATCCCAGAGGGGCGTGCTCCCAAGCCCGAACAGCAACGCGAGCACGCCGCTGCCGCCCAGCGCGATCCAGCGCAGGTACGGGAGGAAGGCGGCCCGGTAGCGCTGCAGCGGGTCGTCCGTCTCCACCGCCAGCCGGTAGACCGGCATGACGCGGGCAACGATCATCAGGTTGAGCAGGCAGAAGATCAGGAACACGAACCCCAGCCCCACCGCCAGAAGGACCTGCGTGCCGAGGATTGTCCAGAACACGCTCGAGAACCCGACTTCGCGATACCAGAGCAGATCGGTGTAGCGCCGGACGAGGGTCGAGATCGAGAGAAGGAAGAGGACGACGAGGCCGAGCACTAGAAGGCGGACACGGCGGCCTCCTGCCCCCTGAGCGGCTCGAGCCGTCATCGTGCCCTACGGGCTCTGCGCGAGAAGCGTGCAGGTGCAGGCGCCGTGGGCGGGAGGGGCGAGGTGTCCGCTGGGAAAGACCCGGTCGAGCGGCACCGACCCTACGCCGGCATTCGAGGCACAGACCTGCTTCGGACACGCCTGCTCGTCGGGACCGACCACCCACACCTTGCCGCCGACGCCTTCGGATTGCCATCCGTCGAGCAATCCGTGGTGGTAGGAGGCATGGACGAGGCCCTCCCCGAGGGGCTGCGTCCGCACCGCCTTCCACACTCGGAACACGTCGTTGCAGCGCTCCGAGATCGCTGATGGGGTGTCGCCGGCGACGCTCCCGGTCTCGACCACCCTGGCGAGGTCGCGCCGGAGGGGCCCGACGACCTGTCGTGCGACGAGCGACTCGATCACCGCCTCGGCATGATCGCTCACGCGGGCCGCGGGCTCACCGGCATCGAGAATCCCTCGCCGGAAGGATGCCTCGAGCGTCTCTCTGAGCCCCCCCTGCAGACGGGACAGTTGCTCCTCGCCCGGCACCATCTCGTCGAAGGTGGCCTTGCCGCGGTGGGTTCGCAGCCGATCGAGCAGGAGGTTCTGCTCCTCCTGAAGAAGCCGCTTCAGGCGGCGGGCACCGGCTCCGGGCAGGTCTCCAAGATTGACATCGCGAGCCTCGATCGCGTCGGCCGCCGCGGGTTTCCCGGTGGGCGGCGGGTGCCCGTTCGCCGCCGCCGCCGCGGCAGGCGCCGGTTCCAGCGTCCCGACGCTCGGAGCATCGGCGGGCGGAGATCGTTCGGCGGGCGCCTCCTCCGAATCGGCGACCGACCTGGGCTCGGCGTCAACCGGGGGAGCCTCGGGGGCCCCCTGCGCCGTGGGGCTTTCGGCTCCCTCGGGGGCCGGGATTTCGCCTCGCTCGGCCGCCGGGCCCTCGGCTGCCTTCGCCTCAGGCGGGACCTGTGCAGCGGGCGGGGCCTCTTCGGCGGGCTCGGCCTCGACATGGGCTTCCACCGGCGCGGTCGCGATGGCGGTGCCAGGGGCACTCGAGACAGGATCGCCTCGCTTGGGAAGCTGGCCGTTGCCGGGATGGCTTTCGGCTCCACCGGGCGGCTCCTGGCCGGGAACCGATGCCGAGACTTCGTCTGGTGCGAAGACGGAAGGCATGGGACGCGACGTGGGACCGGGCCCGGCCGGCCATTCGATCTCGCTCCGCAGACGAGAAACCATCTCCTCGAGCCGCCGCTGCACGTCCTCGAGCTGCGTGGCCATCACGGCACGCGAGTCGCGCAGCTTGCGAAGGTCCTCCTCCACCGACCTTCGGCTCTCCTCCAGCGCGCGTGCGGTCGCCTCGGCGTCGGCTCGAGCGGCTGCGACGATGTCGGCTGCCTCGCGGCGAGCGGCCTCGACGAGCTGCTGACTCGCCTCTTCCGCGGCAAGCAGGATGCGCGAGGTCTGCTCGCCCACCTGCCGGTAGCGGTCGGCCGGGGGCATCGCCGATGCGCTCAGACGGCGCATCTCGTCTGCGATCTCCTGCAGGTACGCCTCGACCTCGCCGGGGTCGTACCCGCGCTCCACCTCAGCGAACCGGCGTGACTCGATCTGCTCAGCCTCCATGGTTTCCGCCTCCCTGGCCCTGGCCGCGCCCGAGGTCGTGCACCGTTCCCTGCCGGCCCCTCGACGCTCCTCCGGCCATCTGCGCCGGCGGCCGCACCTCCTCCGGGTGCTCCCCGCGGTCGATCTCGGCGAATTCACCGCGCAGGGCGTCGAGCCGCGCCTCGTCTCCCGGGAACGTCAGCCACGACCTCGTCACCTCGGATTCCAGCCCCCGCTCGGCGAGGTAGGACGCCACCCGGGTCGCAAGGCGCTCCGCAAGCACCTTGGCTCCCTCGGAGCCGGTCTCGGGCAGCACGACCACCAGCCGGTGCCGGATTTCGTCACGTGCGTGCGACGCCCGGTCCACGGTGCGGACGGCGTCCCGCACGACCCCGCCGAGGTCCCGAAGGGCGGCGACGCGCCGGCGCCGGGACAGTCCGGTCAACGCCGCAACCGGGACCGCCACCTCGACGACGGAGAAGATCGTGCGGTACCGAGCGGCCCGCGAACGTTCGAGGTCGGTCACCTGCAGCAGGAACCTCGCGTTGAAGAGCGCGGTCTCGTCGTCGATCTGGTCGTAGGTCTCGAGCTTGAGCAGCGACGAGGCAAGCTGCTTGCTCGCCCATCCGCCGATGATGCCGAAGGCGAGGAAGGCAACGGCCCTCGACGCGAGCAGCCCCGCGAAGCGCCGCACGCCGACCGCAGCGATCGCGTCGTACCTCAGCGCGGCATAGACCGCCGATGCAATCACCCCTGCAGCGATGCCTCCTTTGGCATTCCAGAACAGAAAGCCGATGAAGACCGGGACGAAGAGCAGCGTGGCACCCACCTCGATAGGATCGACGCGGCGCAGATAGAGTACGCCTGCGATCACGAGCAGCACGGTGAGCCCGGCGAGCAGCAGGAGGCGACGAGCCCGAGAGTAGCCCAATTGCCGCAGGGCGCCGCCGACACCCTCGTCCACGTTCGAAGCCTACCCGAAGGGAGGGGCCGCTTCGGCGATTTCGGGTAACGCCGCGGCCGGAGTCAGCGGGGGGTCGGTGACGGCAGCGGAAGGGTCGGGAGGATGCCGAGGACGTTCTCGACGAGGTTGCCCAGCACGTCCGTCGGGGTAGGGCCGGGAGCGGGCGCGGCCGTCGTGGCGGTCGGCTTCGAGGGTACGGTACGGGTGGCGGTCGGGGTGGGGTTTGGGCGCGGGGTGGGAGTGGTCCTGCGAATGACCGCGGGCCCCCGCCCCTCGGCGATGAGCCGCGTGGTCCGGATGGCCCCGGACAGGCGTTCGAAAAGGAGCTGCTCGTCGATGCCGAGGAGGGTGGCGATCAGCCCAAAGGTCGCCCCGTCGTTCCACAGCGTGAACACCTGACGCACTGCCTCGCCCTCGGCCAGCCCCGGCGAACGGCGCGCGAGCTCGGCCGAGATGGCCGCGCCGATGAGGAGATCCGAGCGACGAGCGGCCTGCAGCAACGGCTGCACGAAGCTGGTCTGGGTGACCGAGGCGAGCGCGAACGGGTCGAGCAGCGGCCCCCGGCCCAGCTGCGCCTCGAGTCCCGACCCAAAGCTCATCAGCCGCTGGTCGAGGTCGATCGCCGGCTGGAGAAACCGCCGGTCCCAGTTGTCGGGCGTCGCCAGCGCGATCGGGCGGGGCGCACGAGGCACCACGGTGCCGGCGACGACGACCTGCTGATTCTCCCCCACCGAGAGCTGCTCGCCCACCCGGACCTTCCCCCGGTAGACCGCGACGCGGGTCGAGGCGGTGCGGTCGACTCGGAAGGCACCCGGACCTGCGGCAATGGGAATCCCTGCGACCTCCATGGTCGCCGCCTGCTCGAGGGTCGCGAGGATGTTCCCCTCGCTCAGCCGGAGGTGGCTCGGCGACTCGATCAGCGCTGTGGCGGTAGGCGTCCCCGCAGCGAGCAGCTCGAAGCTGCGGCCCTCGCCGAGGTGCAGGAGGGCCAGCCCACGGTAGACGACGACCTTGTCGCCGACCGAGATGGGCGTGGAGGCCCCCGCGGGATGCACCTCGTCGCCCTGCACCAGATGTGCGGCGCCCTCCACGATCTCGAGCCGCATCGTCGGAGTGGTCCGGGAGGCGCCGAACGAGCACGCCCCGCCGACAAGGGCGATCACGACGACCGCGGCCGTTGTGGCCGCGCGTCTCGCGGACTGAATCACTTCTTCTCTATCGGACCGTCGCGAGTCGGGCTGGAGCGCTTGCGAGCAGGACGCGGCGTTGGGCGCTCTCGCCTCTTTTGCCGACCGGTTGCGGGCTGACCCGCCTTCGTGACCGCCGCCGCGCGGGCGGTTCCGTCAGAGGGCCGCTCCGGTGCTCCGGACATCGGACGCGGAGCGGATCGCGTCCCCTCGGGGGCCACGACGGAGCCGGGGAGCACCACCGTGAAGGTCGATCCCTTGTCCGGCGCGCTCGACACCTCCAGCCGCCCCCCATGCTCCTCCACGATCCGGCGGACGTACGCAAGCCCAAGCCCGAGACCCCCGAAGGGGCGGGTCTCCGACGCATCCACCTGCACGAAGTCCTGGAAGATGTGCTCCTGCTCGTTCGCCGAGATGCCGATGCCCTGGTCGGTCACGCTGATCCGAACGTCATCCCGGCGCGACCGCCCCACCTCGGCGGAGAGGAGCACGATGCCTCCCGTGGGGCTGAATTTCACGGCGTTGTCGATCAACTCACCGATCGCCCTCGGCAGCAGGCGCTCGTCGACGTTGAGCGGTGGAAGCTCCCCGAAACCCTCCAGCTCGAACCGGTGCTGCGGGGCCAACGTGCGCCAGTGCGCGACGAGCTCCTCGACGACATGCTGCACGTCCACGGGAACGCGGCGCGGGACGAGACGTCCACCCTCCATCGCGGCGAAGTCGACGAGCATCTCGACGATGCGCTCGAGGCGCTCGGTGGAGGCGAGGATGCCGTCGAGGAAACTCACCGCCTTCTCCCGCGAGACCGGCTTGCGGCGCATCAGATCGGCGTATCCCTTGATCGGAGTGAGGGGGGTGCGGAGCTCATGCGAGATGTTCGAGAGAAACTCCGTCTTCATTCGCTCCACCTCGAGCTCGCGGGTCAGGTCCCGGACGACCGTTACCGCGCCGGTCACGCTCCCCCGGTCGTTGACGATCGGCGCCGCCGTCATCGCCACGGGGACGGGGGAGCCGTTGCGGCCGTCGCCTGAGACGAACCCCCTGACGGAGCCGGCGGCGAGACCGTAGATCGGCAGGTCGAGGCGGCTTCCCGCCGCATCCACCGCGGAGACGACCGCCCGCACGTTCTGACCCAGAACCTGCTCCGCCCCGACGCCGAAGATCCGCTCAGCCTCGCGGTTGAAGGCGACGACTCGCCCCCCTGGGTCCACCGCCACCACGCCGTCGGCCATCGATTGGAGCACGGCCTCAAGCTGACTGCGGAGCCGGGACTCCTCCTCGGCGGCAGTCCGCAGATCTCCGGTCAGGCGGTTGAGGCCGACCGTCATCTCGTTGAATGCGGCACCGAGAGCGCCCACCTCGTCGGCGCCCCGCACGTCCACCCGCGCGTTGAGGTCCCCGTGACGAACACGCTCCGCCGCGGCGGTGAGCTCGCGAATCGGACGGGTGATCCGGGAGCCGGAGACCGAGGAGGCCGCCACCGCGATCACGGTTGCGGCCAGAGCAAGGAGGAACAGCGTCCTGGTGAGGTTCTCCTGGGTGCCGGCGATGAAGCCTGCCGGCTGGCTGACGGCGAGGGCGGCGACCACGGGCTGATCGGCCTGATCTCGGACCGGGACGTAGGCGGTGAAGAACAGGTCCCCCGCCACCGACACCTGCGCCTTCTGCTCGACGCCCTGCTCGAACACCCCCCGGATCTCGTCCTCCCGCCTCGCCAGCAGCGCGCCCGCGGCGCCGGGGGGATCCGCAGTCGTCGCGAGCACCCCCTGAAGGGAGAGGAGGGTGATCATCTGACGCTCCCCCGACTTCACTTCGTTCAAATAGCCGGCATCGACCAGTTGCCCGACCGCCACCACGCCGGCGGGGAGCGGGACCGGTCCGATCTGCGCCGCGCCGATCACTGCCACCTTCCTGCCCCCGAGGCTCTCGATCGAGCCGACGGACTCGATCTTCAGCGCCCCCTGGACGGCACTGGTTCCGGCGAGGCTGACGATCTCGGCATCGTCGAGCCCGGGGCCCGACGGTCCCTGCGCCGAGTACCCCGCGATCCTGCCGGCCTGGTCGAAGAAGGCGATGAAGTCGGCGTCGGCGAAGACCCCTGCCGGCTTCTGGAGATCGGTGGCAATGGTGGCCAGCTGGTCGGGCCGAGTCGCAGCAGCCTGCTGGACGAGCTGCAGACCGGCGAGCAGCTTGGCGCGCTGCACCGACTCGTTCACGGCCCGCCGCATCGTCTCGACGATTTGCACCCCCTGCTCGCCGGCGCGCTCCAGGGCGTCTCGACGGACGTTGGTGGCGACCACCTGGCTGATCGTGCTGCCGATGGCCACGATCACCATGAGCAGCAGCACCACGAACGCGCCCACGAAGCGGACCTGGATCGACTCCTGGAAGGCCTGCCACAGCCAGGCCACGAGCCACGCTGCCGCAGCGAGGCGGAGGAGGCTGATGCCCATCCCGGCGACGTCGGATCCTCCCATCGAGGAGGCTGGGACGGCGAGGAGGGCCTCGGAGACCGCCAGCAGCCCGAGCGCCACCGACAACCGCCGCCGGCCCGGCAGGCCACCCAGCAGGGCCAGGACCGAGCCGGCCAGGGCGAGGCCTGCCGACGCGGCCAGCGGTGCCGAGAGGGGGACGGCGGACCGGGCGGCTCGCCGCGCGCCGAGGGTTCCCAGGAGGCCCAAGGCGATCAGGGCGTAGGCGGCAAGCCGCAGCGAGGAGGCGTAGACGTTCGGATCGCCGGTGAGAACGAGGGACCCTTGGAGGATCTCGGCGACCCCGAGGGCCAGCCATCCCGCGCCGAAAGCGCCGCGAGCAGCCGAGGGAGCGGGGGCAAACCGGGGGCGCGTGAGGGAAACCCAGAGCACTCCGAGCGAGCTCACTGCGATCAGGAAGGTGCTCGTGAAAAGGGACGGGACCGCCAAGCTTGCCATCTGCCGTTTTCGAGCTTACGCCTCAATCAGCCATCGACAGGGCGATGCGAGGTCTTCCAGCACCTGCGAGGAGATTGGCCCGTTCGGGACGGTTCCGCGAAGGGGCCCGGGAAGCGGCTGGACGAAAGAGAATGAGATGGTGGGCGCCGCCGTCCTGCTCGTCGTTCTCTGCACGGGGCTCGCGCTCGTCAGCCTGCGAATCCTCGGGGTGCCGCTCCGGGCCGAGCGGGATGACGAGCGGGATCCGGGCCGCACTCAGCCCCGGTCGGCGCGGCTACGCCTCTTGCTCGTCGTTGCCGCCGCCGCTATGGCGGCCGCGGTGACCGTGGCCGTGCTCGCCGCCTGGGTCGCCCGGGTGCTGGCGGGAATGCTGTCGTAACTGGGGCGGCTCAGCCGACCGAGACGCTGTGCGCGCCGGCCTGTGCCCCGATCGGGCTCGGGGCCTTCCCGGATGCCGATGCGATCTCCACCTTGTAATAGGCCTTGACCTCGAGCGGGATCTCGGTCATCCGGTAGAGCTTGGCGTCGGTGACCCCCTCGCCGTTACGCATGCGCTCGACGAACCGGACCGCTTCCTCGAGCTCATCGGCGTGGTGATACCCAGAGCGGCCCTCCGCGCTGGTGAAGACGACCATGTACATGACGAACCCCTCCTGGTCTGATGCGAGAAATGTCGGCCGCAGAGCGAGGGCGCTTTAACCCAGATCAGTCGGGGGAGTCGCCGCGACTCCCCCCTGTTTCGATCGGCTTCTGCGTCGGGGCGGGACCGTGGGTCAGCCGCGGCGGAGCCGCCGCACGAGCAGGATTCCTCCGTTTGCGGCAGCCGTGGCGGCGAGGAGCGCACCGGCCACCACGAACGGCATCCGGCCCGACCAGTCGGCCGACGGAGCGGTCAAGCCAACAGCGGGCGGGGAGGCGACCGGCAGCGGCGACGGAGGAGGGGGCTGGGTCTCGGACGGCGGCGGTGCAGCCGGCTCCTCCGTGGGCGGCGGCGGGGGCGGCGCCGCCTGGGCCTTCTGCTTGGGCGCGGTCTGGCGTGGGGTCTGGCTCGCCGTGGGGGAGGGCGGCGGCGAGCTGGTCTGGGTCTGGCCACCGCCCGATCCGGTGCCCCCCGTCGACCCGCCGCCGGAGGCTGAAGGCGGCGGTGCGCCGACGGCGCGGGCGGCGTTCACCCTGCGGATCGATCCGACGGTGTCGGCGGTCGAGATGATCCGAGAGATGGCGGTGGTTCCCGAGTATCCGATCGCGTAGAGCTGAGCGGCGATTCCCGCGACGTGTGGAGCGGCAAATGATGTGCCCTGCACCGCGATGTACTGTCCGTTGACGTTGTTCGTGGTGACGATGCAGTCCGCCGCGGTGCACTTGCTGCCGACCTTGGCGCCCCCGGGGGCGTAGATCTCGGCCCCGTTCGAGTACGTGGCGACCTGGTCGGTGGGGTTGGTAGCCCCGACGACTACGACGTTCTGCATGCCCTCGTAAAAGGAGGCGACCCCGTCGTTTCCGGCCGCCGCGACGACGATCGCACCCTTGCTCGCCGCGTGGTTCAGCGCGTCCTGGAACTGCGCCTTCTCGGCGGCGGGGTCGCCGCACAGCAGCGGGAGGAGGTTGCACACGAGCCCCACCTCCGGGCCGAGCGAGAGGTTGATGATGCGGGCACCGTTGTCGGCTGCGAAGCGCACGCCGCGGATCACGTCGGCGAGGTCGCCCGTCCCGTCGGCGCCCAGGACCTTGACGGAGAGAATACGTGCCCCCGGCGCCACCGCGGCGATGCCGGTGCTGTTCCCGGTGTTCCCCGCAACGATCCCCGCCACCCAGCTGCCGTGGCCTCCGTCGTCCCCCGTGGGAGCCGCTTGGCATGGATCGGCCGCCAGGCAGGTGAACGATCCCGCGGACTGGCCGGCGAGATCCTCGTGGTCGAAGGCGACCCCGGTGTCGAGCACCGCCACCGTGATCCCGTCCCCACGGGTGGTCCCCCAGGCGGACTCGGCCTGTATCTTGGCGAGCCCCCACTGCTGTCCGAAGAACGGGTCGTTGCTCGCCAATGCCGCGGACGGTGAGAAGACGGCCGGCATGAGACCGAAAATGACTACGCAGAGTAGGCGGCGAGGCACGCTCCATTATGGGGGCACCACCGCCGTACGGGGTAGTCCCCGTGCACCAATCCTCCCACTAATCCCTTTGAAACGACGGAATTGCCCGGGATCCGGGCAAGAAATTCACGCCGTGGTAGCCGGTCCTGCCTCCTGCCACGGCCAACCCACGACCACGCTTCGCGTCCGACTGTCGTCCGGCCGCCGGCACGCCGCGGCCGCATCCGCTCTGCGGGCCCGCGCCTACGCCGAGCCCGACGACGAGATGAAGAGGTTCTTCAGCGAATCGAAGGAGTCGAGGCAGCGGCCGGCCCCCAGGGCGACGCACTCGAGCGGCCGGTCGCTGAGGTGCACCGGGACGTCGCACTCCTCGGAGAGGCGGACGTCGAGCCCTCGGAGCAGGCCGCCTCCTCCGGTGAGCGCGATGCCGCGGGCGAGGATGTCCTGCCCGAGCTCCGGGGGCGTCTCGGCAAGCGTGGCGACCACCGCCTCGAGAATCTGGGATACCACCTCACCGATCGCCTCGCGGATTTCCTCCGAGGTGATGTGGACGACCTTGGGGAGTCCCGTCGCCAGCTCCCGCCCGCGGATCTCCGCCTTCTCCTCGTGGGCGAGCGGGAAGGCGGAGCCGATCGCGATCTTGATCTGCTCGGCGGTGCGCTCACCGATGACGATGGCGTACTCCTTGCGGATGTGGCGGGCGATCGCGTCGTCGATGTCGAACCCGCCCACGCGGATCGCCTTGCTCACCACGACCCCGCCGAGCGCGAGGACGGCCATCTCGCTGGTTCCGCCCCCAACGTCCACCACCATGTTGCCGGTCGGCTGGTGGATCGGAAGGCCCGCGCCGATGGCAGCCGCGACCGGCTCCTCGATCAGGTACACCTGCCGGGCGCCGGCCGCCAGAACCGCCTCCTGGAGCGCACGCCGCTCGACCTCGGTGATCGCCGAGGGCACCGCGACGAGCGCACGCGGCCGGGGGATGCGGCGCCGGATCCCGGCCTTGGCGAGCAGCAGGCGAATGTACCGCTCGGTGATGTCGAAGTCGGTGATCGCCCCCCTGCGCAGTGGTCGCTCCGCCACCACGTATCCCGGCGTCCGCCCGATCATCCGGAAGGCCTCCTGGCCCATGGCGAGCACCTCGCCGTTCTCCCGGTTGAGCGCGATTACCGTGGGCTCGTTGAGGACGATCCCCTGGCCGCCCGAGTAGACCAGGGTGTTGGCCGTGCCGAGATCGATCGCGAGGTCGCGGCTCATCGCCGCCGCTTCGCCGGCCTATCCGTCGTCTTGAGGGCGTCGATGACGCGCGCGAAGTCCTGCATCGAGCGGTTCGGGCTCCGTCCCGCGCGCGTCCGCAACCAGAGGAGGCCGGAGAGCACCCCCAGCAGCAGGAGCGCGAACAGAAGGTATTCCACGGAGTCTCCCTGCTGAGCGAGGGATGAGTATAGCCGTCCGGTGGGGCGACCTGTAAAAAACGTCCAGGTCCCGCGGGGGCAACCGGCCGCCGCTGCTTGCCTACTCATGGGTGGTCGACCCAGCGGGCCGACCCGTCCTGAAATTGCTCCTTCTTCCAGATCTGGACGGTCTTCTTGAGCGTGTCGATCACGAAGCGGCAGGCGTCGAAAGCCTCCCCTCTGTGGGGCGCCGTCACCGAGACGGACACGGAAGCCTCCCCTGCGGGAACCCTCCCGACTCGATGGATCACGGTCACCGAGCCGATCGGCCAGCGCGCACAGGCCTCCTCGGCGATCCTGCGCATCTCGCCGAGCGCCATCTCATCGAAGGCCTCGTAGACGAGCTCGGCCACTCCCCTCCCGTCGGTGTCCCCGCGCACTCTCCCCACGAAGCTGACGATCGCGCCCTCGTGGGGCTCCGCCGAGGGGCCGGCGCTCGCGTCGATCGGCCGATCAGTCAGTCGGACCGAGATCCGGTGAGTGTCACGGCCCGGCGCCGCTGGGGTGCTGAGATGGGGCTGGCTCATGGGTGGATGCTGGGGCGCTCCAATGCAAAGGTATCTCTCCGACAGCCCACTTCCTCACCATAGCCGCGTACCCTGGGAGCATGAGCGATCTCGACCCGGCCGAGCTGGGCGCCGCCCTCGCCCAGATCCCGCTGTTCCGCGAGATGCAGCAGCTTCTGATGTCGCAGAGCCGACCCGTCAACTGGGAGATCGCCCGTCAGATCGCTCATGCCGTCGCCGGCGCAGGGGGCCCGGGTCCCCGCCCGCTCCCCGACGAGCAGCCCGCCTTCGAGGACAGCTCCCGCCTCGCGGAGTTCCGGCTCAGCCAGGCCACCGGCCTCGAGTCCCGCTCCCCGGTGGTCGAGGTGGTCGTGCTGGACCGGACCGGCTGGGCGGACGCCAACCTCGCGGGCCTGCGGCCGTTGATCGATCGCCTGGCGACCAGGCTGCAGAGCCAGATGCAGGCCGACGCCGTGCCGGCGATCCCGATGAACGCCTTCCTCGACGCGCTCGGCCCGTTCCTCCTCGGGGTGCAGGTGGGATTCCTGATCGGCTACCTCTCCCGGCGCGTGCTCGGCCAGTTCGACCTTCCCTTCCCCATCGACCGGCCGGGGCGGATCCTCTACGTCTTCCCCAACATCGCCGAGCTGGCGGGCGAGCTGGACGTCGAGATGCGTCAGTTCCGCCTCTGGCTGGCCCTGCACGAGGTCGCCCACCACCTGGAGTTCACCGGGGTCGCATGGACTCGCGACCACTTCCGAGGTCTGGTCGAGCGCTACGTGGACGCGGCCGAGCTCGACCCGTCGGAAATCATGGACCGGCTCCGCTCCCTCGGCGATCCCGATCGGCTGAACCGGCTACTCGAGCGGCCCGACGAGCTGCTCCCCATGCTGATGACGCCCGCCCAACGCGAGATCGTGAAGGAGATCCAGGCGTTCATGAGCGTGCTCGAGGGGTACGCGGATTGGGCGATGGACGAGGTTGGCCGCAATCTGCTGCCCGAACTCCCGAAGCTCCGCGAGGGGATGACCCGCCGGCGGGCCGAGCGCTCGTCGAGCGAGCGCTTGCTCGAGATGCTGCTCGGATTGGACCTCAAGCTCGTGCAGTACCGTTCCGGGGAGCGCTTCGTCCGCGCGGTCGCGGGAGCCGCCCAGCTCGGGGCGCTCTGGGAGCGCGCCGAGAACCTCCCCACCCTCGATGAGGTGGCCGAGCCCACCCGCTGGCTCTCGAGAGTGGCGTTCTCCTAAGCGAAGCCCCGTGACCGAACCGGTACCAGCTCCGCCCGAGGCACCCCGCCGGCCAGATCGAGCAGCGCGACCGTCGGCACCTTCGCCCGCCGCGGATCGCAGGCGCTCCCCGGGTTTACGAGCAGCAGGTCGCCGTCGTCCTCGATGAGCGGCATGTGGGAGTGGCCGAAGACGACGACACGGCAGCCCGGGAATGCCCGGCGCATGCGCTCGCGCCGGCCCTTCGACGTGCCCGAGTCGTGGACCATGCCGATGCGTACCCCACCCAGCTCGAGATCGAGCCGCTCGTGGACCCGCCCGGCGAGACTCCAGCCGTCGAGGTTGCCGAGCACGGCGTGCACCGGGGCGATGAGCCGCAGCTCGTCGAGCACGCTTGGATCCATGACGTCGCCCGCGTGGAGGACGGCATCCACTCCTGCAAACAGCTCGTGGACCACCCGCGGAAGCGCGCGTGCCCGGCCGGGGATGTGCGTGTCGGAGATCAGGCCAACGCGGACCACCACGCCACCCGATGCGCTACGCGGATCGCAGGACGATCGGTCCCTTCGGGCTCGGCAGGCCCCCACGCTCCTCGAGGCTGACCGCCATCCCCTCCATCGTCCGCACGCTTCCTCGGACATAGATGAGGGCGCTCCCCCCGTGGTCGGGACGGAAGGGCTCGAGCGGAATCGGCTTGCCGTCCCGCAGCAACCACAGCTGATAAACCTTGCGGCCCGCCTGCGGGAGCCCGGTCACGACGATGGCGGCCGAGCCGGCCTCTGGAGGAAGGAAGATCTGACCGGCGGCGCGTGGCGCATCGCCGGTCCCCACCATCGACACCGTGCTGACCGAGGGCGAGGTCAGGATCGCGTTGGCCCGCCGCTGCTCGGCGAGCGCACGGTCCCGGTCGGCGAGTCGGGAGGCAAGCATGAGGTTGACGGAGCCGAGCGCGATCACTGCGGCGGCAGCAACCGCCGCAGCGAGGCGCGGCCAGCGGACCCGCGACTGCCGCCGCTGGATCGGGACGACCTGCTCCGTCCTCCTCGCCTCGGCGAGGATCCTCCCCAGGAGGGCGTCGGGCGGGCGAGCCGGTGGAGCCATCAAGGCCAGGTGACCGGCAGCCTCCACGTGGTCCTCGAGCAAGACGCTGCACTCGCGGCAGCTCTCGAGGTGTGCCCGCAACATCATCTCCTCGCCAGCGGGGAGCGCGTCGAGGGCGTACGAGGGGATCAGCTCCTGGAGCTCCTCGTGGGACATCAGTCGGTCACCCCGCTCTCCGAGAGGAGGTTGCGAAGCCTGATCATCCCGTCGCGGATGCGGGTCTTCGCAGTGCCCAGGGGAATGCCGAGCTTCTCGGCCACCTCGCTGTAGGTAAGGCCTTCGAAATAGGCAAGCTGGATGGCATCACGCTGCACACCCGAAAGCCGGCTCACCGCCGTGCGCACGTTGGTCCGCCGAACGGCCAGCCATGCCGCCTCCACCACATCCTCGCTCGGGGTCTCGTCGGGCTGGTCCGTCACCGCCTGCTCGCGGCGACGCAACGACTCTTCGTGCCGGATCGCGTCGACGGCCTTGTTGTGTACGGCTCCGAAGAGGTACGACGCCACGGTGCCCCGCTCCGGGTCGTAGGAATTGGGGCGGCGCCAGATGGCGAGCAAGGCTTCCTGCACCACGTCCTCCGCCAAAGTTCGGTTTCCGCATACCTTGAGTGCGACCCCGAAAGCCTGGGCTGCATAGCGTTCGTACAGCGTTGCGAGGGCCCGATGGTCCCCCCGGGCCATGTCCAGGAGAAGCCGGCGGTCCTCCTGATCCGGTGACTCGCCTTTCTTGATCATGGGGTATTCGTCACCTCGTCCCCGCCGGATTGGAACCGCGTCTCGGGGCGTCCGTGCGCAGAATAGTCCAGGAGGGGCTTTGTTCTCTGCTCCCCGCCGACCGAAGGGCGGGAGCTCTTCGGAGCAGGCGGCAGCCTCGATTGGCGCGAAGACCTCGTGGTAAAGTACTTCGCGAGGGCACCGCCCAGGTCATGCTTTTGCAGCACCAGCAGTTCCCTCCAGCCGCGAGTCGTCGTCGGGGGGCCCAGTTCCCCCGCGAGCGAGGCGGTAATCCTTCACGAAAGGGGGGAGCTGTGCATGCCCACCGGCACGGTCAAATGGTTTAGCGCAGAGAAGGGCTACGGTTTCATCTCGCGTCCGGACGGGGAGGATGTCTTCGTCCACTTCAGCGCCATCGAGGGCACCGGATACCGGAACCTCGAAGAGGGCCAGAAGGTCGAGTTCGAAATCACTCAGGGGCCCAAGGGACTTCAGGCGTCCCGAGTCCGCAAACTCGCCTAGGGAGTAGCGATTGAACGCAACGACCTCCGTCGCATGGGAGGGGAAGTTCGGGGGGGCCGATCTTCGCATCGAAATCCCCCCGTCCGGTCGTATTCACGCCGAGTGGAGAACGCCCGCCGGCACTCGCCAGAAGGTCGTCGACTCCATCGAGCAACTCGAACGCAGCGTTCTCTTCCAGCTGATGGTGGGAGGGGGCGTTGATGATCAGATGCGTGAGGAAGTCGCCGACGCCGTGGCGTTGACGCTCGCCAACCGCACCCCTCTTCCTCCGGAAGACCCCTCGCAGTCAAGGCGTTCCCAACGGCGCAAGCCGCGCCCGCAGACGGGAGCCCGGCGGCGTGGTGGCGGCGGCGGAGGCCGTCCGCGTCGCAGGCGCTGAGACGAACCACGAACTGAAAACGGGCCTCCTCGGAGGCCCGTTTCGCTTCGGAGACCTAGCGGGTCGCTTCGCTCCCCGCTACGGGCCAGAGAGGCAAGGGGCGGCCTCCGGGCCGCGGTCCTCAATGTCGGCCCGCCTCGCCTTGCTCGGCGAGCCGAGCCTCCGGGCCGCGGTCCTCCTCAATGTCGGCCGCCTCGCCTCGCTCGGCGAGCCGTGCCTCCGGCGGCGTCGTTCAATGCCGGCAGGGCCTCGCTTCGCTCGGTGCCTGCTCGGCCCCGCTTGAGGTGCGCCCCTGGTGGGCTCTCGTCCCCAAACTTGACTCATTCGCACGAACTTCGGCACCTCGAGCTGGGCTAGACGAGCGCGGAGAGGAGGCGCCGGCCGTGAGCCGCGCGGCCCACTGGGAGTGGGCTGCTGCCCGGGTGACGAGGTGCTGCCTGCTGACGCTACGCCCCGGGCCCGGTCAGTCCTTCGAAGGCTCGGTCGAGCAGCGCCGACTGCTCGATCTGGTGGATGGTGTAGCTGCCCGTGGCCGGGCTGGCGCTCTCGTCGCGGGTGACGCCGTGGAGCTGGACGCCGAGCAGCTCGCGAAAGGTGTGCTCGAGGTACCACCAGGCCCCCATGTTCCGGGGCTCCTCCTGTACCCACCACACCTCGGCGTCCCGGTGGCGCGCCAGCTCGGCTCGCAGCATTCCCTCGGGGAACGGGTATAGCTGCTCGATCCGAACGAGCGCGGCCTCGTCGATGCCGGCGCTCCGCCGCCGCTCGAGCAGGTCGTAGAAGGTCTTGCCCTGGGAGAGGAGCACTCGCCGCGCGCCCAGAGGATCCGCGGAACCGGCAGGGTCGGGCAGCACCTCACGGAAGTACCCGTCGGTGAGCTCGGCGGTGGCAGAACGGGCGTCGGGGAGGCGCAGGAGCGACTTTGGCGTCATCACCACGAGCGGCTTGCGGAGGGCCCTGCGGGTCTGGCGCCTGAGGGCGTGGAAGTACTGCGCCGGCGTCGAGGGCACGACGATCTGCTGGTTGTGCTCGGCGGCGAGCTCGATGAAGCGCTCGAGACGGGCGCTGGAATGCTCCGGCCCCTGCCCCTCGAAGCCGTGCGGAAGGAGCAGCACGAGCCGGCTCGTCTGACCCCACTTGTCCTCGGCGGCGGCGAGGTACTGGTCGAGGATTACCTGGGCGCCGTTGACGAAGTCACCGAACTGCGCCTCCCACGCGACGAGCGAGTCGGGGTTCCCGACCGAGTAGCCGTACTCGAACCCGACCGCGGCGAACTCCGACAGCAGGCTGTCGTAGACGAAGAACTTGGCCCGCGCGTCGGGCACGTGCGTCAGCGGCGTGTACTCGCGGGCGGTGCGCTGGTCGACCAGCACGGAGTGGCGCTGGCTGAACGTCCCCCGCCGCGTGTCCTGCCCGGTGAGCCGGACGGTGACTCCCTCGATGAGCAGCGTTCCGAACGCGAGGGCCTCGGCGAGCGACCAGTCGATCGCGTCCCGATCGAGGGCGCTGCGGCGGTCGGCGAGCCAGCGGGCGAGCTTGGGATGCAGCGTGAACCCCTCGGGCACGGTGGTGATCGCCTTGAGGATGTGCTCAAGCGTGTTGCGCTCGACGCCGGTGGGGACGGCGGTCATCGGAATCTGCGCCGGGCGCTTCCACTCGATTGGGTGCCGGGGCCGCGCTCTGCGGTCGCGAGTGTCGTCGAAGGCATGCTGGAGCATCTGGCGAAACTCCTCCAGCGACGCTTCCGCCTCCTCGACCGACAGGTCCCCCCGGTTCACCAGCGTCTCGGTGAACAGCTTGCGGACCGAGCGCCGCTTCTCGATCCGCTCGTACATTAGGGGCTGGGTGAACGCGGGCTCGTCGGCCTCGTTGTGCCCCCATCGCCGGTAGCACCACATGTCGATGACGACGTCCTTCTTGAACACCTGCCGGAACTCGAAGGCGAGGCGAGCCACGCGGACGCATGCCTCGGGATCGTCGCCGTTCACGTGGAAGATCGGTGCCTGGACCATCTTCGCCACGTCGCTGGCATAGGTGCTGGAGCGGCCGTAGGTCGAGCCGGTCGTGAAGCCGAGCTGATTGTTCACGATGATGTGGATCGTGCCGCCGGTCCGATACCCCGACAGCTGCGAGAGGGCGAGGGTCTCGGCCGCGACCCCCTGACCTGCGAAGGCGGCGTCGCCGTGGATTGCGAGCGGGAGCACCGGCGACTCGATCCCGCGATCCAGGATGTCCTGCTTGGCGCGCACGATGCCCTCGATCACCGGGTGGACCGACTCCAGATGGCTGGGGTTCGAGGCGACCGAGACGTCGAGCTGCCGCCCCGACCGGGCGGTGTGCTTGCCTGCCGCGCCGACGTGGTACTTCACGTCACCGGAGCCCTGCCACGACTGTGGATCGATGCTGCTCTCGAACTCCCGGAAGATCTGCCCGTAGCTCTTGCCGATCACGTTGGCGAGCACGTTGAGCCGCCCCCGGTGGGCCATCCCGATCACGGCCTCGGCCATCCCCCCGTCGGCGGCGAGGTCGAGGATGGCGTCGAGCATGGGGATCATGCTCTCGGCCCCCTCGAGCGAGAAGCGCTTGTGCCCCACGTACTTCTGATGCAGGAAACGCTCCAGGGCCTCGGCCTCCACCAGCTTGTGTAGGATCTGGCGCTGGTCCTCGAGGGAAAGGACCGCCGACACCCCCTCGACCCGCTCGCGGATCCAGTACTTCTGGTCGGGCTCCTGGATGTGCATGTACTCGATGCTGGAGGTCCGGCAGTAGGCGTCGCGCAGGATGGCCAGGATCTCGCCGAGCGACAGCGTCCGGTTGCCGGCCAGGCCGCCGGTCGGGAACCGCCGGTCGAGGTCCCAGATGGTCAGGCCGTAGCTGCTCGGGTCGAGCTCGGGGTGCATCTGCGGGGGCTTCGCGGCGAGCGGGTCGAGGTCGGCGATGAGGTGCCCTCGCACCCGGTACATGTTCATCAGCCGCATCACCCGGCCCTGCTTCTCGGCCGCCTCGAGCGTGTCGTACGGGGACGGGTTGACGTCGCGGCGCCAGCGCACCGGGACGTAGGGGACCTTCATCTCCCGGAAGACGTCGTCGTAGAACCCCTCCTCGCCGATCAGCAGGCGGTGGACGCGGCCCAGGAACTCCCCACTCTCGGCCCCCTGGATGACGCGGTGGTCGTAGGTGCTGGTCAGCGTCAGGATCTTGCCGACCCCGAACTCGCCGAGCGTGTGGGGGTCGGCCCCCTGAAACTCGGCCGGGTAGTCGATCGCCCCGATGCCGACGATCACCGACTGCCCGGCCATGAGCCGGGGAACCGACTGGACCGTGCCGAGGGTGCCCGGGTTGGTGATGGTCGCGGTGGTCTCGAGCAGGTCGTCGGGGGCAAGCGCGTTGGCGTCGACCTTGCGGATGGCCTCCTCGTAGGCGAGGAGGAATTGCCCGAAGCCGAGCGTGTCGGCCCCCTTGACGTTGGGGACCAGCAGCACCCGCGACCCGTCGGCGCGGGTGTGGTCGACCGCAAGGCCCAGATTCACGTGCTCGTGGCGGACGACGTGCGGCTTCCCGTCGAGGACCGCGTAGCTCGAGCGCATGGCGGGGGAGGACGCAAGGGCCCGCACGACCGCCCACCCGATGAGATGGGTGAACGAGAGCTTGCCGCCGCCGCTCCGCGCGAGGTGCCGGTTGACGATGTTGCGGTTGACCTCGAGCAGCTTCGCCGGGACCGCCCGGACGGATGTGGCGGTCGGTACCCCCAGGCTCTCCTCCATCCGGCGGGCGATCGTGGCCTGGATGCCGCTGAGCGGCGTCGCCCCTGCGGGGGCGGGCTGCACCGGGATCGCGGGCGGCGCCTGCCGGACGAACTCGGGCCGGGGAGGCGCCGGAGGAGCCGGGGCAGCAGCATGCGACGGCGGCCCAGGTGAGGTTGCCCGGCCGTCCTCGCCTCGCGGCTGGAAGTCCTCGAAGAACTCCTGCCACGCGTCGCTGACCGAGTCCGGATCCTCGACGTACCGCCGGTACATCTCGTCGATCAGCCAGGTGTTGGGGCCGAACTGGCCCGGGTCGAGGCGCCTCATCGCGTGTGCCTTCGTCTCGCTGCGGCTTATTCCAGTGCGATACGCGACCAGGCTACCAGTCGTTCACAGCGAGGCCACAGCGATCCGGGTGGAGCCCCCGATCAGCAGAAGATCCCGAGGAAGCAGGTGTTCGTCGGGCTCGGCGACGCCTTCGGGGAGGTCGCGGTTGGGCCTGGGGTCCGGGAGACCGTCGGGCTTGGGGATGCGGCGCGAGCCGGGTCCGAGGTCGTTGTGGGGAGGAGCGCCGGGGTGCTGGCGATCGGGGAGGCGACCGGCAAGGCGCTTGCGAATGCGCCGGATGGCGATGCCGGAGCCTGGCAGTTCGCCTCGAGCCGGGCGTCGTAGTCGGGGAACCGGTTCTCCGAATCGATCACGCCGCGGGGGAGCTCGATGAAACAGGCTCCCATGCTCAGCGCGTTGTCGAGCGTGGCATAGATCCCCTCTGAGGAGCTGCCGAGCTTCTTCCACGTCTCGGTTTGGAACCCCTTGGGCTGCGGGATCGATCGGAACCAGCACCACATGTTGGTTTCCGGCGTCCCGGCCTTGCAGGAGTTCGTCTCGCCGAGGCCGTTGTTCATCATGATCAGCCGGTCGGCGTATCGCGAGCGAAAGCTGTCGATCAACTGGCGTTCCAGCGACCATGACGACTTGAGGCCATCCGACTCGATGGCCGGGTCGCTGACGAGCTGCCAACTGGTGTGCGTCGAGTAGCTCGTCCGGATGCGCGAGAAGGTGTTCATGTGGATCTGGATCATCCGCTCGTGACAGCGCCGGTCGGTCGTCTCGTTGAGCCCGGCGCGGAAGAGGCGCGTGTTCGACCCGAGGTCGCCCCCCGCGCGAATGAAAGGCTCGGCAAAGATCGTCATGCATCCCGCGGCCTGCATCTCCAGGACCGCCGGGACTCCTTCGTAGCGGCGAGCGATCTCGCGCACCAGCTCCTCGTACTGGGCCAGGAACTCGTCGCTCCAGAAGTAAGGGACGCACCCGCCGTGGGGGTTGTTCGCGAGGGTGACCGCGATCCCCCCGGCGGAGCAGTCGATCCCGCCCCCCGACACCGTCGGCCCGCCCAGCCGCTTCGCCCAGGCGGGGGAGTACCTGCCGGCATAGACGCGGAGGCGGAGCTTGAAGCCTCGGGGGTCGGTGACCAGCCCGTTGATCAGGCTCCAGCCGGGCCCCGCGAACACCTGGTCCGACGCCTCGAGGTCGGCCCAGTCGACCGGGGCGACGACGCTGTCGACGTAGGGGCGGCCGCCCTCCACCTTTCCGGAGCGCTCCATCAGCCCCCCGACCACCCGCACCGCCCGGGCGCCCAGCACCTTCTCGTCGCGCCGCACCCGGATGACGACGAGGCCGGCGGCGACGAGCGCAGCGATCACGGCGAGGATGGCGCCGATCAGGAGCGAGCGCCGGGACTGCATCGGGCGAAGGTACCACAAAGTCGGGAAATGTGCCTAGTCCAGACGGATAACTTAAGAGCGTCCCGGACGCAGCTTCTATCCCGGCGGCCAAGCCATCTGCCTGCCTCCGAGCAGGTGGAAGTGCAGGTGGAGCACGCTCTGGCCCGCCGCCGGGCCCACGTTTGTGACCACCCGGTAGCCGTCCTCGGCGATGCCCTCCTGCTCGGCCAGCTCGGCGGCGGCGGCGAAGAGCTCGGCGAGGAAGCCGGCGTGCTCCGGGCCCAGCTCCCCGGAGTGTGCGATGTGCTGGCGGGGGATCAGCAGGATGTGCGTTGGCGCCTGAGGGTTGATGTCGCGAAAGGCCACGACGTTGTCGCGGTCGAGGACGATCTTGGCGTCGATGTCGTGGGAGGCGATCCGGCAGAAGAGGCAGTTCTGCATCGTTGGCTCCTTCGAGAACCGTGGGGGGCGGGCTCATTCTCTCCCGAAGGCATCGGACCGCACCCACATCCTGGTGGGCTGGAGAATCCGGCCGCGATAGCATGGCGGCAGCGGGGCGCCTTCCGGGGGAACCGAGCGGAGAGATCGATGGATCCTGAGCAGCCGTTTGATGATGAGATGGCCGGCCGCCCCCCCGACGCGCTCGAGCCCGAAGAGGAGGCAAGCGAGGGGGCCCTGGCGGCTGCCGAAACCTTCTTCGAGGCCGTGAAGGCCGGCGATGCCCGCCGGCTCTGGGACATTTTCGGCGAGAACGCCAAGCTGTGGGTGATCAACATCGGCCAGGAGCGCGGCATGGGCATCGACCTCGCCTCCCGGCTGCGGCAGGGGATCGCAGGCGAGGACGAGGAGGCCGAGTTCCTCGCCGACCTGATGGCCGGAATCCAGCGCGACCTGTCGGGGCTCGACTTCTCACGCATGGCCTTCGAGTCCAAGGTCGAGCCGGAGGCGCCGATGCAGGTCCGGGTGCATTACCTTATGCAGCTCGGCCCGCAGATGGGCGACCTGACGCCCGCGATCCCGGCGGGATCGTTGATCCTCACCCTCGAGGACTCGGGGTGGAGGGTCGAGCGGTTGATCCCGCGGCCGGGCAAGGAAGAGTCGACCGGGCCCCTGACCTAGCGAGCCAGGGATGAGCCAGTCCGAGGATTTCGCAGCTGCCTTCGAGGCGGCGCTCACGACCAAGGTCCTCGGCCATCCCGTGCGCCACTTTCCGTTCTCCGTCACCGCGGAGTCGCTCGCATTGCAGTGGGCACGGCAGGAGAAGGTGAACGAGGGAGCCTGCGTGGTGGTCGACCGCGAGATGGCGCCCCGGCAGCGCAAAGGGGCCCCGTGGACCGGGTTCGCCACCGATGCCCTCAGCTGCTCGGTGGTCCTCCGGCCCGGCGTCCCGCCGGAGGGCGAGGGGTTGATGTGGATGCTGGCGTGTCTCGGCGGGGCGAGCGGTATCGAGAACGCCACCGGCATCGAGACTCAGATCAAGTGGCCCGACGACATCCTCGCCGGCGGCCGCAAGATCGGAGGCGTCAAGGTCGACGCCCTCCTCGGTCCGGGAGAGATCATGATCGCGGTCATGACCTTCCGGATCAACCTAAACGTCGATGAGCAGGCATTCCCCGAGGCCCTTCGCGACGTCGCCACGAGCGTGCTGCTGGAGACCGGCAAGGCCATGAGCCGCGAGGAGGCCCTCGACGGCGTGCTGGGCGGGCTGGAGCACTGGTACGGCCAGGACGTGCCGGACCTGCTCGAGGCCTACCGGTCACGATGCGAGACGGTGGGACGCCAGGTCCGCGCCCGGCTGCTTCCGAAGGGCGAGGTGATGGGGAAGGTGTCGGCGGTGAGCGACTTCGGCACCCTGCTGGTCGACGTCGGGGGACGGCCGACCCCCGTGGGGATCGACCAACTCAGGAAGCTCGAGTACACCTAACGGGTCGCTTCGCTCCCCGGTACAGCATGGGGCCGCCTCCGGCGGCGTCGTTCCATGCCGGCAGGGCCTCGCTTCGCTCGGTGCCTGCCGGGCCTCGCTCGGCGTGCCGAGCCTCCGGCGGCGCCGTTGAATTCCGGCTGGCTTCGCTCGGTGCCTGCCGGGCGCAGCTTGGGGTGCGCCCCGGTCGGCTCTCGTCGCCAAACTCGACCTATTCGCACCAACTTCGGCACCTCAAGCTGCGCTTGTGCCCGTTACTCACCAGTCGGCCGGGGCCTGGCGCCCATCCGGAACCTTGCGTTCAATCCTCTGTGTGCTTAACTTGTGGGTCGTGTCGACCGAGCCCAAGTCCGAAGCGGTCCGCGCCATGTACTGGAGGGACGAGATCCTCCAGGTGATGTTCTGGCTGCGTGGCGAAGGCTTCGGAGAGACCGTCAACCCCTCGCTCCTTGAGCGGTTCCTCGGCGTCGACGCCGAGGTCGGGCTCCGGTTCCTCGACCGCCTCCTCGAGGAGGGCCTGCTCGTGCAGACGGGCCCGCAGTCTTACACGCTGTCGCCGACGGGTCTGCGTGCCGGGGCCGACATCTTCGCCGAGGAGTTTGCCGAGCTCACGAAGCCGACCCACGGTGAGTGTGGTCCGGACTGCTGGTGCCACAACTCCGCTGAGGAGGCCGAGGCCTGCCTGTCCGAGCGGCTCCTGAGCGGCGAGCACTCGCACGACCACGTTCACTAGGACCGCCGCCAGGGGCGGCGGCAGGGGGCACACGTGCCGAGACGGTCGCAAAGAACCGAAGAGTTGACGCAGCCCGACGGCAGCCTGCCGCGCAACTTCCTCCGTCCCTGCATCCTGCTGCTGCTCAAGGAAGGGTCCTCCCACGGGTACGACCTCCTCGAGAAGCTTGCGGAATTCGGGTTCCACCGCGGCGACCCAGGCGGCCTCTACCGCACCCTCCGTTCCATGGAAAAGGAGGGCCTGGTGACCTCGTGGTGGGAGACGTCGGAGATCGGCCCGGCCCGCCGGACATACCAGCCCACCGAGGAGGGCGAGGACTGGCTCCACGCCTGGGCGGGAGCGCTCTCCGAGAGCCGTCGCCTGGTCTCGACCTTCCTCGACCGCTACGACCGAGCGGTCTCCGTCCCGCAGCGCGACGGTCTGGGCCGCATCGGCTAGCGGGTCGCTTCGCTCCCCGGCACAGGCCAGAGAGGCAAGGTGCGGCCTCCGGCCGCGGTCCTCAATCACGGCCCGCCTCGCCTCGCTCGGCGAGCCGTGCCTCCGGCGGCGTCGTTCAATGCCGGCAGGCCTCGCTTCGCTCGGTGCCTGCCGGGCCCCGCTTGCGGTGCGCCCTGGTGGGCTCTCGTCCCCAACCTTGACTCATTCGCACCAACGTCGGCACCTCAAGCTGAGCTACCCCGGTCCCGAGGCTTCGCTCGGAACCGGACGCCCCTTCGGGGCAGCACTGGAGTTCTGAGCGCGGGCGATCGTAGTGTCCGCGGACATGGACAAGCTCAGCGAGCGGTACGGGGATCTTCTGAGGGGCAGCTACGGCTCTTCAACGACCTCGGCATCGCCACAAACGCAAACCGAGCGGCATGA
>JBOGWP010000112.1:0-8599 GCA_050693875.1 Actinomycetota bacterium
ATGCCGCCATGATGGGCGCGCTCGAGCAGGGCCGCATTGGGCATGGTCACGGTTCGGTGTCTCCTGTCTCGCCCTGGAGTGATTGAGGGCTACAGCCTGTGTCTCACGTCATCCTGACAGACAGGGAGGTGTGCGAGCGGCATCCCACCGTGAGCCTCGGCCCAGCGGCGCTCGAGTGCACGGCAGAGCCCCACCTCTGTCGCGCCCTCGGTGATGATCACCTTGCGGCCGAGCAAAGCCTCCGGCGCCGCACGAATAGCACCCTGAACCTCATCGGGGACGGCCTTCACTGTCGTCGTTCCGCCGAGCGAAGTCACCACGCGCAGTTCGCTCGCGGTGAGCTCAACGACGGCGACTTCAGAGTGCGTCGTCAGCACCACTTGGCCTTTCTCGGCCGTGCGCAGTTCGCGGATGAGGTGACGCAGTCTGTGGGGCTCGAGGCCCGTTTCGATCTCGTCGACAAGTACTAGGCCACCTTCGGAAAACGAGGCACGCTGCACGGCCAGAGCGGCCAAGCGGCGGCTTCCGAGACCGGCAGCCCGTACGGGCACCGTACCGTCGTGAAGCGCCAGTGCAGCTGCTCCGACGCCCATCGCGCCGGGGTCCAAAGCAGGTCCGTATGTTTGTGAAGCGCCTGCGCCGAGCGCCTTCGCAGCACTCGAGGCTTCCTCCGCAGCCCGTTTCAGCTCCACCATCTCCGCCGCCTTGACGTGTTCCCGTGCCAGCCTGTGTGCGGCTGCCAGGGTTCGCCCCATCTCCTCCGTTGAATCCGTCAGACGGAGCAGAGCCGAGCCGCGCCCCCAAGTGAGATGTCGCTCCACCTCGGGACCGAGGCGCGTGGCGCCGAGAGACTCTCGATCCCGCGCCGAGATTGGGCGCGGTTCGGCCTGACGATCGTTCACGACTTCCCACCGCGGCTCCAAAGAGTCGTCGATCGTGAGGCGTATCGTGATGACCGGCTCGTCGTCTCCCTCGGGTTCATCGTGGAGGCCTTCTTCTCCCCACCCCCGCAGTTCGAGACCAAACTTCTGGTCGCTCAGTAGCCCACCCGGCATGTCACCGACGGTCGCCTCGATCATGATCGGCTCCGCGGGGTTGCCCGTGTGGAAGTCGATGTCTGAGGCGGGGAGCGACCAGCGGGGGGATAGAACCCACTCGATCGCCTCGAGGATGCTTGTCTTGGTGGAGTCCCCGGGACCCACGAGGCAAATCGTTCGACCGCCGAGGGTCCAATCCAACTCGCGGATCCCCCGGAAGCCCACGATACGCAGACGCCTCAGGTTCATTCGCGGGAAGAATACGGGGTGCGCCCTCGGGACTCCCTCCGCTGCCTCGGGCGCGGGGCGTTGGGGGAGTCGAGGGGCCGGCCATCCGTCGCGAATCGAGAGGGTTACGAGAGGAATTCGAGAGGCCTCGATCTCATGATTCTCAACCGGATGTCGTCTTCGGCATGTGCTTGCCCGGCAAGCGCTGTGCTTGATGCACGGCGGTAACGTGCGACCCGTACCGCCTCAGCACAGTTCCGACCCCCGGGAGCCCGTTGACTGTGCGGAAATCGGGTTGACCCGGCCAGCGGCCCGTCCGCGCATGGAAGTCTCGGATGGCACCCAGGATTGCCTCGTCGTTCCACCGGCGCTGCTGGCGGCTCTTCTCGAGACCGAGCAGCGCGGACCGGTGATACGAGGGATTGGTTCGGTGGAGGCACTGGGTGCGGCGTGCATGATCGACGCGCGTCTCCAGGTCCTGCCGACCGTCTGACCAGGGCACATCGAGGTCGGGCGCCGCCACGGATGCAGGGTCGCGATGGTTAGAGTTAATGGGTGCTGGGACCACCCAGCTTGTCGTTGTACTAACCAAGGGGGACACGGATTACCGGGTGGATGGCGTTCTTCGCCTCCACATTGAGGTGATCGATGAGCTTCCTGAGCAGGCTATTCACCTTGGGAGCCGGTGCCGTCTCGAGTTGTTCGGCGAGCTTCTTGGCTGCGGCTTGCGTGGCCTTGACCGACGGCTTGGCCGGAGTGGAGGTGAGAGCGTCGCTGAGTTCCTGTCGGCGGCCTTCGAGGCCGTTGAGCTGAGCCTTGAGGTCTACGAGCCGTTCTTCGCAGAGCTGAGGATCCATGGCCCCGGAGTCGAAGGCGCGCAGGTATCGGTCGACGCTTGCGCGGACGTCTCGGAGTTGGCGCTCCACGGCCGTCAGCTCGCGCTTCTGTTTGGGTTGTGCTCGGTCCCACCGCGCGCCTTGGGGGCCCACGGGAGGCCCATCGTCTGGGCCACGCGCACCTGCCGTCGAACTCGGGTTGCTGGTTGTCCGCGATCCGCTGGTTCTGGGTCTTCGTGCTCCTCCTTGTGCATGTTCCTTGTACGACGTGTCGACGAGGATCATCGGTAGACGTTCAGGTTCGAGGTGGACCGCACCGTCGATCGGGTACAGGTCCATGCTGGTGTCGATCGGCGGGTCAGGCCGGCTGCTGCGCTGGCGCGAAGAACTCGATGAGTGCCTCGGCGAGCGCCTCGGGATGGGTCAACGGGGCGGCGTGCCCGGGGCCGGGGATCTCTTGTATTTCTGCGTTGGGGACGTGGTCGGCTACGTGCCGCGCGCAGGTCGTGAAGAAGGGCTTGGTGTCAGATCCCGTGAGCACCAGCACCGGAGCAGAGATGGTGCCGAGCACTGCCGGCGGCAGAACGTCGGCGGCTTCATCCTCGTCCATCGCCTGCTGGAGCAGGTTGAGCAGATTCGGGACGTAGCGGGCGGCAGCCTCGATGTAGCCGGCGTCCTCGGCGCCGGCGATGTCTTGGTCGGTGAAGGGCCAGCGAAGGAACGTGCCAACCGCAGCTGCCAGGTTGCCTTCGGCCGCCAGCTCGGCTGTACGGGTGACGGCTGCGCCGGCGACCGCTTGCTCGGCCTCGTCCATCAGGCTCAGGAACCCCGGCTCGAACGGGGCAACCGCGGCCACAGCATCGGGCCGCGTCGCTGCTACGCCGAGCGCGAAGTAGCCGCCGCCAGACCAGCCCACCAGTCCGGCGGGCTCTCCGACGCTGTCGACGTAGGTGGCGAAATCCTCGAGGATCCGACTGGTGCGAAGGTCGGAGTGGTCTCCGCTGAGGCCACGGCCGCGGACACTCGGAAGATGGCAGGTGTACCGGTCGGTCAGGTGTCCCACCACTCGCTGCCAGTCGAGGTCGCCATCGCCAACAGCGCCTTGCAGGAACACGAGCGGCCGTCCCTCGCCGTGCACGGTCCCACCGATCGTGACGCCGTCGGTGGTGGTCACGTAGTGGGTGCGTTGGTTGCTCATTGCTGCCTCCCTGTGTCTCGCGTGGTCACGCCTGCAACGGTGGCACAGAAGACGTGGGGGAACGTCACCCGATCGGGTACGTTTCGCCGGTCAGCGTGCACTACAGGTCGCGGCGGGCGACCTCTGCGGCGAGATCGGCGCGTCCGTCCACCTCCACCTTGGCGTAGATGTGGGACAGGTGCTTCTTGACCGTGTTGACGCTCATGAACAGGAGCTGACCGATCGCGGCGTTGGTGTGGCCTCGGGCGACAAGCCGCACGACGTCGAGTTCGACGGGAGTCAGTGACGCCCAGCCGATCTGCGGGCGTTGACGCTCGCCCCGCCCGCGGCGGGCATAGGCGATCGCTTCGGCCAGCGACAGCTGGCTGCCGGCGTCCCAGCATGCGGTGACGTCGGCCGAGTCCAGTTCGGCCCGTGCGGTGTCGCGGGCACGTTCGAAGCGGTCGGCCTGGAGGGAGAAGCGGGCGATGCCCGTGTCGGTGTGGAACCGTTGCGACGCTGCGAGCAGGCGAAGCGACCGCTCGGGCTCGCCGAGGGGCACGGCCAGGTCGGCGATCGCCTCCAGCGCCGCGGCGGCCCCGACCCGGTCGCCGTAGTCGTCCAGGACCTCCAGGCTGTCATGGGCCAGCTCCGAGGCCTCTTCGAGGTCCTCGTCCTCCCTGGCCAGTTCCGCAAGGCCGAGCAACGACCGACCCAGCGTGTGGGGGAGCCGTGGGTCGGTCGACAGTGCGCGGCAGGCCTCCAGGTGTGCTCGGGCGTCGTCGTGGCGCTGCTGGCTTCGCGCGATAATGCCCAGCAGCCACTCGCCGATCGCCTCGTCCACTCGGCTGCCGCCACCACGGCCGATCCGCACGATCTCCGCGGCCGTGGCCCGAGCGGCTTCCATGTCGCCGGATGCGTAGGCCGACACCCCCAGCCAGTGACGCGACCACATCCCGTAATGGGTCCACTCGAGGGCTCGCGGTCCCAGCGCTGCCTGGGCCTCGGACAGCCAGTCCTGCGCTCGGGTGTGATCGCCTTGCAGGACGGCGGCTGCTGCCAGCCCGGTGAGCCCGGCCGCCTCCCACCCGGGACGTCCCAGCTGCCGGCTGAGCTCGACGGCACGTCGGGCATGTCGGCGCACCTGGTCGAGCCGGCCGGACCATGCCAGCCACGCCAGAGCGCCCCCGTGGGCGGCCGGCAGATGGAAGGCGAGGTCGTTGGCCTCGCACACCTCCACGTCCTGCTGGAACAGGTGGTACCCGGCGTCGATCGAGCGGCTGATAAGGAGTGCCGCCCCAGCGAACTGCAGGACGTGAGCGTGGGTCGACGCATCCTCGCACCGCTTCGCGAGTTGGAGCGCCTGCTCGACGTCAGCGTCCACCTGCTCGCTGGTCGACAACCCAGAAAGAACCCCCGACAGGGCTCGTTGCGCCAACGCGACCGCGAGGGCACCGCCCACATCAGCGGCGCGCGCCAGGGCGGCCGCCTGGTTCGCCGACCGATGGAAGCTGGCCGGCTCGCTGGTGGCAAGGGCCAGGGCCGCCGCGGTGTTCAACCCCCGCACGCGCTCGTCGTCAGGGGCGCCCGGGACTTCTGCCGCGTCGTGCAGCCGGCGGTGCATCTCCCCGGACAGGCCGCGCTCGAGCCAGAAGCGGACGATCGGCTCGGTGATGCCCACCAGTCCCCGCAGGTCGCCTGTTTCGGCCGCCCAGTCCATCGCGGCACGCAGGTCATCCAGATCGGCCGCGAGCCGCGCCACCCAGGGCTCGGGCTGTGCACCATGCAGACCCTCCCGCGCCCGCCCTGCCAGCCCGACATGGAACTCCAGGTGGCGGCCACGCACCCGATCGGGGTCGTCCAGCTCGGACAGCCGCTGCCGGGCATACACGCGGATGGTCTCCAACAGCCGGTAGCGGGCCCTGCCGTGGCGCTCGACCACCTGCACCATTGAGTGCTCGGCCAGGGCGGCGACCAGGTCGAGCACGTCGTCGCGGTCAATCCCCTCTCCGCCCACCACCTCCTCGGCAGCATCCAGTTCGAACGATCCGGCGAACACCGACAGTCTCGCCAACGCCAACCGCTGCGCCTCGTCGAGCAGGTCGTAGCTCCAGTCCAGCGACGCCTCCAGCGTCCGCTGACGTGCCGGCGCCCCCCGCACTCCGCCGGTCAACAACCCGAACCGGTCCGACAACCCGGCTGCGATCTGGCCCGGCGCCAGCGCCCGCACCCGCGCCGCCGCCAGCTCGATCGCCAACGGGATCCCATCCAGGCGCCGGCAGATCTCGGCCACCGCCATGGCGTTGTCGTCACGGATCCGAAAGTCCGCGGTCACCTGCCGAGCCCGCACCTCGAACAACCGCGCCGCGGCCGCTACCGCGACCGTGCTGGCGGACCTAGCATCGGGGTCGGGCACCGGCAGCCCGGCGACTTCGAACGTCGCCTCACCATCGACGACCAGCGGCACGCGGCTGGTGGCCAGCACATGCAGCCGCGGACACACCGACGACAACTCGCCGACCAACTCCGCGCACGCTGCCGCCAGGTGCTCGCAGTTGTCGAGCACGCCCAGCAGATGCCGTGCGCGGAGCTGCTCGGCGAGCGTGTCGGTCAACGCCTGCTGGGATCGCTCGTGGACGCCCACCGCCGCGGCGACGGCCGCAGCGACCATCCCGGGGTCGTTCACCCCTTGCAGGTCCACCCAACAGGCCCCATCGGGGAACCGGGACGCTACATCCCCCGCGACCTGCACAGCCAGGCGCGTCTTGCCGCAGCCACCTGGACCGGTCAACGTCACCACCCGGGCATCCGCGACCAGGTCAGCCACCTTCGCACGTTCACGCTCACGGCCGACGAACGCCGCGACCCCGACAGGCAGCCCGCTCTGCATCTCCATGGACCCCATCTTGCCCCGATAGTACGAGCACGCCAGCACATGCGCCCGTGCACTCCCGTGGGGGCGCGCAGAGCGGGGACTTCTTCCGAGCGGGGTCGGGCCTGCGGTCCTTGGCCCGGAGGACCGCACTCATGCCGAGTACGCGAGCACCGGATTCAAGTCCTCTTCATGGTCGTCGCGGGCTCGCGACGGTCATGGGCGTCTGGCTGTGCTCACGATGGCGATCGAAATCACTGCGGTTGTGATCGCCAGCCTCACCTCAATGGTCGCCGCCGACGCCGAGCGATGGGTGCTTCCATCCGATGTCGTCGGCGAGGGTCGGGTAGTGAATCGCGACGGGTAACCCGGAGGCTCCAATCCGTGGGAGGATGGAGCCATGACACGAACGAGCAGGTTCCCCAAGGAGATGCGTGACCCGGTCGGTCCGCCTGGCGCCTGGAAGGCGCCGAGGAGCATGGGTCGCTGTGGGCCTCGATCCGGTCGGTGGCGGCCAAGATGGGCACGTCGGCTGAGTCGTTGCGCCGGTGGGTGCGCCGGGCCGAGATCGACGCCGGCACCCGAGCAGGGTTGACCACCGATGATCGTGAGCGCCTCAAGCGGCTGGAGCGCGAGAACTTCGAGCTGCAGCGGGCGAATGAGATGCTCAAGAGCGCCTCGGCTTTCTTCGCGGCGGAGCTCGACCGCCCACAGAAGCGATGATTCGCCTACATCGACGCCCACACGGACACGTTCGGGGTCGAGCCGATCTGCGAATTCCCCTGGGATGGATAGTGGTCGATGCGCTTGGAGCATGTCGGGATGAACCATCCGAGTGCTTTGCGAGACGAATCCGAGAGGAATCCGAGAGCTCCCACCAAGCTCAACCCATGTGCGGCCCGGGGAGATGTCGGACGGAACGTTCCGGAGACATCTCTGACGTTCCGGAGACATCTCTTACCTTCCGGAGACATCTCTTACCTTCCGGAGACATCTCTGACACCGCCCGAGTGAGGGTGCACCTTTTGCCTGTCGTGGAGACGGGAGGTGGGTATGCCGCTGAGGGTGGTGATCATGGCCGAGCTGAGGCTGCAGGTGCTGGGCTTTCACTAACCTGTTTCGTTCTCAAGTCAATCCGTGGGCCGGCGAGCCTGGTTCGCCTCGCGGGCAACCGCCCAGGCGTCAGCCACCGGACCCAGGTGCCCGAGCTTGTCGGGGTTGATCACCGCGCGGATCGTCTGGATCTGTCGGTCGAGGATGTCGAGCGTCAGGGTGTTGAGAACCTGGCCGTCCCGGTCGCGGAAGATCGCGCCCGGCTGGCCGTTCACCGCGTGTGGCTCCACCACGACGCCGATCCGGACGAGCGGCGGGATGATTGCGGCGAGAACCCGGGCCACGTGGTCGGCGCCGATGATGGCCCTGGCGAACTGCGGGGCCTTGCCGCCGCCGTCCCCGACCATCTGAACGTCAGCGGCGAGCAGCACCCGCAGGCCGTCGACGTCCCCTTCCCTGAAGGCGCCGAAGAAACGCTCGGCGAGTTCCTCTCGCTCCCTCCGGTCGGCCTCGAACCGAGGCCGGCCCGCGTCCATGTGGCGCCGCGCTCGCACCGCCAGCTGGCGGCAGGCCGCCTCCGATCGCCCCACGGCCGACGCGACCTCGGGAAAGCCGAACCCGAACACCTCCCGCAGCACGAAGACCGCCCTCTCGAGCGGGCTGAGCCGCTCGAGCAGCAACAAGGCCGCCATCGACACCGAGTCGGCCAACTCCGCCGACCGTGCCGGATCCTCGTATGGGTCGGTGAGCAGCGGCTCGGGGAACCACGGCCCGACGTACTCCTCCCGCCGGACGCGGGCCGACCGCAGCACGTCGATCGAGATCCGGGTCACCACGGCCGAGAGGAAGGCCTTGGTCGACGTGGGGTGTGTCGGGGAGGCCTCGTAGCGCAGCCAAGCCTCCTGGACCGCATCCTCGGCCTCGCTCACGCTGCCGAGGATCCGGTAGGCGATCGCGAACAGCAGCGGCCGCAGCTCCTCGAACTCCTCGGTCCGGGTCATGCCGCCTCTTGCTTGAAGCCCTCACGCCATGTGGGATACCGCAGCTCCCAGCCGAGCTCCCGCTTGGCCTTGGCGTTGGAGAACGGGCGCCCCTCCGTCATGATCGCCACCCCCATTTCGCCGGCCAGCGGCCGGACCAGCCACTTGGGGATCCGCAGTGGCCGCTTCGCCCCCACGCACGCGGCCAGATACGGCAGCCACTCGCTGACCGGGGCCGGTTCGTCGTCGACGATGTTGAACACGCCGTTCGCCCGCTGCTCCACAGCCAACACGGTAGCGCTCGCCGCGTCGTCGAGGTGCACCCACGAGAAGTAACCCGTGCCGCCCCCGATGACCGGGAGCCTGCGCTTGCGCACGAGCTGGATCTGGTCCTCGACGCCGCCGCCGGGACCGTA
>JBOGWP010000113.1:0-6292 GCA_050693875.1 Actinomycetota bacterium
TCACGTCCCTCGCGCGTTCGAATCGCGCTGCCTCCGCTGACAACTGCAGATTGCGCCCTTAGCTCAGTGGATTAGAGCGTGTGGCTACGGACCACAAGGTCGGGGGTTCGAATCCCTCAGGGCGCGCGATCTCCTCAGCCGAGCGTTCCGAGCTTTTCGACGAAACCTGCGAGGTCGGCAGCGAACCGATCCGGCTCCTCCCAGTGGGCAAAATGGCCGGCGCCCTCGTAGACGACGAGGCGTGAGCCTGCAATGGCCGATGCCAGCGCTTCCTGCGCGGCACGCGAGTAGCGCACGTCACGATCACCCCACACGATGAGCGTCGGAGCGTGGATGCTGCCGAGCTCGGTTGAGAAATCTCCCTCGAGTCGCCACCGACTTTGCATCGCCGCCTTCCACACAAACGCCGGGACCATCACCCCGTCCTCCGTCATCGCCTCGAGAAATGCTCGGGGGACCGGCTTGGCCAGCGAGGTCTCCGTCATCTGGCGGACGAGCGTCGAGTCGACGGGATCGGTCATCTTCGCGAGGGCCGACTCCCAGAACGTCCGCGCGGCCTCGGTGCCGTGAAGGCCGGGGGCGGCACCGACGACCACGACCCCCATGGTTCGGTCGGGGTGATCGATCGCAAATCGTAGGGCCACCGCGCTGCCCATGGAGTGGCCGACGATAACGGCCTTCGAGACTCGCACTGCGTCCAGGAACGCCGCCACGTCCGAGGCGAAATCGGTGACGCGGTATCCCTCCCCCGGGTGGCTAGCGTCGCCGTGACCTCTCTGGGTCGGCGCCAGGGCGTGGATGAACTCGGGAAGGTGGGAAAGCACCAGCTGGAACGAACGCCAGGAGTCTGCGAACCCGTGGAGAAGGACCACCGGAATGCCCGCCGGATTCCCCTGCTCCACATAGGGAATCCGGACCTCGTTTGGAAGGGCAACCGATTTGACGGCTGGCTCCATCGGGCACTCCGCCTCCGCACGGGATGTAGTGAAGTCGCTTCCGGCCCTCCCCGCACGTGTCCTCGTGAGCCGCTTGATTATACGAGCAGGAGGCACGCTCAAGCGGCTGGCGGCCCGGCTTCGATCGCCGCCTCCGCCAGGTCCGCCGACAGGCACTGAACCAGCCATCACGTCACCCCGGCCGCGGCGTACTCGCCGGCGGCATCCGGCGGTGGCCTGGTTCCGTCCCGGTTGCCCATCAAGACCACGTCGAGCGGGGCCTCGCCTGTCCGGTGATCGGCCACGTAGCCGGTGAGCTTCCGGTGCCGCTCGGGAGGGATGACGTGATCCGGCCATCCGTACACGGGCGCGAATCCGTCCCACCGCGCCACCCTCCTCAGGGGCGCTCGGCGACGGCTGTCGGTGCCGACCCAGATGGGATGCGCGGGCGTTGCAGGCAGCCGGGAGCCAGGCTCACGTCGACCGCCTGACAGTAGGTCCCTCTGAAGGTGACTCGCTCGCCCGTCCAGAGCAGGGCGACGAGGTCGAGGAACTCGTCGAGCACCGCCGCCCGCACCGTGGGGTCGACCGGGTAACCGAACGCCCGGAACTGCCGGTCGGGATTGCCGAGGCCGACCCCGACGATGAGGCGGCCTTCGGAGTAGTGGTCGAGCGTGGCGGTCTGCTGGGCGAACACCTCCGGACGAAGGCGCGGCAGCGGGATGACCAGCGCCCCGAACCAGATGCGGCGAGTGGCTGCGGCGATCGCAGTCAGCGCGATCAGCGTGTCCGCGGTCTCGAGACCGTCCCTTCCGCCGAGGCCGCGGCGCAGGTCCGGGTCGATCTCGTCCGCGATCGAGAGCATCGCGTCCCAGAGGAACACCCCGTCCCACCCGGCGTCCTCGGCGGTGCGGGCAAGGCCGGCGAGCCCCCGGACATCGGCGAAGGCGCCCTGCGTCGGCAGGTAGACCCCGTAGCGCACGCGCCGCTGCGCCCGCTCAGGCCCGCACCGGGGCCGCCGCGGCCGCGCGGCGAGGGTCGAACACGCCCTCGGGGTCGTACCGCCGCCGCAGCTCGGTGAGGCGCTCGTAGGCTGCGGATCCGAATGCCTCGGGCAGCCGATCCTGGTCGTCGCGGTCGAGGAAGTTGAGATAGACGCCCTCGGATTCGGTATGCGGGGCCGCTGACGGCCAAGCTGGCGAGGCGCTACTGGGAACGGCCGCACGTGCAGGGCAGGTCCTTGGTGTTCGCCATCCAGGACTTCCACGCACCCATGTCGATGACGTGGAAGTACACGGCCGAGGCCCAGTCACCTAGCCCCCCTCTCGAAGACTCGTGGTACCACCCTTGTGCTGAGACTGCGCAGGGCCTACGATCCGGTCAAATCGTGCTTGCTTTGAAATGGAGGGGAGCGAGGGAGGCACCGCCACCAGGTCGGTTCGAGAAAGGGGGATGCCGTGAGAGCAGTGGGACGCGGTTTTCTTCCTGTCTGTCCTCGGGCTGTGGGCCATAGAAGCCATGATCAGTGAGCGCTGGGCGAGTGCGAACCTCGATACCAGCCTCTACACCATGAAGACGAATTGCGTTGATTGGGTCGATCCGATCAACGTAGGGTTCTACGGACCCGGCGGATTCTGGACCGACGCGGCTATGCACGTCCAACATCACCTATTCTGGGATGATCAGGGCGGCACTAAGCAAACAAATATATCTCACGGGACCTGTTATTACATGGGGACACAAAGGGCTAGTGCCTCGAAATACCTTTCTCGTTGGCATGTCCGGTTCTTCTATGCCCACGATGAGCAAGGGATTTACTATACGGTCGGTGACGCTCATTATGATCAGACAGTGTGGTGTGGCCACGCCGTACCACCTTCGGGGTTCGACAACGCGCGCAATTACATTAGAGATGGTATGTCTGTGGGACATGCTGTCTATGGGCCATGGTGGTGGGGTAACACTCAACCGATCAAGCAATGTAATGGCGACAGGCCATTCAGCGACGGCAACACTTGGTGGGTTTACATGTGAGGATTATTAGAGGAGGTCACTATGCGCAGAGTCCTCACCATTCCTGCTCTGGCGGCGGTTATCGTTTCCGGGCTTGCTGCAGTCGCCGTTGGAGTGGGGCTCGCCCAGTTTCCTCCCCGCGGGCCCAGCGGCCCCCTCCCGGACACCCATGGGCAGACCGCGCCGCCTGAGTTCACGGCTCCCACCAACCGAGCTATCCCCCCCACCCACCTGGTGTGCACCGCTCCGTCACAGCCCCTCAACTTCCCCAACTATTGGGCTGGCAGCTCTTTCGACAGCCTCAGCGTGAGTGCAGTGTTGAGGGCGTGCGCCACTCCTCAAAACCCAGAGTGGGTGCGCGCCAACCACGTCACGTATGCGTATGGAGACTGTACTCCCGGTGATGACGCGGGCTGCGCCCCGCCGATCCAGATTCAGACTTGGTCCTCCGGTGAGCGGAACAAGGCTTCACTCACGGCGCCTGCTCCCCTCGCAGCCGCGATAGCCGGCACGGACACCCTTGTCGGGGGCGTGCCGGCGACGGTGTACGAAGGCGGCAAGCGTCTCGAGATCTACCGCCCGGAGGCCACCGTGGTCGTGTTTGGTTATAGCCCTGCCAGGATTGGTCGCTTCGCCCCAGCGCTCTTCGAAGGTCCTACCGTGCTTACTGAGCTGGCGAGGTTTGGCCTGGTGTTCGATGAAAGTTGCGTAGACGACCCGAGCTATTGCGTGGCGGAGCCTCGCTAGAGTCCGGGTACAAAGGCGGCTCGGTGTTCCAGTGCAACAGGAGACGAGGCGCTTGCTGCTGATGCTGCTGACCCGACGCAAGTTTCAGTCATAGGTTGATGGACATCCCTTGGTTTATCGGTGTCCTCCTGGCGTTGATGTTTGTCGTTGGCCTGTTAGTCGGGAGGAACTGGGTCCTGTTGGTGCCGGTCATCGGTTGGCCACTGTTCTTTCTGGGTTTGTACATGGAGTGGTGGGGCTACGGCGTGGGGGATGGATGGGAGTTTGGGGCCCTCGTCTTGACTCTCGTAGGTGTAGGAGTTGCTGGCCTCGGTCTGCTCGTGCGATGGCTCGTCTCAGGGATGCGTCCTCCACCGACCGCCCGTTGATTGCAGCGGAGCCGGAGGGCCCGCAGCTGCCGGGAGCCTTTCGAACGCTACGAGGCCGAGATAGAGCGCCTGCGCGCGATCATTGCGGAGCAGGCTGCCCTCATCGAGGAGCTTCGCTCCAGGATCGCAGAGCTCGAAGCCCGGAACTTGGGCTCACCTGCCATTTCCGTGGGTCTCCGGGGCAGCTGAGACCCTGTGCGTGCCAAGAATGCGATCCGTCGGGTGTCATGCGACCAGATCGTATTCATGGATCAGGCCTCCGAGCAGGTCGCGGCGGCCGGATGTCACGAAGATCGACCACGGCCAGGGGATGCTGCGAGGGGGGGCAGGCCGGGGCTCGCTGATCGAGCGAACGGTGCAGCCTCTTCTCCGGGGGAGGGGCGCTGTGCGGAGGCGAAGCAGTTCGTCTCTGGGCAGGTCGGGGGGCTTGGGTCGCCCTGCGAGCGGACGCAACAGCTGTGGTGCACGTGATAGGGGGGTCATGTTCGTGTGGTGGGTCGTGTGGCGTTGAGGTGGGTCATCAGTTCCCGGTTGGCCAGGCGGGCGGCGGCGAGTTCTTCGGTGCGTTCGTCGAGCTGGATGTGTGTGTGTCGGAGAGTTCGCCTTCAAGGGAAGCGATCCGCTGTTGGAGCTGGTCGATGTCGTCGGGGGCGCCCAGCCCGGAATCTCGCCAGGTCTGTTCGCCGAGCAGCTCGGAGAGTCGGCGCTCGAGGTGCTGCACACGGGCGGCGAGTCGGGCAGAGCGGTGCTGGGCCGCGAGCAGGTCGGCTTGCAGCGAGGCGCGGGTGACCATGGGTGAAGTCCCGGGCGCGGCCCGGGGTTGCGCCTCGAGGGCGTGGAGCTGTTCGAGCAAGTCGCGGTGACGGTAGAAGAAGGTGCGGTCGACCCCGGCTTGTCGGGCGACGCTGCTGACGCTCAGCTCTTCTCCGGCTTCGGCGGCCTCGGCAAGGGCGGTGAGGACGCGTTGGCGACGCCGGGCGGTGTCGGCTCGGCGGCCTTGGGTCATGGCCGCGGTGCGCTCGTTGGGGTCAGCGGTCATTGGCTTCGCTCGGGCCGCAGATCAGGCGGGACCTGACGGACCCGTGGCATGCCGAGGAAAACGCCTCGGTGGCGGCGGACGACCTCGACCGCCTCTTGGACCCGGGCCCGTTCCTCGGCGCTGAGATCGTCGAGCCCCGACTTGATGCGGGAGATCAGCCGTCGGATCCGGCTGATCTCCTCCTCCGAGGGCATGGCCTCGGCGCGTGCCCACTCCTCGAGCTCGGTGGTGGCGAGGAGTCGTTCCCGGTTGCGGAGCAGATCATCGAGGTAGGCGTGGAGGTCGGGCAGGTAGGAGACGTCGGTGCGGAAGTGGTCACAGCCAGCGCAGCGGAACCGGAACGGGCAGGCGGTGCCGCCGGCTTTGACGTTGGAGGGCTCGGTGCAGACCCCGAAGGGCACGGCGACTTCGCCGAGGGCCCGGCGGGCGTGCTCGGAGTCGAGCAGCGCCTGCGCGACTCGCCAGACGCGGTTGCCGTGTCGGTCGGGCGAGAGCAGCGACACGGTCGACGGCCTCGCGCCGGCGTGTCTCCCCGACCCGGTAGTAGGCCTTGGTGGTGTCGAGCTTTCGGTGGTCCATCAACTCGCGGAGCACGTCGATGGGGACCCCTGCATCGGCGTGTCGCTGGGCGTAGCTGTGCCGGTAGGCGTAGAGGACGATCCGCCACTTGTCGAACTCGACGCCGTCGGCGGTGTGCAGCAGCGGCAGTCGGGAGACCCAGCTGCGGTGGTGGAAGGCGAGGCTGAAGGCGGTGATGGCGTTGCGCCCGTCGGGGTTGCGCCGGTTGGTGGGCAGCAGTTTCAGCTCGCCGACGGGCGTGTGGGGGTAGCGACTGCGGACGCGTCGCTGCTGGGCGTCGATCACCTGGGCGGTGGCCTCGCTGATCGGCAGGCGCCGCCCGAGGCGGTTGGCCTTGTAGTTGTCGTAGACGAGGACCGGCAGGCCGTCGTCGCGGACCAGACAGTCGTAGGCGAGCTGGCAGATCTCTTCCGGCCGTCGGCCGGTGTCGATGGTGAGCTCGATAGCGCAGCGCATCTCGACGGAGGTCACCTCAGCCAGGTGGGAGCAGAGCTGGCGCATGATCTCCGGCGGGAGGTTGCGGCCAGGCGTGGCCGGTTCGGGTTCTTCTGGGATGTCGTCTCGGTGGATGGCGAAGTCCTCACCCAGCCCGCCGGCGACCTGTCCCGGGC
>JBOGWP010000114.1:0-8219 GCA_050693875.1 Actinomycetota bacterium
ATGCCGCCATGATGGGCGCGCTCGAGCAGGGCCGCATTGGGCATGGTCACGGTTCGGTGTCTCCTGTCTCGCCCTGGAGTGATTGAGGGCTACAGCCTGTGTCTCACGTCATCCTGACAGACAGGGATGGGTCCAGTCGTAGGAGCGAGCAGCCGGGTACTGGTGCCACTCGCGCCCGGTCGCCGTGAGTCGGAGCGACACGTCCCACGCCTGCCAGCCGGTCGAGGGCGTCTTACTGCCGTCGCCCCAGTTGAATTGCACCCGTACCTTGCCGTTTTTCGGAAGCTCCCCGACTGTCTTGAAGTCGATCGTCGCCGACCAATGCGCTGGCGTCTCCCATTCCAGGCAGTCGAGCGCGTACATCGTGATCCCGCTCATCCGGTACCCCCGTTGATTCGTGCCGTTGATCCCGGTCCCGCCGAAGATCACAAATGCCTCAGCTGTGGTGGTCGAGAGGGCGAACAGCCCGACCACGAGTGCTACAACGACAGCATGGGTAATCTTGCTTCTCACCGATCTGCCTCCTTCACTGTGGGGATCGGTCACGCCCCCGGCGGCTCCACCCGCGCGGGGGCACCTACTTGTTTACGACGTCTTAGGCGCGTTCCATCACCTCCTCATGTTCGGGTCGATCAAACGAGACAGGGCATGGCCCCCCGTCGAGCACGTTTGGCTGAAGGAATCGTCCCAGGCGGAAGAAGCCAATTCTCTCCGCCCCTCGGGTGCAGGAATGTAGCAACCCATTGACCTGAGTCAATGGACCTCGATCAACTGTCTGGGGTCAACGGTACACTGTACGTGCCCATGGCTGAGCCTGAACGCCTGCTCCGGCGTGCCGACCTCGCGCGCGAGCTAGGACTCTCGAAGCAACGGATCCATCTACTCAATCTGATGGGCCGGTTCCCTGAGCCCGATTACGTGCTCACCGACGGCACTCCCCTCTGGCGCCGGCGCACCCTCGAAAGCGCTACCATAATTCCTCCGAAGGCAAGGTCTCGACGGGGAACTGAGGCCCCTCGTCGGACGAACCGGCCGATCAGCATCGGCTCCCCCAGGAAGTCGATCGTCGGAGACGTTCCCGAATCGATAATCGACGACTGACGAAGCGAACGCTTGCCATCTCTACATCGACAAGAAGTTGTCGATAGGGCTAAGCTCGGCCTGCGGGTGAAAGCAGTGTCAGGCCACGCAGACACCTCGTCCGAATGGGCCATAGCGCGTGCGCGTGGGGCACTGTGAAGATGACGATCATCGTGAGTCGGTCACCGGTTGGCAGCGCAGACACCTCGGTTCAAGAGAACCCAAAGGGCGAGGCCCTCCACCGCGGGCAGGACCTGCTGGACGGTGCCGGTGACGTGCGAAATGGCAAGCCTCGCTTTCCGACGGGTTCAGAGCCCAGGCCAGGCCGGCCCGCCCTGGAAGGGTGTTGCCTCGCGTCGGGCGATTCCCTGCCTCGGGCGCTACGAAAGGTCCGGCCGGAAATGACAGGGTGCTAGCACCCGAGTTGGCAGTTGGACGAGGTCTTCTCGGGCGAGCGAGCAGCGCGGCGCGCTCGCTCGTCGGGACGCCCGCAGGCGCGGCCGGCCCGTAGGGAAGATCAGCGCCTACGCCAGCTCGCGATAGAGGGTGGCCATCTCCACGGCATCGAGGGCCGCCTCGTACCCCTTGTTGCCGGCCTCCCCGCCGGCACGCTCCAGGGCCTGCTCGACGGTGTCCGTCGTGAGCACGCCGAAGGTCATCGGGACGCCAGTGTCGAGCGATGCGCGCAGGATTCCTTCCTGGGCCGCGGCCGCCACGAAGGTGAAGTGCTCGGTCTCGCCGCGCACGACTGCGCCCAGGCACACGACCGCGTCGACGCGCTTCGATGAGGCGAGCTGTGCCGCTGCACCGGGGACCTCGAAGGCGCCGGGCACCGAGACCACCAGCACCGACTCGCCGGCGACGCCGGCAATCTCGAGGGCCTTCAACGCCCCCTCGAGCAGCCGCGAGGTGATCTCCTCGTTGAAGCGGCTGGCGACGACGCCGATGCGCAGCTCACCGCCGTTGTGCTCACCCCGAATCGTCCTCACGAGGGCGTTTCGGCGTCTCGCTCGTCGAGCCCGTCGAGAAGGTGTCCGAGGCGGTCACGCTTGGTGCGCAGGTAGGCGATGTTCTCGGGCGTGGGCCGGGTCTGAAGCGGAACGCGCTCGGTGATCGACAGCCCGTACCCCTCGAGCCCGGCGTACTTCTGCGGGTTGTTGGTCATCAGGCGCATCGAGGTGAGGCCGAGATCGGCGAGGATCTGCGCGCCGATGCCGTAATCGCGCAGGTCGGGCTTGAAGCCAAGCTCCGCGTTCGCGTCGACCGTGTCGCGGCCCTGTTCCTGCAGGGAGTAGGCCCGGAGCTTGTGGATGAGCCCGATCCCGCGGCCCTCGTGGGCCATGATGTAGAGGAGGACGCCGCAGCGCGCGGTTTCGATCCGCTCCATCGCCTCGCGGAGCTGGACGCCGCAGTCGCAGCGGGCCGAGGCGAAGACGTCGCCCGTCAGGCATTGCGAGTGGACGCGGACGAGCACGTCTTCCTTGCGGGCGATCTCACCCTTGACGAACGCCACGTACTCGCGTCCGTCGACGAGCGATCGGTAGGCGTGGCACACGAACTCGCCGAAGGCGGTCGGCATCCGGGCCTCGGTCACCTTCTCGATCAGGCGCTCGCGCATGCGGCGGTGCGCGATCAGCTCGGCGATGGTGATGATCTTGAGCCCGTGCTCCTCGGTGAGGCGCTCGAGATGGGGCAGCTTGGCCATCGAGCCGTCGGGGTCCATGATCTCGCACAGCACCGCCGCCGGGGCGAACCCGGCCAGGCGGGCCAGATCGACCGCGGCCTCGGTGTGGCCGGCCCGGCGCAGCACGCCTCCCTCCGCCGCCCGCAGCGGAAAGACGTGACCGGGCCGAGCGAAGTCGAACGGCTCGGTGGCGGGGTCCGCCAGCGCGCGGATGGTGGCGGAGCGGTCGAACGCACTCGAACCCGAGTGGCCCGGGATCTTGAGGTCGACGGACACGCCGAAGGCCGTCTCGTGGAGGGCGGTGCTCTCGGCAACCATCATGGGGATCTGCAGACGACCGAACTGCTCGCGCGTCATTCCGACGCAGATGAGGCCGCGCCCGTGCGTCGCCATGAAGTTCACCTCCGCCGGGGTCACACGCTCGGCGGGGACGATCAGGTCCCCCTCGTTCTCGCGCTCCTCGTCGTCGACGACGATCACCATCCGGCCGGCGACGAGCTCGGCGACCGCCTCCTCCACCCCCGCAAAGCTCATGCCTCTTCGCCTCCGTTCCCGTGCCCCCGGCGCCGATCGAGCCCCGAGTGGGCCTCGAGCAGTCGCTCCACGTATTTCGCAAGCACGTCGACCTCGACGTTGACCTCGGCCCCGGCCCCTTTCGCGCCAAGCGTAGTGTGTTCGAGGGTGTACGGCACCAAAGCGACCGCAAAGGTCGCCGCGTCGAGCGCCGCGACGGTGAGGCTGACGCCGTCGACGGCGACGGACCCCTTCTCGACCAGGTAGCGGGCCAGCCCGCCGGGCAGCCGGAACGACATCGTCGCCGAACCGGGGTGGCGAACGACGGCCGCGATCGTCGTGACGCCGTCGACGTGTCCCTGCACGACGTGGCCCCCGAAGCGACCTCCGGCGGCGAGCGGGAGCTCCAGGTTCACCGCCATCCCCGCCCGGAGGCCGCCGAGCGTCGTCCGCGCCAGCGTCTCCTCCGACAGGTAGGCGGTGAACGTCCCGCCGGTGACCTCGACCGCGGTCAGACATACCCCATCGACGGCGATGGAGTCGCCCGGCGCCATCCCGTCGAGCGGCGCGGCGATCCTGACGCTGCCCTCGCCGGTAGCGAGGACCGTCCCAGCGGCGGCCACGATCCCGCTGAACATCAGCCCGCCTCGCGGGGGGACGCGATCACCCGCAGATCCTCGCCGATCCGCCGCACGCTCTCGACCCGCAGTCTCGCCACCTCGTCGATGCTCGGCGCCGCCCACCCTTCGAGGGGGCCGCGCGTGCCGTCTCCTCCGATCAGCGCCGGGGCGACGTAGAAGACGAAGCGGTCGATGAGGCCGCCGGCGGCGAACGATCCGGCGAGCCGGCCTCCCCCTTCGAGCAGCAGGGTGAGGACGCCCCGGCGGCCGAGTGCGCCGAGCAGCGCCGGGAGGTCGACGCGGCCGCCGTGGTCGGGCAACGCGAGCACCTCCGCCCCCGCCTCGCGCAGGGCGGCCACCCGACCCTCGGGAGCGGACGGGGTGACCGCGATCAGCGTGGCGGCGTCGGGCGAGAGCACCGAGGCGGCCGGAGGGGTGCGCCCCGCCGAGTCGACGACCACGCGCAGCGGAGGCCTGGCTGCGATGACGTGTCGGACGGTCAGCTGCGGATCGTCGGCGAGGACGGTTCCGATCCCCACGCAGACCGCGTCCGCATAGGCGCGCAGCCGATGGACGTCGCGGCGGGCCCGTTCGCCGGTGACCCACCTCGAGGTCCCGTCGGCGGCGGCGATCCGTCCGTCCAGCGAGGAGGCGGCCTTGTAGACGACGAAGGGTCGCCCGGTGCTGCGGTGGGTGACGTACGCCTCGTTCAGCCGGCGCGCGTCGTGCTCGAGCAGCCCGACCTCGACCGCCAGCCCCGCCGCCTTCAGAGCTTCGAAACCCCGGCCGCGTATCCGCGGGTCGGGGTCGCGCATCGCCGCGATGACCCGGCGTACGCCGGAGGCGACGAGGGCATCGACGCACGGAGGCGTGAGCCCGACGTGGACGCAGGGTTCGAGGGTCACGTAGAGGGTGGAGCCTCGTGCCGACGAGCCTGCGGCGTGCAGGGCGAGCATCTCGGCGTGGGGCTCTCCGGCACGCCGGTGCCATCCCGACCCGATGACCTCCCCGCCGGCCACGACCACCGCGCCGACCATGGGGTTCGGGCTGGTCCGCCCCCGCCCCCGGCCGGCCAGCCGAAGCGCCAGGCGCATATGCCGCTCGTCCTCGTCGGAGCTCATGCTCCAACTATGGCACCCCGCCGCCTGCGCCCTCCGCCGTTCGGTGTCTGCCGGGTCGCTTCGCTCCCCGGTACAGCATGGGGCCGCCTCCGGCGGCGTCGTTCAATGCCGGCAGGGCCTCGCTTCGCTCGGTGCCTGCCGGGCCTCGCTCGGCGAGCCGAGCCGCCGCCTTCGCCGGCGGTCCTCTATCCCGGCAGGGCCTCGCTCCGTTCGGCGCCTGCCGGTCCCAGCTTGAGGTGCGACCCGGTCGGTCTCGTCCCAAACTTGACTCATTCGCACCAACTTCGGCACCTCGAGCTGGGCTAGCCCGGGCGCTACGCAGGGTCGAGCAACGGGGCGGGGCACCGGGTCAACACGGTATGACCACGGCGCAACTTCGGCCGTACGTCGATGCCCACGGCCCGAGATTCGCGCCGCGCTCGACGCTGGCACCTACCGACCCGCCCCCGTCCGCCGGGTGCAGATCCCCAAGCCCGGTGGCGGCGTGCGGGAGCTCGGCGTGGCCCGACCGTCTTGGACCGCCTGATCTGCCAGGCGATCCTGCAGGTCCTCACTCCCGTCTTCGACCCGAACTTCTCCGAGGGAAGCTTCGGGTTCCGGCCGGGCCGAAGCGCCCACCGGGCGGTGGATACCGCCGGGGGCTTCGCCGCCGCCGGAGGCGCCTGGGTGGTCGCCGTCGACCGTGTCAACCACGACGCCCTGATGGCCCGGGTGGCCCGCAGGTGGGAGATCGCCGCCTGCTCAAGCTCATCCGACGCTACCTCGAGGCCGGGATCATGGCCGAGGGCGTACTGATCGAGGTGGAGGAGGGGACCGCCCAGGGTTGCCCCTGTCGCCCCCCTGTCCAACGTCATGCTGGACGACCTCGACAATGGAGCTCGAGCGCCGGGGTCACCACTTCGTCCGCTTCGCCGACGACCTGCGGATCTCCGTGGGGACCCGGCGGGCGGCGGAGCGGGTGCTCGACAGCGTCAGCGCTTCGTCGAGCGCCGCCTGAAGCTGAAGGTCAACCTGGACAAGTCCGGGGTCGCCCCGGCGGTCCGGCGAGGCCTCTTAGGCTTCGGGTTCTTCAAGCGAGACGGGCGAGATGAAGGTGCGGGTGGACAAGAAGGCCCTTAAGGCCGTAAAGCCCCGCATTCGCCGGCTGACCGCTCGGAGCTGGGGGGTGTCGATCGCTCGTCGCGTCGCCGCCCTGAACCGGTTCATCACGGGGTGGTGCGCCTACTTCGCCTGGGCCGAGACCCCGTCGGTCTTCGCCGAGCTCGACCAGGGGCTCCGTCGGCGGTTGCGTCAGTGCCAGTGGAAACAGTGGAAGCGGGTCCGGACCCGGCTCCGCGAGCTGGTCCGCCTGGGCATCAAGCGGAACCAGGCGTGGCAGTGGGCCAACACTCGCCGCGGCTCGTGGCGGGTGGCTGGCTGGGCTCTGGCATCCTGTCCCGTGTCCTGCCCAACTCGCACCGGCAAGACCTGGGCCTCGTCGGCTTCGCCGATGCCTACGGTCGCGTTCGGGCTGTCTGGTGAACCGCCGGATGCGTGGTCCGCATGTCCGGTGGTGTGGACGGGGGCGGGTTAACCCCGCCCCCTACCCGATCGAAGCGGAAACGTCAGGCCGACTTGCCCAGCATCCGCGTGACCTTCGTGCCGCACACGGGGCACGGTCCCTGGACGGCGCTTCGGCCGTTCGGCAGTTCGCGGCGCTCGCCCTCGAACTCACGCTTGGTGCGGCACTTGACGCAGTAGCCCTCGTAGCGCTCGGCCATCGGTGACTCCTTTCTGTTCACGGTGTCGGGGTCGGGCGCGGTTTCTCTTCTGACCGTCTCGGGGGAAGGCCCCTGTTGAATGGTCCCCGGAACCTACCATTGCCTCGGGTGGGAGCCCCGGCAATTTCCTGATTTCTCCAGACTCGCCGCCTCATACCGATGTTCCGACCTCGTTGGCACACGAGAAACCGCTCAGATTGGACCGCCGCGCCCGGCACCTGAGTATCATCCGCAACCGGAGGTCCCGAGCTTCCATGGGAGTGCGCGTGCAGGAGCGGGCTCGGCGCCGTCGAGGCAGTGTCGACCGCCTGTTCCGCGTCACCGAGTCGGGGTCGTCCATCCGCACCGAGGTCGTCGCCGGGCTCACCACCTTCATGACGATGGCCTACATCCTGTTCGTCAACCCCGCGATCCTCGGCGCGCTGCCCGACCGCACGGGTGCGAAGCTCGCCTTCCCCCTGGTGCTCACCGTCACGGCCCTGACTGCCGCGATTAACACCCTAGCCATGGGCCTCTACGCGGGATACCCCTTCGCCCTCGCCGCCGGGCTCGGGCTGAACGGCGTCGTCGCGTTTCAGCTCGTGGAGGCAGGCGGCCTCACCTGGCCCGAGGCGATGGGTGTGATCGTCATCGAGGGCATCATCATCACGATCCTCGTGCTGACCGGGTTCCGGGAGGCGCTGATGAACGCGATCCCGCTTGCGCTCAAGCAGGCCATCGGGGTCGGCATCGGTCTCTTCATCGCCATCATCGGCTTCGTCGATGGGGGATTCGCGGCCGGGAGCGGCAACCCGGCCGCCCCGCTGACGCTCGGGCGCGGCGGCGAGCTCCACGGGTGGCCGGTCACGATCTTCGCGGTGGGCCTCGTCCTCACCTCCGTGCTGGTGGTCCGCAAGGTCGCCGGGGCTCTCCTCGTCGGGATCCTCGGGACGACCGTGCTCGCCATCTTCGTCAACGAGGTCTTCGCTGGCGGGAAGCTTTACGCCGCGCCGGGGGTTGCGCGCATCCCCGCCCAGATCGTGGCGCTCCCCGACTTCTCCCTCTTCGGCAACGTCGACCTCTCTGGGTCGTTCGTCCAGCTGGGCGCCATCGCTGCGGTGCTGGCAATCTTCACGATCATGCTGGCCGACTTCTTCGACACGATGGGAAAGGTCATCGGACTGGGCGGGGAGGCCGGCTTCCTCGACTCGGAGGGGCGGCTTCCGCGGATCAAGCGCGTCCTGCTCGTCGACTCGGTTGCGGCGGCGCTGGGGGGCCTCGCCAGTGCCTCGTCGAACACCACCTACATCGAGAGTGCATCGGGCATCTCGGAGGGGGGCCGGACCGGGCTGACGAGACACCCTTTGTCAACCACCGCCCCGAATCAGCCCTCAGGCGACAGCCTTTCTCGGCTCGCTCTGCGCGGCCAGGGATCGGCGGCGGTTGGCGACGTGGACTTCCT
>JBOGWP010000115.1:0-2055 GCA_050693875.1 Actinomycetota bacterium
GGCGGACAGAAGGCCCTGTCCCCGGTCGCAGGACAGCAGGAACGCCATCTCCCCCTCGGAGAGGTTGAAGGCCCTCGACAGCGCGGGGGCGGCCTGGGGCGACTGACCGAGCAGCACGTGGGTGGACGCGTTGGTGAGAACGGCCTGGCCGAGGTCGCTCCCCAGCACGTCGGCCACGTCCTGGGTGATCGCCGTCAGGCCGCACCAGTTCTTGCGCGCAGACTTCGCCAACCGCTGGAGGAACGCCGGCGCGTGGGCGAGTCCGGAGCGCAGGAGCCACCAGGCCTCGTCGATCACGACCATTCTCGGCCTGCGCTCCCCCTGGGTGACCCTCTTCCAAATGGCGTTCAGGGCCAAGAGGGTCGCCGCGGACTTCATCTCCTCCGGAACGTCCCTCAGCGAAAAGACCACCAGGTGGCCCTCGGGCCGGACGGTGGTCGGGGCGTCGAAGAGGCCCCGGAACGACCCGGCGGCAAAGGGATGGAGCCGGCGGGCGAGGCCGGCGCCCTCGGCTCGCTCGGCGAGCACGCTCGCGAGGTCGGAGAGCAAGGGCGCGGGCCGGGCGTGCGTCCTCGGGTCGGCGGTGACCCCTGCCCTTTCGTACGTGCGGAGGGTTGCGGCGTCGAGGTGCGCCTTCTCCTCGGCCGAGAGCTCCCCGATCAGCGTCTGGACGAGCGTGTGAACGAAGAGGGACTGCTCGAGGAGCGCATCGGGTCGGCCGGAGGCGGAGAGGTCGAGGGGGTTCAGGCGGTCCCCGCCGGCGCCGAGGCGCACCACCGCGCCTCCGACCGCCCGAGCCAGCCGCTCGTACTCGCTCTCGGGATCGATCACCAGGGCCTCGATCCCGCGGTAGAGCGAGCGCAGGAGGGTGAGCTTGGCGAAGTAGCTCTTGCCCGCTCCCGATCGGGCGAGGACGACCTGGTTGTGGTTCTCCAGGGTGAAGCGGTCGCAGAAGACGAGGCTTCCCGTCGAGGCGTTCCGCCCGTAGAGGACCCCTCCCTCGTGATTGAACTCCACGCCGGCGAAGGGAAAGCAGGACGCCAGCGCAGCGGTGTCGAAGGTGCGCTTGACGTCGATGGCGTCGAGGGCGATCGGAAGGGTCGTGACGTAGCCCTCTTTGGCTCGAAACGTGACCGGGCGCGCCTCGAGCAGAAGCGATGCGGCCAGGGAGCGCACCTTCGTCGCCTCCGCCTCGAGGGCCTCCCTGCTCGAGGAGCGCACGATGACGTAGAGGCCGACCCGGAACAGTCGTCCCTCCCCGCGGGCGATGCTGGCCGCCAGCTCGCCGGCGTCCTCGACCGCGGCCCCCAGCTCCGGGTCGCCCAGCCGGGACCGAGAGGCGTCGATGCGCCGGGTGGACTCGAGGCGGGCCAGCTGGCGGCGCACCCGCGAGGCCGCCACGTCGTTTGGAAGGGGATCGACATGCAAGGAGACGTCCACCGCTCCGGGATAGGCGAGGAGAGGGGTGAGCCAGCCCGGGCGAACCTCCCGCGGAAAGCCGACGATGGCGAAGGTCTGGCACCAGGTCTCCCCCGCGCGCAAGCGCCGCGCCTCGACCTCGATCGAGTCGGGGGCAAGCGCCGACGACGGCCTCGCCGGGCGGATGAGCCTCAAGGGATCTCCCACCCCAGGGCCGCGGCCTCGTCGGGCGAGACCTCCTCCAGGTTCGCGTGCACGATCAGGTGCAGGTCCACGCTCGCCCGGCCGTAACGGGCGTCCGCGACGGTCACGGCCCAGACCCCCGGAGTCGCGGCCACCCATTCGGCAAAGCGCTCAATCGCCCAGGCGGCCTGCTCCCCGGTGAGGTCCTCGATGCGAGTCAGCACCGGGCGGCTCCCCTCACGATCGAATCCGATAGGTCGGCCCCAGAGGGGGGCGCGGGACGCTCGGGGTCGCAGCAGGAGGCATGGTGCGCCGCGCCCTCCTCGCCGGTCAGCCTGCGCAGGCGGATGCCGAAGCCGCGCAGGAGGGCCTCTGCCTGCTGGATGCGCCGCCCGATTCGGGAGGCAGCCTCCTCCTCCGAGCCACGGGGTTCGCGAAGGCAGATGAGGACCT
>JBOGWP010000116.1:0-3864 GCA_050693875.1 Actinomycetota bacterium
CCCCCGTCTGCACCGTGGACCGGCTCATCCCCGTCTCCCGCGCCACGGCTGCGATACCGCCACGGCCCAACGCCCGGGCCTGCGCCCCGGCCCATAGCCGTCGCTGACGCTCGTTCAGATGCGGGGATAGCTGCTGCCACATACGGCCAAGCGCGTCCTCCGACAGCTCCACGCCCTCATACTATATCGCGCGACTAAATTGTCACCGACCCCTAAGCGGACGATGGAGCCGCCTCTGGCGGGCGGCCCACGATCCCCAGCACGACGGAGTAGCGGGATGGATCCCGCCCCGCCGCCCCCGGCGTAGCGCTCGAACAAGTCGACCTGCGACGAGGATCGGTGCAGAATCCTGAACGCATAGCCTGTCAAGAGTTGTGTGCGGAGGGGCCGGAACCCGCTGGTGGGTGGGCTCCGACAGGGGTCTCCACGGGCTTGTGAGGCGAGTAGGCGGAGCTCGGCGGCGGCGTGCTCCGCATCGGCGCCGCCTGGTGCAATGGCCTCCATCTCCCCCGGCGTGAGGTGCGCGGGGAGTCCTCACTGCATTCGGGGGCCTCCCTGGCGACCACGTGGCGGCCCAGCATCCTGGATCTGACAATCCGGTGACATCTCGCCGCCGGCCCCGTCCGCCCAGAGGTCGACGGGTATCCTGCCACCCATGGGCAGGGTCACCCCGATCGAAGCCCGGAGCGCCCCGCCCCTGGTCCGACGCTTCTTCGAGCGGGGGGACCCCGGTCCGCTCCTGGCCACCCTCGCCCAGGTGCCGGAGCTGCTCGAAGTGGCGGCCCCCTTCATCTCGGCCGTGCTCGGTGCCTCGTCGATCGAGCTCCGGGTCAAAGAGCTCGTGATCCTTCGCACTTCGGCGCTGATGGGATGCCCCTTCTGCACCCTCACGCACGCGGGGATCGCCCGGAGAGCGGGCATCGGGAGGGACGAGGTTGCGGCGCTGATGGAGCCCCGCCCGATCCCCGGCGGCCTGCCCGACCCCGACGATCAAGCTCTCGTGGCATGGGTGGATGCCGTCGTGGCCGGCGGCCGGGCAGGGGCGGCCGCCTCCGAGGACGACGTCCGCAGCCGGTTCGGGGAGGCCGGGCTCGTCGAGCTCGTGGCGGTCGTCGGGGCCACGATGATGCTCGCCGTCTTCTCGCGGACGCTCGAGCTCGCTGCCGATCCCCGGACCGTCGCGCACCTGGCCTCGGAGGGCCTGGCGTGAGTGCGGTCCCCGGGGGGGTTGCCGAAGCGATCCGGAACGGGCTTATCGGGGACCGCGTCTGGTTCTACAGCAACTACCACTGCAATCTGGCCTGCACCTACTGCCTCACCGGGTCCGGGCCCGAGGCCGCCCCCCGCATCCTCGGGCCCGCGCGCATGCGCTCGATGGCGTCGGAGGCGGCGGCGCTCGGGTTCGGAAGCGTCGGCGTGACCGGCGGCGAGCCCTTCCTCCTCACCGGGATGCCCGAGCTCCTGGCGGATCTCTCGGACGTGCTGCCGGTCGTCGTGCTGTCCAACGGGACGCTCTTCCACGGTGCCCGCCTTCGGAGCCTCGAGGCGCTCGCCTCCCAGCCGGTCACGATCCAGATCTCGCTCGACCATCCCGACCCCGGCCCCAACGACGCCATGCGCGGGCCGGGCAACTTCGCCCGGGTCGTGGAGGCCGTCCCCCGGCTCGTCGAGCTCGGCCTCCGCGTCCGGATCGCGACGACGGGGACGGATCTCGGCGAGGAGGAGATGGGTCGGCTCTGCCGGCTGCACCGGGAGCTCGGCGTCGCCGACGAGGACCACGTCGTCCGCCCGATCGCGCGCCGGGGCCGGGCGGCCACCCGGGGAATGGGCATCGACGCGCCGTGGGAGCAGTTCGAGCCCGAGCTCACCATCACCGCCGACGGGTCCTTCTGGAGCCCCTTCGCACCGACCGTCACCGCGGGCCGGCTCGACACCGACATGCTGCTCACCCGCATGACGTCGCCCCTCGCGATTGCGGCTGCGGCGATGCTCCGGGTCCTCGAGGCCCGGCCGCCGGCCGATCCCGCCGCCGAGCGGTTCACCTGAGCGTGAGCGGTGGCGCCCCGGTCGGGGCACGGACCGGCGGGATACAGCCCCTCTTGCGGGCCGAGGCCGAGCTGCGGCGGGTGGGCCCGGCCGTCGTCCGCATCACCGCCGGCCTCCTGTGGTTCGTCAACGTTGACTGGAAGGTGCCCCCGGATTTCGGGCGCGCCGCCGGGCGGGGGCTGGCCCGGTTCGTGCAGCTCGGTATCGACCACCCGGTGCTCCCCCCATACTCCTGGTTCCTCGAGCACGTCGTCCTGCCGAACCTCACGGCCTTCGGATGGCTGACGCTCCTGATCGAGTCGAGCCTCGCCGCGCTCCTGATCTCGGGCGCCTTCACCCGCCTGGCGGCCATCGGTGGGGCCGCGCAGAGCGCGGCCATCGCCCTGACGGTCATGAACGCTCCGGGCGAGTGGTACTGGTCGTACCTCCTCATGATGGCGGTACACCTGGCCGTGTTCGCCATTGCCGCAGGCGGGGTCTGGGGGGTGGATGCGATCCGGGCGAAGGCCGGCCGAGTTGCCTCCGCCCGGGAGGCAGAGCCAGGAAGAATGACGCAGGGGCTCGAGGTCAGTGTCCGACGGGGCAAGAAGGCCGTCGCCGCGGCACTGGTCGCCTACGGGGCGATCCTGATCGTCCTGCAGAGGGACCAGCCCCTTTTGACCGCCGCCTATCCGGACAGCGGCTATGCGCTGTTCCATGGGACCGTGGCCCTCGGGCTCGTTCTCGTGGGGCTGGGGGCGGTGGTTGGGGTCACCGGGGGCAGGCCCAGCAGCCGCGTGGCCGCGGGAGGATTCCTCCTGGTCGCCGTGGCGGCGTTCGTCACCTACCGGAGCCCGGTCAACATCTTTTCTGCGACTCCGTCGACGGCCGCCATCCTGGCCGGAGCGGCGGTGTTCCTGGTGGCATCCGGGTACCCGCTCCGAGATCCGGCTCGAGCGTCTTCTGGCCCGGCATAGAACCTCGTCGACAAGCGAGCAGGAGGCAACGCGGGCGCGTCCCAGTGACCGGGGGTGGCCTTCCTGCTCTCCCCGGCGAAGGGGTTTTTGGAGAAGAACGAAGCGCAGATCGCCTGCTGCCGAATCATCGATCGTGGGCGAGGAGGGGAAGGGAGCACGGTTCGATGACCGGGGAACCGTATGACCTCGTCACCATCGGGGGCGGAAGCGCCGCGTGCGCCGGGGCCATTCGTGCGAGCCCCTCGGGGCCAGGGTCGCCCTCGTCGAGCGGGGATCCCTCGGGGGAAGTGCGTCGATGTCGGGGCTGCATCCCCTCCAACCATCTGCTGGCAGCGTCCGAGCACTTCCACCTGGGACATCATCCCTTCGACGCAGTCGCGACGTCGCACGACTCGACCTCGCGGCGCTCGTCGCCACCAAAGACGGGGTGGTGGGCCGGCTGCGTTTGCAGAAGTATGCCGAGGTCGCCGGGGGGTGCGGCTTCGAGATCCTGCGCGGCTCGGCCCGGTTCACGGGATCCGACTGCATTGACGTGGGGGGCGCAACCACACCGTCTGGCACGCGTCATTGACTGGTTCCTCCGACTCTACTCAGCTGCCCCATGAGCCAGAAGGGGCCCTTTTAGGAGCAGCTTTAGGCCTGCGCAAGAATTACTGAGTCGTAATCACGCAGGTGTGTTCACTTTCGGGGCGCGACGGTGTAGTTCCAGTCGCGGTGCCATTGGTGGGGGTCGGAGGGCACTGCGGCCAGTTGGGCATCGGTGACGGACAGGCCTGTCGGGTAGGAGGCGCGGTCTCGGTGAGCGTGAACCTTCAACCCGGACCTGGTCTTGGTGGCGCCGATGAGGTTGACGACGACCTCG
>JBOGWP010000117.1:0-17096 GCA_050693875.1 Actinomycetota bacterium
AAGGGCTGCGGCGTACTCGTGGCGATACCGCAGGGGCAAAGCTGGGCACCGACCCCGTCGACCGGTACATGGTGAACGTGGGAAGCATCCCGGGGTCACCCACAACGCCGACCATCCAGGACGGTGAAGGGCGGGCTCGTCGTCAGCTTTGGGCGTCGGGATGTGGCGGAGCCCTCGTAGTAGTCCGAGGCCGGGAAAGCCGGCCACATGGCGAAGGGGGGCAGCCAGTTCGCAGCGGAGGATTGGAATGTCAGGAGGGGCGACGGTGAACACCGACGCACCGTGGCCGGATGCCGGTGAGGCTAAAGCCCGGGTACTGAGGATCCAGACGAAGCTGCACCAGTGGGCTATCGACGGCCCTGATCGTCGGTTCAACGACCTCTACAACCTGATCCACGATCCCGCTGTCCTGGTTGAAGCATGGCGGCGGGTGCGGAGCAATCGAGGGGCTCGCACCGCCGGAGTGGACGGGGCGACCGCCCACTACATCACGGCGGTCCGGGGCGAGCAGGTTTTCCTCTGCGAGTTGCAAGAGGACCTCAAGTCGAGGAGGTTCCAACCGGCACCGGTTCGTGAAGCGATGATTCCCAAGCCGGGCGGCCGACGCCGCAGGCTGGGCATCGCCACGGTACGCGACCGGGTGGTCCAAGCCGCCCTCAAGCTGGTGCTCGAGCCGATCTACGAGGCCGATTTCAAGCCGTCGTCGTACGGCTTCCGGCCGCGGCGCCGGGCCCACGACGCTGTCGCTGAGATTCACCATCTCTGCTCCCACTCCTACGAGTGGGTGCTGGAAGGCGACATCGAGGCGTGCTTCGACAACATCTCATACTCCGCTCTTCTCATGCGGATGCGGGATCGGATCGGAGACAAGCGCGTGCTCGGCCTGGTGAAGGCGTTCCTCAAAGCTGGCATCCTCGTCGAGGGTGGCGAGCTGCGGGATACCGACACCGGCGCTCCGCAGGGTGGGATCCTTTCACCCCTGCTCAGTAACATCGCCCTTTCCGTGCTCGACGAGCACTTCGCCGACGCGTGGGAGGCGATGGGCACCGCGACTGCACGTGCATGGCGGAGACGCAAGGGCCTGGCCAACTACCGCCTCGTCCGCTACGCGGATGATTGGGTGGTGCTCGTGGCCGGGGACCGCAACGACGCCGAGCGCTTGCGAGACGAGGTGGCAGGGATCCTTCTCCCCATGGGGCTACGGCTCTCGGAGCTGAAGACGGTGATCACCCACATCGATCGGGGCTTCGATTTCTTGGGAGTCCGCATCCAGCGGCGCAAGAAACGGGGTTCGGCCAAGCGCTTCGTTTACACCTACCCGTCCCGAGCTGCCCTTGCGGCGGTCAAGGACAGGGTGCGGCGCATCAGCCGTGAGGTCCCGACGAATGAACCGCTCACCACCCTGCTGCGCCGGCTGAACCCGGCGCTGCGGGGATGGACCAACTATCACCGCCACGGCGTGTCCAAGGCGACCTTCCAATACCTGTGTGCATTCGCGTGGCACAGGGTTATGAGATGGCTCCGCCGCAAGCACCCCAAGGCGAACTGGTCCGAGCTCCGACGACGCTACCTTCCGGATTGGTGGCCGACGGAGGACGAGATGAGGCTCTACAACCCCGCAACGGTGTCGGTCACCCGATACCGCTACCGGGGCAAGCGCCTCCCCTCACCGTGGGCGAGCACACTACAGGAGCCGATCGCATAGACCGGCGTCGGCGTGAACTGGTGGAGAGCCGGATGCGTGGGAACGCGCACGTCCGGTTCGGAGGGCGGGGACAGGAAGACCTACGGACGAAAGACCGCAAGGCGTCCTGTCTCCGACCCTACAGCCCGAGGAAACAGGAGAGCCTCTAATGCTCATCTTGTTTCCTTCCGAGTCCTAAGGGCACAGGCCCGGGGGTGGCCCACCGGGACCAGGGCCCATATGATCGTCGCCGGTTTTCCCAACGACCCCCCCGGAGATGCTCGAACGCCCGATTGCAAAACTGCTCGCGGTATTTGCCGGCCTTGCGCTGATCGCCGCGGCCTTCCTGGTGGGCTTCGGCCTGGGGCGAGGGGTGCGTCCGGGGGCGTCGCGCATGCGCCTCGTGCGCGAGGCGGAGGAGCGGATCCGTACGGCGAGGGGTGAGAACCTCGACGAGAAGGCGCTCGTACAGGGTGCCATCCGAGGAATGCTCGGCTCGCTCGAGGACCCGTATGCCGAGTACCTCGACGCCGAGACCTACCGCGAGTTCCAGGACGTGTCGTCGGGGCACTTCTCGGGCGTGGGGCTGTGGCTGAAGGACGAGGCGGGACAGCACCGGGTCGTCACGGTCCTGGCGGGAACCCCGGCCGCACGCGCCGGCCTGGCGAGCGGTGACGTGGTCCTCGCCGTCGGGGGGCAGCGGGTGGATCGCCTCTCGCTCGAGCAGGTGGTCCAGCGCATCAAGGGAAGAGCCGGAACCAATGTCCTGCTGTCGGTGAGCCGCGGCGGGCAGACGCTCGACTTCGCCCTCGCCCGGGAGGACATCCACATTCCTGCGGTGAACGCGAAGGTGCTGCGCGACGGTTCCGGGCTGATCGAGCTCGTCACGTTCTCCAACGGGGTGGGAGACCGGGTGCGCGGCGCGGTGCAGGACCTCGCCGGCAAGGGGGTCAGGGGATTCATCCTCGACCTGCGTGGCAACCCGGGAGGGCTCCTCGAGGAGGCGGTGAGTGTGGCAAGCGCGTTCCTCGATGGTGGGACCGTTGTGTCCTACCGCCAGGAGGGGGCGGAGGCGATCACCTATCCGGCGCGCCCCCCGATGGAGACCGACCTCCCACTGGTCGTGCTCGTCGACGAGGGGTCCGCGAGCGCATCTGAGATCGTGGCGGGTGCATTGCAGGATCGCCGCCGGGGCATCGTGGTCGGCACCGAGACCTACGGCAAGGGATCGATCCAGTCCGTGCTCCCCCTCTCCGACGGGTCTGCGATCAAATTGACCACGGCCTCGTACCACACCCCGTCGGGGCGTTCGATCGGGCAGGAGGGGGTCACGCCGGACGTGCCCGTGGATCATAAGGAGGCGCAGCTGGCGCGTGCTCAGCAGGTGTTGCGCGAGCTGCTCGCGTCGGCCCCGCGGCGCGCTGCCTGAGCCACGACGTGTCCAAGAAGTCGAAGAAGTCCGGCGGCAGCCTCATCGCCACGAATCCGAAGGCCCGACACGACTACGACATCCTCGACAGCTACGAGGCGGGGATGGCGCTGACGGGCAGCGAGGTGAAGTCGTTGCGAGAGGGGAAGGCCTCGTTGCGGGAGGCCTTCGCGATCGTCCGCGACGGCGAGGTGTTCCTGATCGGCATGCACATCCCGCCCTATCCGCAGGCCGGCTACGCCCAGCACGAACCGACCCGGACCCGCAAGCTGCTCCTCCACAAGGAGGAGATCCAGCGTCTCATCGGCAAGACTGCCGAGCGGGGGCTGACGCTCGTCCCGCTCCGCGCGTACTTCAGCCACGGGCTGGCGAAGGTCGAGATCGGCCTCGCCCGGGGCAAGAAGAAGTACGACCGGCGGGAGGACCTCAAGGAGCGCGAGGCCAAGCTGGCAGTCGACCGGGTCATGCGCCGGCGCCGGTAGGCGCCCCGGGCCGGCACGTCCTTGAGCGCATCCCGGCGCGAGTACACTGGAGGCGGTTCGTTGACAACTCAGCCAGGGGGCGACATGGTTTCGAGGCCGGTCGTCTTGTCTGGAGGAAGCGGGTCGAGGTCCAGGCACCTCGTAAAACAGCTTGGGCACTTAAACGAACCGTCGCTGCCTAAAGCGACCTCCCACCTCTAGCAAGGTGGGCGTTCCACCCGGGAGGGCCTGCGGCTCGGGATGGGGCGTCGTGCAGCAGGCTGACCGCGAGCACCCCCGCCTGACGGGTGCCGTGGGACATCTAAGTTAGGCTGGGCCCGGCGAGCCTGCCTGCAGCCACCGCCGGGCCGAACACGAAAGCAGGCTACGCCCGTAGATGCCCCAGATGGGAGCCGTGTCGACCCGGGTTCGAGTCCCGGCGCCTCCACCTCCCCCAACCGGGCTTCCCGGGGACTGGCCCGTGCGGTCGGTTCCGCGGTGTCAGGGTGCCTGTTCGCGCCGAGCGGGTCCTGAGGTGGACCTTCACCATAATCCCGTTCTTCGACTCTCTACGCGCCTCGCCTGCGCCCGACGACGAGCAGGTACTCGTACGGGATCTCCGCCGGGCCCTCGGGCGGGCCCTGATTCGCACGCGTGGCGAATTCGAGGAAGTCGCGGTCGAACGCCCTGGCCCGCTCCGGCTCCTGAGCCAAGCCGGCGTAGATCGCGATCACCGGCCCGAAGGTCGCCTTGCAGAACTCGCAGTAATGCCTCGGGCTTGCGGCCCTCTCCACGTACTCGTCGCGGGTCATCTCCAGCGACTCCAGCCGGTCGCCGAACAGCTCCCCCACGTGCTCCTCGTTGCCCCACAGGAGCGGCGACAGCGCTCCCGAGGGCGGCGGCGGGGCGTAGGGGCCGAGGGCCCCGAAGAAGCCGGCGGCCTGGCCCTCGGGGGTGAAGTTGAGCATCCCGATCGTGCCGCCCGGACGGCAAACCCGCACGAGCTCATCGGCCACAGCCTGGTGGTCGGGGGCGAAGATCGCTCCAAACGATGAGGTGACCACGTCGAACTCAGAATCGCCGAAGGGAAGATCCGCAGCGTCAGCCTCCACCCACTCGACGTCCACCCCATGGGCTTCGGCTTCGTCGCGGCCGGCCTCGAAGTTCTCCGGCGTGAGATCGGATGCAACGACGTGGGCCCCGGCCTCGGCGGCACGGATCGCGGTGTTTCCCGTCCCCGCGGCCACGTCGAGCACGCGCTGCCCGGTCGAGATCCCGCACGCCTCCACGAGCACGGGCCCGAGTCCCCACACGGTCTCCTTCGCGAACCGGTGGTAGTCGCCGAGCGCCCAGGCGACCCGTGCGGCGGCCTTGAGCTGCCGGTCTGGGCCCTCCGCCGCCTGCGCGCCTGAAGTCTTCGCGGACATCGTGCGATTGGCCATTTCTCCCCTCCGCTCTCGAGGACGCCTTGAGGCGTCGGGGAGCGCAGCCGCTCCCTGCGCGCCGGTCTCGCGCCGCGTTCCGATTTCGTCGATCCGTGCGAGGGCTGCCAACTCTGCGAACAATCGCATCGAGGCCGCTCGACGTTTCATGGCAGCGAAGCTACTCGCGAAGACCCGTCTCGACTTCGCCAGAACCGGCCATCTTTCAGCCGGGGATCGCCGACTCTGGCTATATGTCCGCGTCGCCGAGCAGGCCCGACCGCGCCGCGTAGGCCGCCGCCGCCGTTCGCGAGGGCAGGTCGAGTTTGCGAAGGATGTTGGTGACGTGGCGATGGATGGTGTGCTCGCTCACCACAAGCCGCTCGGCGATCTGCCGGTTGGTGAGCCCCTCGGCCAGGCGTTTCAGCACCTCGCGCTCGCGCGGGGTGACCTCGGGCAGCCGTGAGGCCACGCCGCCGCGGATGGGACCCTCCAGCAGCCGGCGGGCGCGCTCCGCGTCGGCCCCGAGCTCGATCAGCCGATCCCGCGCGGTGACCGCCTCGCGCTCGGCCGCTTCGGTGCGGCCCACCGCGGCCAGGCTTGTGGCAAGCTCGATCCTGACCTGGGAGGCCTCGAACGGCGCTCCGCATCGCTCGAAGCAGTCAAGGGCATCCTCAAGAAGCGGCCGAGCACGCTCGTGCTCTCCCGTTGCGGCGGCCAAGATCCCCTCGGCCAGATCGGTGGACGCCGTGAACGGTGCGGTCCCGACCCGCCGTTCGGTTTCTCGAAGCGCTTCGACGGCGCCGGCGGCCTCCTCGAGCTCGCCGCGCGCGACGCGGGCCCGGACGAGCAGCGCCAAGACGGGAGCACGCTCGAGCCAGCGCCCCGCGGGCAGCCGGCGCAGCAGCCTCTCGCCCAGTTCCACGGCCCGAAGCGCTTCGCCCCGGTCGAGCGCCAGGCGGGCGCCACAGAGCTGGGAAGCCGTGGATGCGCCCGCCCGGCTGAGCAGCCGCGACACCTCCTCCGACCTCCCCTGATGCCGCCTCAGCTCGGCCAATCCCACCAGAGCGTCCGCCGCCCAGGCCGGGCGCGAGCGCAAGAAGTCCTCGATTGAGCTTTCCAGGAGCGCCTCGGCATCGACCCACCGGCCCCGCCAGAGATACACCTCGCCGTACTTGGCGCGGCAGTAGGCGAGCATGTAGCGGCTTCCGTAGCGTTCCGCGAACTCGGCGATCCGGTCGCACCACTCGAACGCGCGCTGGTAGTCGAGCGCGGCGGTGCAGGCGCCAACCATGAAGCAGCAGGTCCAAGCGCTCGAGATCGGGACGGTCGCCTCGCCGGCCAGGGCGGTCGCGGTGGCCTCGTCGAGACAGCGCATGCCCTCGTCGACCCGAGCGGATGCGACGAGGCTGGCCCCCTGGAGGGCAAGACCGAGCATCTCGAGGTCGGGAACTTCGAATCTCCGCCCGAGGTGAGCCGCCTCAGCGCCAAGCTCCTGTGCCTGCTCCGCGTCGCCGGTGATATGGGCCACATAGCCCTCGTGGAAGGCAAGCCAGCCGTGATCGGGCGCGGGATCCAGGGGCTCGAGCATGCGCCTCGCCCGCCGGAGCCAACCGCCCGCCACCGCCAGTGCCCCGTGGAAATCAAGGTGATCCGCTGCGAGCCACGTGGCCATGCGGGCTGCGCTCGCGGGATCCCCGCCCTTCTTGTAGAGACGGTAGGCACGCTCGCGCGCCTCGAAGACCGCCTCCGCATCATCGAGCCACCATGCTGCCCAGCTCAGTCCCTCGAGGGCTTGGGCCGAGTCGCCGGCCTCGAGCTCCTCCTCGAAGATTGCCCGAGCCTCGTTCCACAAACCCCTGGAGAGAGTCCTCCAGCCCTCGCCCACGGGCGCGATCTCGACCACAGACAAACAGTAGGTCACGGGCGCTGCCGAGACCAGATCCAGAAGGAGCTCCTGGGCGGTGCCGTTCGCGTGATTGCCCGCAGGCATTGGATGGCCGCTTCACGCGGGAGAGAGGAGGCCGAGCATTATGGACGCTCCGCGCCCGGTCACGTCACCCCGTCAGACCCCGCCTGGAGCACCCGAAGCAGCTGCTCGCCGTAGGCGGCGGCCTTCGCCGGGCCGATTCCTTTCACCCGAAGCAGCTGATCGACGTTCCTCGGCTTCGCCGCCGCGATCTCGGTCAGCACCGCGTCGGAGAAGACGATGTAGGCAGGAACTCCGCGCTCGCGCGCCTCCGCCAGGCGCCAGGCCTTGAGCCGATGCATCAGCTCGTCGTCGGGGCGAGCCGACGCCCCTCGGCCGGCGGCCGGGCGCCGGCCGTCGTCGAGGCCGGCGATCTCGGCGAGGAACGGCGAAGGGCGCCGTACCGAGGGACGTTCGCCCTCACGCTGACGGGCCCAGCTGACGAGGAGGAAGCGGCGGGCCCGGGTGATGCCGACGTAGAGGAGGCGACGCTCCTCGGCCACCGCGTCGGGCGATTTCGCCAGCGCGAAGGGAAGCTCGCGGTCCTCGAGCCTGGGGAGGAAGACCGCATCCCACTCCTTGCCCTTGGCGCGGTGGTAGGTGAGCAAATGGACCCCGCGCCCGTCACCCTCGATGGTGAAGCGGGAGATGAGATCGCTCACGAACGCGGCCACTCCGCCCTCGGAGAAATCTCCGGCGAGCCGCAGGAGCCGCGACAGGTCGGCCTGCCGGGTAGCTTCCTCCCCCTCGAGCGTGGAGTCGTCGTCGCGGTAGCCGAGCCCCCTGACGACTTCCCGGACCGAAGTGAGGAGGTCGTCGTACCCGGAAAGCTTCTTCAGCCGCGCAAGGACGGCCCGGGCGGCGGGCCGGCGAAGGAAGGGGGAATCGGCGATCTGATAGGGAACGGCGGCGCGCGCCAGTGCCTCCTCGAAGGCCTCCGAACGAGCGTTGATGCGGTAGAGGATCGCCATCTGTTCCCAGGCGAGGCCTTCTGCAGCGAGCCTCGCGCAGTGGCGGGCCACCCAGTCCGCCTCCTCCTCGCCGGTCCACAGCTCCTGGAAGACCGGCAGGCTCTCCGAGCTGCGGGTGGGGCGAAGGAGCTTGGGCGAGCCGCCCAACCGCGGCACGAGGCGGTTGGCCACGTGAAGGATGTTGGGGGTGGAGCGATAGTTGCTGGTCAGCAGGAAGACCCGGCAGGCCGGGAAGCGGCCGGGGAAGCCGAGCAGATATTCGGGTGTCGCCCCCGTGAACCCGAAGATCGACTGGTAGTCGTCGCCGACCACGCATAGATCGTCTCGTCCGCCCGTCCAGGCGCGTAGCAGGCTCTCCTGGAGGAGGTTCACGTCCTGGTACTCGTCGACGGTGAAGGCCCGGTAGCGGTCCCGGATCTCGTCGGCCACCTCCCGCCGCTCCTCGAGGAGCACGATGGTGCGCTCGAGGAGATCTTCGAAGTCGATGAGGCGCGCCCGTTCCTTTCGCCGCTCGTAGGAGCCGTAAAGGCCTGCCATGAGGTCGGGGGGGACGGGGGGAGCGTGGTCGCCCAACGACTCGAGATAACGCTCCGCGGTGACCCGCCGGTTCTTGGCACGCTCGATCTCCGCCGCCACGTCGCGAGTGGGAACGAATCGGTAGGGGGGAGGAAGCGACCGCACGAGCGACTGCAGGAGGGGGACCTTCGCGGGCAGGACCTCGAGCTGAGTCCCCGAGTAGCGGGCGCTCTGGCGCAGCGCCTCGGCATGGAACGTGCTCGCCCGGACCTCCTCGACCCCCAGCGCCTGGAGACGGCTGCCCATCTCGCCCGCCGCCTTGTCGGTGAAGGTCACCGCGAGGATCTGGCCGGGGCGGAACGCGCCGGTGGCGACCTGCTGGGCGATCCGGCGGGTGATCGTGGTGGTCTTCCCGGAGCCGGCGCCGGCAAGGATGCACACCGGACCGCGCACCGCCTCGACGGCCGACCGCTGGTCCTCGTTGAGCCCACGGAAAATGCGCTCCCGCGCCTGCTGCGCTCGCATCGGCAAGACTGTACCCGGGGGTGCCGACCCAAGCTATGGTTGCGCACCGATGGCGGACCAGGGCGGCATCCACTACGAGCATCCGTTCGCGGCCCCCCCGGAGCTTCGCAGCCCCGCCCGCCGACTGCGGGGGCGATTGGCGAGCCCCGTGACGATCTGGACGTCGGGCCCGCCGGAGGAGCGCGCCGGGCTCACCGTGTCGTCCCTGGTGGTCGCCGACGGGGAGCCCTCGCTCGTCGCGGGGCTCATCGGCGACCCGGGGGAGCTATGGGACGCGATTCGCTCGACGGGCGTCTTCGTCGTGCACGTGCTGGAGCGGCGTCATCGCGACCTTGCCGATCGCTTTGCCCGCGTGCGGCCGAGCCCGGGCGGCGTGTTCCGGGGTCTCGAGGTCGAGGAGTCCGGCTGGGGGCCGATCCTCTCCGACGTGCCGGCCCGAGCCCGCTGCCGCCTCGAGGGCTCGAGCGAGGCAGGCTACTACCGGCTGGTGCGCGGCCTCATCGAGGAGGTCGATGTGCACGACGTCGAGGAGCCGCTGGTCTATTTCCGTGGCCGATACTGGCCGCCGCGAGCTGATCCCTAAGGGGTGCCGGCGGCCGGCCCGTCTTCCGGTCGCGTCCGATCCCGCAGCCACTGCCACTCGGCTTGCCCGAGCTCGCCGGCCGGAGGCGCGTCGCCGTAGAACCCCATCGTGATGCGGTGCCAGTTGGCGGTCGCGCCGAGCTGGGCGAGCACGGCGAACAGGCCGAGCTCCAGGCGGTAGATCAGCACCGCCCATCGGGGCAGGTTGAGCTGGCGGATGAACGACCACCAGGGGTTGCGAGGATCGAGCATCGCGGCAGTGCGGTCGGCGATGAACTGGCGCTTGAACGTGTAGTCGCGGTCCGCTCGGATCGGATCGAGCGAGAACGCCACCCAATCGAAGAAGCGCTGCGGATCCGTGTGAGCCCGGGTGACGTAGCGCATGGCGAGCCCGTGCTCGAAGAGCTTGTCGACGTCGTGATCGCGCAGTGCGATCAGCCCGCCGAGCATGTGCGGCGACATGCGCGGGTCGAGGTTGCAGGCGAGCCCGAAATCGAAGAACGCCATGCGTCCGTCCTCCATCAGCATGTAGTTGCCGGGATGGGGATCGGCGCTGGTGAACCCGTATCGGTGCAGCGACCCGTAGTAGAAGCGGAAGAGGATCTCGCCCACGCGGTCTCGCTCCGCTTTCGGCAGCCGCTTGATCTGCGAGAAGGTCGCCCCCTGCGTCCGCTCCATCGTGAGGATGCGCCGGGTGGTCCGCTCGGGCACCGAGCTCGGGACGTACACGAACGGGTGGCCCTCGTAGTGGCGGGCGAGCGTGTCGAGGCTCTCGGCCTCGAGGATGTAGTCGCACTCCTCGAGCACGCGGGTGCGCATCTCCTCCAGGGCCTCGTGCACGTCGAGGCCCGGCGCGAGCAGCGGCACGAGCGGCTTGACCGCGGCGGTCATCGCCATGTCAGAGCGGACCGCGGCCTCGATGCCCGGGTACTGGATCTTCACGGCGACCTCACGCCCGTCGTCCAGGGAGGCGAGGTGGACCTGGCCGAGGCTCGCCGCAGCCACCGGCTTGGTTTCGAAGCTTGCAAACAGCTCCTCCGGCTCGGCGTCGAACTCCGCCTTGAAGACCTCCTTCACGAGCTTCGGCTTCATCGGCGGAGCGGCGTCGCGCAGCGATCCCAGCACCTGCTGGTAGGTGTCGCGCACCTCCTCGGGGAGGACTCCGGCGTCGATGAACGAGGCGAGCTGGCCCACCTTCATCGAGGCGCCTTTGAGACGGCCGAGGGTTGCGAGGAGGTCCTGCGCGGCGCCGGCGTGGAGCTCGAGGAGACGCGAGCCTGCGTCCCTTCCGAGCAGCAGGCGGGGACCGGCGAAGGCGACCCGAAGGGAGCTCTTGAGCGACGCAGCCGCGAGGCGGCCTGCTCGGCCGAGCATGCCGGTGGGCATGGCGCTCTCGCTCTTCTTCGGGTGCTTCTTCTCTCTCTCCGCTCCCGGTGGGCGCCCGTCCGACGACCGGGCGCTCCTGCCCGGCGCCGCCGCCTCCTCCGGGGCGGGCGTGCCCGGCTTGGCGGGCTTCTCAGACGCGCGAGGCTGCCGCTCCGGCTTTGCCATACGAGAAGGCTACCGCCTCCGGCCCTTCCTGAAGCGTCCGGCGGCCGACGCGGTCGCAAATCGGGGCGCGGGGGCCGGGGGCTTATCCTTCGACCGGGCGGTATAACAGGGGGATGGAGACCGAAACCGTCAGGCTGACCAGCTTCTCGCACGGCGCCGGCTGAGCGTGCAAGCTCGGTCCTGCTGACCTGGCGCAGGTCCTGCGCCGCTTCGGGGAGCATGCGAGGAGCGAGGATCCCAACCTCTTGCTGGGCCTCGACTCCCCTGACGACGCGGCCGTCTACCGGCTGACGCCCGACCTGGCGCTGATCCAGACGGTGGACTTCTTCACTCCGATCGTCGACGACCCGTACGACTGGGGCGCCATCGCGGCCGCCAACGCGCTCAGCGACGTGTATGCGATGGGCGGCCGCCCGCTGTTGGCCCTCAACCTGGTCGGGTGGCCCCGCGAGCTGTCGTTCGATCTCCTCGCGCGTGTGCTCGAGGGCGGTGCAGACAAGGCTGCCGAGGCCGGGGTCTCCGTGGTCGGCGGGCACACCGTCGACGACGAGGAACCGAAGTACGGCATGGCCGTGACCGGGACCAGCCACCCCGACAAGGTCGTGCGAGCCTCGACCGCAGCGCCGGGGATGGTGATCGTCCTCACCAAGCCTCTTTCGATGGGGATCATCGCCACGGCGCTCAAGCGCCAGTCGGCGCCGGCGGGACTGGTCGCCGAGGCGACGCAGCTCATGGCGACGCTCAACGCCGGCGCGGCGGAGGCGATGCTCGAGGCCGGCGCCGGCGCCGCCACCGACGTCACCGGGTTCGGCCTCGTCGGCCATCTCCACAACATGGCGCGGCTCTCGGGGGTGTCGGCGGAGGTCGACGCTGGAGCGGTGCCGGTGCTCGACGGCGTGCGCGAGCTCGTGGCCCGCGACCTCGTCCCGGGCGGCACCCGCCGCAACATCTCCTACTTCTCGTCTTTCGTGGACGCCGACGGGCGCGTGGACGACGCGACCCGCACCATCCTCTTCGACGCCCAGACCTCGGGCGGGCTGCTGATTGCGGTGGACGAGGAGCGCCTCCCGCCCCTGCTGGCCGCGCTCGCCGCACGAGCGACTCCGGTGGCGGCGCCGATCGGCCGTATCGTCGGGGGGGAGGCCGGGAGGATCCGGGTGATGCCATGAGACGGCTCGAGATCCCGCAGGACATCTACGACCACATGGTTCGCCACTGCATTGCCGGCCTGCCGAACGAGGCGTGTGGATTTCTCGGGGGGCGCGACGGCAAGGCGGAGCGCATCTATCCGATGACGAACGCTGCCGCCTCGCCGGTGCTCTACCGCCCCGCCGACCGAGAGATGCTCCAGGCGATGAACGACATGGATGCCAACGACCTGGAGCCGGTCGTCATCTTCCACTCGCACGTCGCCAGCGCGCCCTACCCATCGCCGACCGACATCCGCAACGCCCACTACCCGGACTCGGTGTACCTGATCGTCTCGCTGGCCGACCACTCGAACCCGCTGTCGCGCGGGTACTACATCCACAAGAAGAGCTGGCGGGACGAGACCGGCGACGTGGAGGAAGTGGAGCTGGTGGTATCGTGACCGCTGCCTCGAGGGCCCCCACTGGGACGCCGGGGGCGGCGCCGACGGTCTGCCTTCGAGATCGTCTCCGGGGGCAAGGAGCTTCGACATGTCCGTAGAGGTTCGGATCCCGGCAATGCTGCGCTCCCATGTCGGGGGTGAACGAAGCGTCGAGGTGCGGCCGGGGATGCTCGGCGAGGTGCTGAACGAGCTTGCGGGGCGCTATCCCGCGCTGGGTGAGCAGGTGATATCGCATGAGGGGGACGTCCACCGCTTCGTCAACGTGTACGTGAACGACGAGGACGTGCGGTACCTGGCCGGGCTGAAGACCCAGATCGACGAGGGTGACGTGGTGTCGATCCTTCCGGCGGTGGCCGGAGGCGAGGATTGCGGGCCGGCTGCGATGGACCGCAGCGCCGTCGTCGCTCCCGCCCGGCCGATGTGCTGACGTGCGTGCCGATGACGTCACGGCGCTGATCGGCAACACTCCAGTCGCCGGCATCCACCGCCTCTCGCCGAATCCCCGGGTCAAGATCTGGGCCAAGCTCGAAGGCCAGAACCCTACCGGCTCGCTCAAGGACCGCATCGCCCGGGCGATGATCGATGCCGCCGAGGCATCGGGGCGCCTCACCCACGACAAGGTGCTGCTCGAGCCCACGTCGGGCAACACCGGCATCTCCCTGGCCTTCTTCGCCCAGCAACGCGGCTACCGGCTGGTGTGCGTCATGCCGGAGACCGCCTCCGAGGAGCGGCGCCGGATGATCGAGATGTTCGGCGGCGAGGTGGTGCCGTCTCCGGGCGAGCGGGGGTCGAACGGAGCCATCCAGGTCGCCCGCGAGATGGCGGCGTCCGACGACAAGTACTTCATGCTCTATCAGTACGGGAACGAGGCAAACCCTCGCGCCCACGAGGAGACGACCGGGCCCGAGATCCTTCGCGATGTGCCCGGCATCACGCACTTCGTGGCCGGACTCGGGACCGGCGGCACGCTCACCGGGGTGGGGCGCTTCTTCCGGAAGGCGAAGCCGAACGTGCAGATCGTCGCGGCGGAGCCGGAGCAGGGGGATCTCGTCTACGGCCTGCGCTCGCTCGACGACGGGTTCGTGCCGGAGGTGCTGGACAGCTCCGTGATCCACCGCAAGCTGAAGGTGAACGCGGCCGACTCGGTGCGCTGGACGCAGGAGCTGCTGCGCGTGGAGGGGGTCTTCGCAGGGATCTCCGCCGGCGCCACCGTACATGTGGCCCGCCGGGTGGCCGCCACGCTCTCCTCGGGGGAGATCGTGTGCCTGTTCGCCGACGGCGGGTGGAAGTACCTTTCCACGGGGATCTGGGTGAAGCCACCGGAGGAAGGGGGCAAGGACGTGGAGTACATGCCGTGGTGAGCAGCCACGGCGACGATCGCCCTATCGGGGTGTTCGACTCGGGGGTCGGGGGACTCACGGTCGTGCGGGCGCTCGAGGAGCTGCTCCCGCAGGAGAACCTGATCTACATCGGCGACACCGCCCGGTCTCCGTACGGGCCGCGCACGATCGATGAGGTGCGGCGGTTCGCCTTCGAGATCATGGACCTACTGGTCGCGCAGGACGTGAAGATGCTCGTCGTGGCGTGCAACGCGATGACCGCCGCGGCCGGCGCCGAAGCGCGAAGCCGCTACGACATCCCCGTGGTCGGCGTGATCGAACCGGGGGTGCGCGCCGCGGCGCGGGCCACCCACAACCGCAAGGTCGGGGTGCTGGGAACCCAGGTGACCATCGGCAGCGGGCAGTATCAGCGCGCCCTGGAGGCAACCCGCCAGAACGTCGAGATCCACACGCAGGTCTGCCCTGCCTTCGTCGACCGCATCGAGGCCGGCGACACCTTCTCGGAGGAGCTGATCGAGCTCGCGCAGGAGTACGTGACGCCGCTGCTCGCCGAGGAGGTGGACACGCTGATCCTCGGCTGCACCCACTACCCGCTGCTCAAAGGGGTGCTCCACTGGGTGACCAACGGGGAGGTGGAGCTCGTCTCCTCGGCCGACGAGGTCGCCAAGGAGGTTTACGCCATGCTCGTCGCCCAGGGTCTGCTCCGGCGGGTCAAGGCACTGGGACGGCGCCGCTTCATCGTCTCGGGAGACCCGGGGGAGTTTCGGCGCGTCGGCTCGCTGTTCCTTCCCCGCCTCGACGAGGTCGAGCAGCGGGAGCTTCCGGTCACCTCCGCTTCGGGGAGCTTCTGACCGTGGGACTCGAGGTCATCGTGCTTGGGGCGAGCGGCACGTTCCCGCAGCCGGGCCTGGCATGCTCCGGATACCTGCTGCGCAGCGGATCGACCGACGTCTGGCTCGACTGCGGACCGGGAACCTTTGCGAACCTCCAGCGGCACACCGACTATCACATGCTCTCCGCGGTGGTGCTGTCCCACCTGCACATCGACCACATTCTCGACGTCTTCCCCTTCTACCACGGCCTTGCGTACTCGAGGGACAGCCGGGGGCCGCGGGGGATCCCCGTCCACGCACCGGCCGGTGCCAAGGATCATCTGCGGCGACTGCTGACCCCTGGCGTCGGCGATGCATTCTGCACCTACCTGAGCTTCCAGGTGATCTCCGATCAGAGCGAGTTCGCGGTCGGTGACATCCGACTCCGCTTTGCCCGGTCACGGCACCCGATCGAGACCCTCGCGGTCCGAGCCGAGGTCGATGGGCGCGTGGTCGCCTACACCGCCGATACCGGACCCTCCCCGGGGGTGACCGAGCTCGCCCGGGGTTCGGACGTCCTGATCGCCGAAGCCAGCCTCCATCAGCCCGACCCCGACCTCGCCGACGTGCACATGACCGCCGAGGAGGCAGGCGCCATGGCGGCCGAGGCGGGGGTGGGGATGCTCGTCCTCACCCACATCTCGCCCGGGCTGGACCCGGAGGAAAGCGTGGCGCTGGCCCGCGGTCGCTACGGCGGCGAGATCGTCCTCGCCGCCGACAACCTCCGGCTCGACGTCTAGGATCGAAGAGGTAGGCTTCACCCTTCATGACTCGCCCCGACGGGCGCCGCCCGGACGAGCTCCGCCCCATCCGCATCGCCCGCGGGTTCGTCGACCATGCCGAGGGCTCGGTGCTGTACGAGTCAGGGCGGACCCGGGTCCTCGTCACCGCCTCCCTCGAGGAGCGCGTGCCGGACTTCCTTCGCGGAACCGGGAAGGGCTGGGTCACCGCCGAGTACTCGATGCTGCCGCGCTCGACCGAGGTACGGACCCCCCGCGAGGTCAACCGGGGACGTCCGAGTGGCCGAACGCAGGAGATCCAACGCCTGATCGGACGGGCGCTGCGGGCGGTGTGCAACCTGCCCGCGCTGGGGGAGCGGACGGTCTGGATCGACTGCGACGTGCTCCAGGCCGACGGCGGGACGCGGACCGCGTCGATCTCCGGCGCGTATCTCGCCCTGGCGGATGCGTGCAACCTGCTGGTCGCCCGGGGCCGGCTGTCCGTCTCGCCGCTGCGCGAGGAGGTGGCCGCAGTCAGCGTCGGGATCGTCGGCGGGGTGACCTGCCTCGACCTCGACTATCAGGAGGACGCCGCCGCCGAGGTCGACATGAATATCATGCTCACCGGCTCAGGCCGGTTCGTCGAGATCCAGGGCACCGCCGAAGGCGAGCCGTTCTCGGAAGGCGACCTCCAGCGGATGCTCGATCTGGGACGCCGCGGGGTGGCGGAGATCGTCGGGCGGCAGCGGCAAGAGCTGAGCCAGCCGGTTGCCGCCCCGGCCTGACAGGGCGCGGGGTCGGCTGCCGGTGCGATGAGACACCCTTTGTCAACCACCGCCCCGAATCAGCCGTCAGGCGACAGCCCTTCTCGGCTCGCTCTGCGCGGCCAGGGATCGGCGGCGGTTGGCGACGTGGACTTCCTCGTTGTAGCGGGCACCCTTCCTGAGGCCAATGCCAGAGAACCTCGAGCCAGCGGTTCCCCAGTGCGCGCAGGGTGGCGTTGTGGCCCTTCCCCTGCTTCGTTGGCCGTCGTAGAAGGCGCGTGCCCAGTCGGATCCGCGCAGACTGCAGAAGGCCCATTGCTGGGTCGCATCCCGCAGATGCCCGTTGCAGGGAAGCCGCACGGCCACGACGAGTTCACTCTTGCCACTCCGGCGGGTGACCGGTGCCTTGCCGGCGTAGCATTGCAAGGCGTTGGGCGTGTCGAAGTTACCGATGTCGCCGATCTCGCCGGCGATCCTGGCGGCGAGGCGGTCACCGAGGCCCGGAAAGCTCAGGTAGATCTCGCCGCCAGGAACAGCCTTCCCCAGCTCGTCCTCCCTCGGCTGCTTGGCTCTGCCTCGGCGGGGGGCACCGAGGAGCAGCTCGCCCATCCGTCGCTCCCACACCCGGCGCTGGGCCCCGATGACGAGGAGCTGGGCGGCGGCCAGTCGGATGGTCCCCTCCTTGGCGCGCACGAGGTACT
>JBOGWP010000118.1:0-1563 GCA_050693875.1 Actinomycetota bacterium
GGAGCGGACGCCATGGCGATCTTCGGCGAGCTCCTCAGATCGCCGGTGCCAATCGTGGCGCCCCTCGCCATCCTCACGCCGAGGGCTCCCTGAGCCCGGCGCCCGGCCGGGCGCTAACCAAGTACAAAAGGGGGAGCATACTCGCGACGGCCCACTCCCTGTCCAGGGCGTAAAGGAAGTGAAGTTGACTCGCCAGCACCACGCTCCCGAGCTCGGTCGCGAAGCTATCGCGACGAAGGATTCGAGCCAGCAGAGTCTGGAATCTCTCGGGGATCGCAATCCAGGCATTCGCTAACACGGCCGGCGGGGTGCTCCTCGTGGGCGTCGAGGACGGGACCGGGCGGGTCCGAGGAGTCGCCGACCCCCTCGACCTAGAGGAACGCCTCGCCAACTTGATCAGCCACAACATCGAGCCCCGCCTGGTACCGGACCTCGAGGTCCTGCCATGGCGGAAGACGCACGTCATGGCCGTCCAGGTGTACCCCAGTCCGAGTCGCCCCTACTACCTGAGGCGGGAGGGCCCCGACGAGGGCGTCTACGTCCGGGTGGGCTCGACGAACCGCCAGGCCGACAAGGGTCTGGCCGGGGAGCTCCGGCGCTCCGCCCTCGGTGAGGCCTTCGACAGCGCCCCATGCCGGGTCTGGACTCGGAAGCCATCGACTTCCGAGCTGCTTCCGAGTTCTTCGCCCCGGTTCGCAGGCTCGGCCGCGCGGATCTCGAGACGCTCCGCCTCCTGGCCCCGCACCAAGGCCGCAAGGTCCCCACCGTTGGCGGGATGCTCTTGTTCGGGTTCGAGCGCGAACGACACTTCCCCGATGCATGGATCCAGGCGGGGCGGTTCGCGGGCACGGATAAGAGCAAGATCGTCGACAGCTCGAGCAGGCCGGCCTTGGTGGCCGCCTCGACGCGGCGTGGGACCCGGCCACTCAGCCCCAGCGCCCTTTTCCCTCCACCAGCAGCAGCTTGACGGCCAGCTCCTTGAGCGCCTCGCCGAGCCGCGCCGCCTCCGCCTTGGCCTGCGTCAGCTCCAGGTCGTGCTCTTTGGAGCGCGTCCCCGGCCGGGACTCGGCCAGCGCGGCCAGCGCGCCCTGCTTGGCGACCTCGCGCAGCCGCATGATGGTCGAGCGGTCCACCTCCCAGTGGTCGGCGGCCTCGCCGATGGTGGTCTCCTGACGGACCAGCTGCAGCCAGATCTCGTATTTCTGCAGCGGGGTCAAGAACCGCTTGGCCCGCCGGCCGAGACGATCGCTGCCACGGCTCGAATCGGACATGATCAGACGCTCCCTCCTGGGTCAGGAACCCAAGCAGATGCTGTCTGATCACAAACCAGATCCGTATCGCAAACTCAGGCGCAAACCACGCTCGCCATCAGCACCGGAACAGAGCCCACGATGCCCGGCCTTCCAGAACGGACACGTACGGAAGGCCGGCACCTTGCTTGGCCATGACATTCCACCTCCGAGGCGTCGGATGAATGACGCAACACCGCGCGTGGTCTGGACCTCCCGGCCGTTGGGGCCCGTGGGTTTCCACCGCGAGCGTGCTCGCCGCGGCAGGCCTGAC
>JBOGWP010000119.1:0-16588 GCA_050693875.1 Actinomycetota bacterium
AGAGGGGGAAGGCCCCCCAGAAAGTCCTCGCGGGACATTCGAAGCTCAGCGCTCGAGGCGCAAGCGAACGGGGCGACCTTCCCGACCGTCAATCCTCACGGAGCCGGACAGGCTCGGTCAAGATGCCCGCTTGACACCGGCATCCCCGATAGGGAATCAGTCGAGGCAAATGAGCAGGTAGAGGGCAGCTTCGGGACGGAAAGCAGGAAATCCGCGACGCGCACGGGTCTCGACCGTAGGTTCGGAGCCACCAAGCCAACCGAGCCGGAGGCCACGACCCATGCGCGTCACAGCGGCATATAAGCACCTGCTGCACCTTCCCGGCGTGAACGTACGCAAGGTTGCGTTCCAGGAGAACCGGGTGATCGTCACGGTGGGTCTGCGCCGGCGGCGGCTCGCCTGCCCGCTCTGCGACTACTCCACCGGGGCCCGCTACGACACCCGCCCGGTGGAGTCGAGATGGCGACACCTCGATCTCGGGACGCGGGTGCTGGAGCTCAGAGCAGCACTGCGCCGCCTGCGCTGCCCGGCCCATGGCGTCCGGGTGGAGGGAGTTCCCTTCGCCCGGCACGGCAGCGAGTTCACCCGGGACTTCGAGGACCTGGTGGCGTGGCTGGCCTCCCGGATGGACGCCACCGCGGTCACCGCCCTGGTGCGCATCGCCTGGCGAACCGTGGGGGCGATCGTCTCGAGGGTGCTGCCCGACGAGCTCGACCCCAACCGGCTTGAGGAGCTGTTCGAGATCGGCGTCGATGAGGTGTCGTGGCGCAAGCGCCACCGCTACCTCACCCTGGTCACCGACCATCGCCGGGGCAAGGTGGTGTGGGGCACCGAGGGCAAGGACACCGCCGCCGCCGACCGCTTCTTCGAGGAGCTGGGAAAGGAGCGCTCCTCGAAGATCCAGGCGGTCTCGATGGACATGAGCCCCGCCTATGAGAAGAGCGTGCGCGCCTCGGGCCACGCCCCCCAGGCCACCATCTGCTTCGACCCCTTCCACGTCGTAGCCCTCGCCACCAAGGCCTTAGAGCAGGTCCGGCGGCGGGTGTGGAACGAGATGCGACGCACCGACAAGGACAAGGCCAAGACGTTCAAGGGAGCCCGCTGGGTGCTGCTCAAGAACCCGAAGAAGCTCACCGACGAGCAGGCGGCCACCCTCCGCAAGCTCCGCCGGCAGGGGGGCGCTGCCTGGCGAGCCTATCGCCTGAAAGAGGCGCTGCGGGAGATCTTCTCCCCCGACCTATCGGCGCAGGAGGCGGAGCAGCTGCTGCTTCGGTGGTGCTCGCAGGCCCAGCGCAGTCGCCTGGAGCCGTTCGTGAAGCTGGCCGAGACCATCCGCAAGCATTTCCCCGGCATCCTCGCCGCCATCCGGCTCAAGCTCAACAACGCCCGCCTGGAGGCCCTGAACAACAAAGTCAGGCTGGTGGTCCGAAGGGCCTACGGCTTCCACTCCGCCGAGGCCGCCCTCGCGCTCGTCATGCTCGTGTGCGGCCCGGTCAACCTCTGCCTTCCCCACCAGCGGGGGCTCGGGTGACCCACATCGATGTCATTAGAGCCAGAAAAAGGGGATAACCATTGGATCGGTGTTCGCGAACGCAACCATCCCGTCCCGCTTGCTTCCCTCTCCGATGTAAAGGGCCGTCCCGGCCGCCAGGAACGCAAGATCCGTCAGCATTCCGAGGCGGGCGAGGCCCTCGCGATCGAGCTCCTCGATCTGGCGAAGCTTCGCCAGATGCAGGACACTCTGGCTCCGGGTCCCCGACCGGTACTGGGGGAGACGCGGCGTGAAAGGCACATCCCGTACCCAGAGGGACACCGAGCTCTTCGCCACGCCGAGCCTGCCGGCGATCTCCTCGAGGGTGCCACCCTCACGTCGCAGTCCCCGTGCAAGCTCTCGCTCGACGACCTTCCCACCGTTACCCATGCTCCAAATTGTAACCGAACAGGTGTTCGTCTCCTCGTCTATTGCGGTGGTCAGCCGGGGACCGGCGTTCGATCAAAGCACCGGGTAAGCGTGATAGAAGACGCATATCTGTCAATTAAAAGGCCGAGGTAAGCCACCTCCGTGCGTGACGCGGCCGACTAGGATCTGAAATCGATGGCAGTGCCGGAGGGCGCACGGGTCGGTGTGGACGTGGGCGGAACCTTCACCGACGTCGCAGTCGTCCACGGCGGCACCGTGACGACCTGGAAGCTTGCCACGACCGAGGACCAGAGCGAGGGCTTCGAGCGCGGGGTCCGAGAGGCGCTCGACCGCGCGGGAAGCCCGCCGCCTGGGCTCATCGCGCACGGGACGACGGTCGCGACCAATGCCGTCCTCGAACGCCGGGGGGCTCGGACCGCCCTCATCACCACCGAAGGGTTCCGCGACCTCCTGCGGATCGGCCGGCAAAACCGGCCCTCCCTCTACGACCTGCGTACGCGGCGTCCCGAGCCGCTCGTCCCGCGGGCCCTCACCATCGGCGTCGCCGAGCGGATCGGCCCGGGGGGCGAGATCATCCGCCCGCTCGACGAGGACGGCGCGCGGCGCGCCCTCGCCGCCCTGATCGGCGAGGGGGTCGACTCGGTCGCGGTCTGCCTGCTCTTCTCCTTCGCGAACGCGGTGCACGAGCGGAGGATCCGAGAGCTCGTCGCGTCCGTCGAGCCGGAGGTGCGCGTCTGCCTGTCCACCGACGTCCTCCCGGAGTTCCGCGAGTACGAGCGCGCCTCCACGACCGTTCTCTGCGCCTACGTCGGGCCCGCGATCAAGCGGTACATGTCAAGGCTCTCCGAACGCGTGGCGGATCTCGACGCCCCCGTCATCGTGATGCGCTCGGGTGGCGGGACGATGACCGCCGCACAGGCTGCCGACCAGGCGGTGCACACGCTGGTCTCCGGCCCGGCCGCGGGGGTCCGCGGCGCGGCCGGCGCTGCCGCGGAATCGGGCTTCACCGACCTCGTGACCTTCGACATGGGCGGAACCTCGACCGACGTCTGCCTCGTCGAACGGGGCGAGCCGGCGATCGAGTCGGGATCCTCGATCGGCGGCCTGCCGTTCCGGACGCCGGCACTGGCGGTGCACACGGTGGGTGCGGGCGGAGGCAGCATCCTCTGGATCGATTCGGGCGGCGCGCTACGGGCGGGCCCGAGGAGTGCGGGCGCGATCCCAGGGCCGGCGTGCTACGGGAAGGGCGGAACGGAACCCACCGTCACCGACGCGCACCTCGTGCTGGGTCATCTCGATCCCGCGGCGTTCCTCGGCGGGCGTGCGCGGCTGGAGCGGGACCCGGCGGTGGAGGCGCTCGGGTCGGTGGCGAGAACGTTCGGCGTCTCGGTCGGCGAGGTCGCGCTCGCCGGGCTGGCCGCCGTCCGGGCGGGGATGTCCAAGGCAATCCGCGTCGTCACCGTGGAACGTGGCCGCGATCCGCGCGAGCTTACACTCGTGGCGTTCGGGGGTGCGGGGCCGATGCATGCGACGGCCGTCGCGTCGGAGCTCGAGATCCCGGCGGTGCTGGTCCCTCCCGCCCCCGGCGTGCTCTCCGCCCTGGGGCTTCTCGTGACGCCGCTCACCGCCGACGCCTCGCGCTCCCGCCCGATGGCGGATCCCGATCCGGGCGCCGTGGCGGAGGTGCTCGCCGAGTTGGAGGAAGCGGCGGTGTCCGAGCTGCGAGCGCAGGGGGCAGAAGCAGCAAGCCTGTCGCGGAGCATCGACTGCCGGTACCCGGGACAGGCCCACGAGATCCCCGTCGCGTTCGACGGGCTCGAATCGCTGCCGAGACGGTTCCACGAGGCGCACCGCGCCCGGTTCGGTTGGAGCTCGCCCGGCGAGGCCGTCGAGCTCGTGACCTTCCGGGTGCGCGTCTCAGCTCCCGAGCCGGGTCTGGCGCTGCCGCGGATGCCGGGGGGAGTCGGGGCGCGTCCCCTCACGCGCCGCGAGATCCGTACCGACGCAGGAGTGGTCACCGTCCCCGTCTACGCCCGGGCGGCGCTCGGCGCGGGCGATGTGGTCAAGGGACCCGCGATCGTGACCGGCGAGGACTCGACGGTGCTCATCGACGAGGCATGGCGGGCGGAGGTCGACGCCGTCGGCAGCCTGGTGATCGCCCGATGACCGACTCGCTCTCGCTCGAGGTGGCACGCCACGCGCTAGCCGGGGTTGCGGAAGAGATGGGAACGGTGCTCCGCCGAACCGCTCGGTCGCCGAACATCACCGAGCGCGAGGACTGCTCGTGTGCCCTCGCCACGGCCGACGGTGAGATGTGCGCGCAGGCGGAGCACATCCCGGTGCACCTGGGCGCGATGCCGGCAAGCATCGAGGCGGCCCTGGCACGGTTCCCCGCGCTCGAGGAAGCAGACGCGGTCCTGGTGAACGATCCGTTCGCCGGCGGCACGCACCTCAACGACCTCACGCTCGTGTCCCCGGTGTTCCTCGGCGAGCGCCTACTCGGCTACGTCGCCAACCGGGCGCACCACGCCGACGTGGGCGGCAAGACACCGGGGAGCATGCCCGGCGACTCCACGGAGATCTTCCAGGAGGGCATCCGCATCCCGCCGGTGCTGGCATGGCGAGCCGGGTGTCCCGACCAGGCCGTGCTCGACGTGCTCGTTGCGAATTCGCGCACCCCGGGGGAGCGACTCGGCGATCTGCAGGCGCAGGCGGGCGCCAACGTCGCCGGCGCGGAGCGTCTGCGCACGCTCGCCGAGCGGATGGGACCGGACGCGCTTGCCGCCGCGATGACTGCGCTCCTCGACTACACCGAGCGTGCCGTCCGCGCGGGGATCTCGGACCTCCCCAACGGGGAATGGAGCTTCGAGGACGCGCTGGACTCGGATGGGATCGGAAGCGATCCGGTCCTCATCGCGGTGACGGTCCGCATCCACGGCGACGCGATGGAGGTCGACTTCACCGGATCGGCGGCCCAGCGGGAGGGCAACGTCAACGCGGTCCTCCCGGTGACGATCTCGGCGGTGACCTTCGTGGTGCGTGCGCTCACCGGTCCCGAGCTGCCGCCGAACGCCGGGGCGATGCGGCCGGTGACCGTGATCGCGCCGGAGGGGACGGTCGTCAACGCGTCGCCTCCCGCGGCGGTCTCGGCCGGCAACGTGGAGTGCTCCCAGCGCATCGTCGACGTGCTGCTGGGGGCACTGGCCGGCGCCGCCCCCGACCGGATCCCCGCTGCCTCCCAGGGGACGATGAACAACCTGCTGCTGGGAGATTCCACCTTCGCCTACTACGAGACGATCGGCGGCGGCCAGGGCGGAGCCCCGTGGGGGGCCGGGATGGACGGCGTGCATACGATGATGACCAACACCAAGAACACCCCCGCCGAGGCCGTCGAGTACGCCTACCCGCTCCGGGTGCTGCGATCGGAGCTGCGCGAGGGGAGTGGCGGCGCGGGGCACCACCCGGGCGGGAGGGGCATCCGGCGCGACCTGGAGGTGCTGTGCGAGCGAGCGACGTTGTCGTTGCAGAGCGACCGGCGGCGCTCGCGGCCGTGGGGACGTGAGGGCGGCGAGCCCGGGATGCCGGGGCGCAACCTGCTCATCCGGGAGGGGGCCGAGACCGAGCTCGCCGACAAGTGCACGGTCCAGGTTCGGCGGGGGGACGTGATCTCGATCCGGACGCCGGGCGGCGGGGGATGGGGCCAGCGGTAGGCGTCTGGTGCGCCTGAACGGCAGGCCCGAGGGCACATCCTCAGACCGTTGGGCGGCCTGAAGGGCGCGCTCAAACCCCGGCAGTCTCTTCGGCGTCGGGGGGAAGGACTCCCGAGCGGACCCGTTGGACTGATGCGGCCGAGATCAGTCGAGCGCCTTGTCGCAGCCCTCGTGTGAGCGCTCGTGCAGGTGAGCGGCGCCGCTGTAGAAGGCGAGTCCCGGCGGAACCCCGGGCGCGGCCTCGTCGATGAATGCCTTGATTCCCGGCATGCCGTCGGGAACCTCCCCGCTCGACCCCGGCGGGGAGAGGGCCGCTGCCTCGATGCCCATGCAGCTCGCGGGCGTGTCCTCCACCGTGCCGACATCCGCGAACGCAGCGGAGAATGAGGCGGCGAAGGTCAGGACACCCACGGCCACGAGTGCGACCGCCATCTTCTTCTTCACCATTCACCTCCTACGGGAGATCGCTCCCGACCTCACGTTGGCGCAAGACCTCTCCGGTCCGGTTATCGACCTCGGAGCATATCGGGTCTCCGGGATAGACGGCAGGGCCCCGCGGCGGGCCCGCACGCGCGAACGTGCGCCGCGGGACGGCGCAACCCCCTGCGGAGAAAGACCCTCTTCCGTCGACCTGCTGCCCGAGGAGGTGGCCGGCACCGTTGCCCTGTCGGAGGGCCGATGCCATCATCCGCGCGCCTGTCCGCGAGAGGAGAGCCGGATGTTCAAAGAGTTCAAGGCGTTCGCGCTTCGAGGAAATGTGGTCGACCTGGCCATCGGCGTGATGATCGGCGTCGCCTTCAACGCGATGGTCACCTCGCTCGTCAACGACGTGCTGATGAACTTCGTGGCCGCCGTCTTCGGGGAGCCCGACTTCAACGGGTTGCGGGCCGACTTGGGGCGCGGCGTCGTCCGGTATGGAGCCTTCCTCACCTCGGTCGTCAACTTCGCGATCGTGGCGCTGACGCTCTTCGTCCTGGTGAAGGCCGTCAACCGGCTCGTGAAGCGGACGGGGGCCGACCCCGAGCCGCCGTCGACACGCCCCTGCCCGTTCTGCATGATCAACGTCCCGGTGAAGGCGACACGCTGCAGCGGCTGCACGAGCGAGCTGCCACCGCCCGCGGAAGCCGCTTGATCCTGGACATCCGGCTATGCCGTCCCGGCACACCGTAGGTTGACGCGCATGGCGGCCATCGTCACCGAGGGCCTGACCAAGGACTACGGCAAACAACGGGGGATCTTCGACCTCGACCTCGAGGTGCACGAGGGCGAGGTATTCGGCTTCCTCGGCCCCAACGGCGCCGGCAAGTCGACGACGATCCGGCTGCTGATGGACATGATCCGCCCGACTCGCGGACGTGCGAGCCTGCTCGGCCTCGACGCCCAAGGCGACTCGGTGGCGCTGAAGGCGCGGATCGGCTATCTCCCTGGGGAGCTGCCGGACTTCGGGCGCATGCGGTCCGGCGAGATCGTCGGGTACGTGACGGGCGTTCGACGAGTGGAGCCGCCGCACGGGTCGGCGAGCTGTGCGAGCGCTTCGCCATCGACCTCTCGATTCGCTACAAAGAGCTTTCGCGGGGCAACAAGCAGAAGCTCGGCCTCCTCCTCGCCTTCGCGCACGATCCGCAGCTCCTCGTGCTCGACGAGCCCACCAGCGGGCTCGACCCGCTCATGCAGCAACAGTTCCACGAGCTCGTCCGCGGTCGGGTTGCCGAGGGCGCGACCGTCTTCCTCTCGTCGCACGTGCTCTCGGAGGTGGAGGAGATCTGCGAGCGGGCCGCGGTCGTGCGGGAGGGGCGACTGGCACAGGTCATCCGGCTGCCGGATCTCCACGAGATCCGGCTTCGGCGGGTCGAGATCGCATTCGCGCAGCCCCCCGACGAGCAGCTCCTGCGGCGGGTCGCCGGGGTCGAGGACGTTGCCGTCGACGGGACCTCCGCCCGCTGCCTCGTGCGGGGATCCTTCGGCCCGCTGGTCGACGCCCTGGCGGGGATGGGAGTCCTCAACCTGACCAGCCACGAGCCGACGCTCGAGGAGACCTTCCTCGAGATCTACCGCTCCGGCGGCGCATGATCGCCGCCCGCTTCTTCCTCCGACGGCACCGCCGGACCATCCTCGGCGCGGTCGTGGCGCTGGTCGTTCTGGGCGCCGTGCAGGTGAGCGGGTACATGACGGTGGCAGGACACATCGAGGCCCAACGCGCCGCCTTCGGCAAGCAGACCGAGGCGCTGGCGCGGCAGATCTCATTCCTGACGCCCGTTCCGAGCGAGCTCGGGACGCTGGGCGGGTACCTTGGCTGGCGGGTCTTCGGAGCGATGCCCCTGTTCTTCGGCCTGTGGGCGATATGGCTGGCCGTCTCGATGCTACGCGGCAGCGAGGACGCCGGCATCTCGGAGTCGTTGCTCGCGGCCGGCGCCGGGCGGAGCACGCTCGTGTGGGCGGCGGCGGCCGCCTTCGCGCTGGCGGCGGCGGCCGGCACGGCGGGGTTGAGTCTGGGGCTGCTGGGAACCTCGTCCGGCGAGCTCGGCGTGCGCGAGCTGTCGCTCCAAGCGGTCGCCCTCGTCGCTCTCATGCTGCTCGTGTTCGGTCTCGGGACGGTCGCGGCGCAGATCGGCAGCTCCCGTCGCTCGGCCTTCGGCATCGGCGCCGCGTCGCTGTTTTGCCCTCAATCTCCTCAACAGCTTCGGGTCGGTGTCGGAGACGCTCGGCAGCATCCGCTGGGCGTCGCCGCTGGCCTGGTTCTCGGTCTCGGACCCCCTCGCCCGCGGCGGGGAGCTCTCGGCGTCGGGGACGGCAGGTCTCGTCGTCCTTGGGGTGGTCCTGATCGTCCTCTCCGCCCTGGCCTTCGCTCGCCGGGACCTGGGGCAGCCGCTCGTTGTCGCGCGGCGCCGGAGGAAGGGCTCCGCCGGACCTCGGGGAGCGGGCTGGTACCGGCATGCACTCCTGGGGCCGCTGTACGAACGGCGGGTGGCCCTGACGTGGTGGGTCGTCGCCGTGGTCGCCGAGGTCGTCTTCTTCGTCGCGCTCGCACCGAGCATCGTGCAGGCCCTCGATGGGGTGCCTCAACTGCATGCCTACCTGGTACGGATCATCGACGGCGACATCGCCGCGGGCCTCGTCGGCTTGTTCCTGATCGGAACCGTCCAGCTCCTCCTCGCGTTGTTCGCGATCAGCGCAGTGGCGGGCTGGGCACGGGACGACGCCTCGGGGCGGCTGGAGCTGGACCTGTCCCTGCCGCTGGGGCGCCCCGGGGTGGTGCGGCGGCGCGCTGCCGCGCTCCTCGCGTCGTCCGCGGGCATCGCGGTCACCGCCCTGGGCGCCATGTTTGTCCTGGCCGCGGGCCGGGGCATCGAGTTCGACCGGGGGCGGGTGGTCCTCGCCGCGTTGCTCCTCGTACCGTTCACGGCCGCGTTCGGCGCGATCGGAGCGCTCTGGACGTCGTGGCGGCCGCAGGGCGCGGTGTTCATCCTTACCGGGGTCGCCGTCGTCAGCTACTTCATTCAAGAGGTCGCCCCGCTGTACGGGTGGCCCGACTGGGTGCTCGACGTCTCGTTCTTCCACCTGTACGGCAACCCGCTGGTCGGTGATGCGTCGCCCTGGAGGATCGCCGTGCTCGTCTCGTTCTGCGTGCTGGGGTTCGCGGGAGCGGCGCGGATGTCCCGGACGAGGGACGTCGGGCGGTAGCGAGCTACCGGCGCCGGACGAAGTCGCGCAGCACGAAGTGGTCCAGCTCCTGGCCCGCGGCCTGGAAGACCCGCCCGCCGGTCAGCCGGGCGAGCTTCTCCATGAAGGCGACGAGCCCGCGCTCCTCCTCGAGCATGAAGATGTTGAGGGTCACGCCGTAGGACGAGAGCCGGAGGGCCTCGGCAAGGGTGAGCTCGATCGTCTCTGGGTCTGGCGGCCACGAGAACCACACCTCGGGACCCCGCTCCGACCGGGTGTCGACCAGGTGCGCAGTCGGCTCGCCGTCGGTGACCATGATCACCTGGCGCGCCGCGCGGGGGTGGTCGGCGAGGAGGCGTCCGGCAAGCATGAAGGCGTGCTGCATGTTGGTGCCGTAGACGCGCTCGAGCGGGCCCGCGGCGGTGAGGTCGGCGGGCTTGAGCCGCCGGGCGTAGTCGGAGAACCCGATCAGGTATAGCTCGTCCTGCGGGTACTTCCCCTCGATGAGCGCGTGCAGGGCGAGCGCCATGCGCTTGGCCGGCACCCAGTGATCGCGAAGCGGCATCGAGAACGACAGGTCGAGGAGCAAGGCGGTGGCGGTCCGGGTGCGAGTCTCCGCCTCGACCAGCTCGAAGTCCTCGGCATCCAGCCGGACGGGAGAACTCGGCGCCCGGCGTCGCCCGGAGCGCTCCGGCACGGCATGCGGCGCCTTGGGCGCGCCCTGTGCGCGTGAGGCTGAACGGAGCACGGCGTTGAACACCGTGCGATCCACCGCGATCTGACCCACCTCGCCGAATACCCACGGCCGGGTGGCTCCTGTCGGTTCGGAGGGGCCCCCGGGCTCCCGGCTGTCGTGGGCGCCGGGCCGCTCGTGCCGCAGGGTTTCGAACACCTTGACGAGCGCCCGTTCCCCGAGCCGGCGCGCCCCGCGGGGCGACAGCTCGAGGCGGCCCCGGTCGCGCACCAGCAACCCGGCCTCTTCGAGCGCCCGCTCGATCGCCTTCAGCCGCCGCAGGTCGGCCACGGCGGGCTGCCCGAGTGCCCGTCGCAGCTTGTCCTCGTCGACGTCGTCGATCGTGGCCCCGGCGTAGCGGCCGGCCACCGCCTCCTCGAGCTCGTCCAGCTCGCTCATGCGCTCGATGGCGTCCACCGCTCCTGCGAGCGGCATGGGTTCGTCGCCGATTCCTGAAGCCGGCTCGTCCCAGGGCAGGTGCGGCATCAGGGACCGGAGCTCGTCCGAGAGCTGTTCCATCTCGAAGGCGAGGTCGAGGTCCGACAGCACGCTGCGGGCGAGCTCCTCGAGCTCCCGCCGCTGCTCGGGCGACAAGCTCGCCATCAGCCGGCTCATCGCGGCCAAGCGCCGCGCCAGCGCCTCGAGCAGCTCGTCGAGCGTCTTCGGGTTCTCGGGGAAGAAGTCCCCGAAGCGCTCCATGAAGCCCCTGAAGTCATAGGGCTCGCCGCGTTCGCGGGCGGCGATCATGGCGTTGAGGGCGCCGAGCATCTCCCGCAGCCGGGCGAGATCCTCCGGGGTGACGTGTTGCATCGACGAGGTCAGGTTGCGGAAGTAGGCCAAGAGAACCTGGCCCTGGATCGCCTCGAGCAGCGTGCGGAAGCGCCGCTCGGCCTCCGGGCTGACGAAGCGGTAGCCGGTAAGCTCCCGGATGGCCGCCGCAGGTCGCGAGGGGAGCGCGTCGAGGAACGCCTCCCGCATGCGGGCATCCTCGTCGTCGCGCTCGGCCAGCGCCGCCCGCTCCCTGGACAGGATCTCCCCGAGGCGCTCGGCCAGCTCGGCAAGCGGCCCCTCGGGATTCAGCGACTCGAGCAGCCGCCGTCGCTGCTCGCGGAGCCGCCGCCGGAGCGAGTCGAGGCCCTGGAGGTGTCCGGAGAGCCCGCGCCGCATGAGGCGGCGAAGCGCCCGGTCTGCCCCCATGCCCGAGAGCACGTCGTGGGAGATCTCGTCGAGGATCTCGCCGATGTCGAGATCCGGACCGAGCGGGTCTTGCGTGCCGTCCCAGCGTTGAAACCGGGAGCGCATCGCGCTACCGCCCGAACCGCCAGGTTCCGGCGGTGACGACGTTCTTGTTCAGCCGCTTCGTGAGGTGCAGCCCTTCGAGCGCGAACTCGAGCGCCGACGCCGCCGCCTCGCGACTCTCCTCGTGCAGGTCGAGACGGCTCATGATCCGGCCGAGCCCGGGCACGTCCCCGAACTGCGCGAGAAAGGTCTCGGCCGACGCCACGTCGGAGGTGTCCACGGTGAGGCCCTCGTCGAAGAGATGCACGAGTGGCATCAGGTTCTCCCCTCCGAGGCGGCGGCGATAGACCTCGGCCAGAGCCCGCTTGAGCGCCTGCTCGAGGATCCAGTCCTCGCGGCCTTCCTCCATCGTCTCGAACTCGACCCGCCCCACCGAGCCCTCGAGCGCAGGCCACAGGTCGACCGGACGCGGCACCACCCGCGGCTCCCCGGCACGCGCGGCGCGGCGCAGCGCCGATGCCACCATCGTCTCGACGTTGCCGATCGAGTACCGAACCGAGACGCCGCTGCGCTGGTTCACCTGCGGCGAACGGCGCAGCTGGTGGGTGAGCTCCGCGATCACCTCCTTCAGGTATCCCGGGACGAAGACGGGGATCGGAGTCTCGGGGCGCGACGCCTCCTGGTCCATGATGGCGACCTCGTCGGCGAGCTCCGTCGGGTAGTGGGTGCGGACCTGGCTGCCGAACCGGTCCTTGAGCGGCGTGATGATGCGCCCCCGGTGCGTGTAGTCCTCGGGGTTGGCGCTCGCGATCAGCATCAAATCGAGCGGAAGCCGGATCGCGTACCCCCGGATCTGCACGTCGCGCTCCTCGAGGATGTTCAGCAGCGCCACCTGGATGCGCTCCGGGAGGTCGGGCAGCTCGTTGACCGAGAAGATCCCTCGGTTGGTGCGCGGGACGAGCCCGAAGTGGATGGTGAGCTCGTCGGAGAGGTAGCGTCCCTCCGCAACGCGGATCGGGTCGACGTCGCCGATCAGGTCCGCGACCGACGTGTCGGGGGTCGCCAGCTTCTCGGCGTACCGGCTCTCGCGCGCGATCCAGTCCAACGGCGTGCGGTCCCCTTCCTCCGACACGATGGCCCGGCAGCGCGCGCAGATCGGAGCCTCCGGGCTGTCGTTGATCTCGCAGCCGGCGACCGCTGGGATCTCCGGGTCGAGCAGCTCGACGAGGTGACGAATCAGCCGGGTCTTCGCCTGGCCGCGCTCGCCCAGCAGGATGATGTCGTGGCCCGCCAGGATCCCTCGCTCGAGGGCCGGGAGCACCGACCCCGAGTACCCGATGATCGAGGGGAACAGCTCCTGGCCCCGGCCGAGGCGCTCGAGGATGTTCGCGCGCAGCTCCCGCTTGACGGTCCGGTGACGGTACCCGGAGGCGCGCAGCTCCGCGAGCGTCGAGGGGAGAGTCACAGATACTGGCCGGGGGTGGTCGGGGGCCCCTCGAGCTGCGCCCGCTCCTGCGCGCTCTGCAGTGCCCTTGACTGCTGCATCTGCATGGCCGCCTGGAGCCCCTGGAACAGCCCGCCGAGCCAGCCGATGAGGCCTGAGTAGGCGACCCGGACCTCCGGTGGGCTGGCCGAGTCGCGGAAGGGCAGCTCGAGGTCGATCTGCTCGAGCTCCTTGTACAGCTCGCTCGGCAGCGCGTGCTCGAGCTGGTCCATGACCCGTCCGTGCAGCGCGACCAGCTCTCCGGTGGTGTGGTCGTCGGGCTCCATCTGGCGGACCTCCTCGAGGATCGCCCGAGCGAGGCTCGCGATGCGGAGCAGCTTCTCGGGGTCGAGGGGCCGATCCTCCGGCGGGGACGGCTCAGCCATCGGCCAAGCGTACCTTCCTCGAGGCAGCGACGAGGGCGCACGGCTCGGCGGCGAGCGGGCCCCATAATGGCTCCGAATGCACTACGGCCCATCGCGGCTTGCCCGCACACCGATGCCCGACGGACAGTTCCGGCTCTCGCGGGCGCTGCTCGAGCGGGTCTGGGCGTTCGGCCGTCCCTACCGGAGCAAGATCGCCGCGCTCGTGGCGACGATCGGCCTCGCCGCCCTCGTCGCTGCCGTACCCCCGCTCCTCTACAAAGCCGCGATCGACCGGGCGATCGCGCATGGGCGCCTCGGTCTCCTGAACCTGCTCGCGCTCGCGATGGTGGCGGTGGCGGTGCTCGCCGCGGCCGGCCAGGTGGCGACCCGATGGCTCTCGTCGAGGATCGGCGAGGGTCTGATCTTCGACCTGCGGGTGACCCTGTTCGACCACATCCAGCACATGCCGATCGCCTTCTTCACGCGGAGTCAGACCGGGGCGCTCACGAGCCGACTGACCAGCGACCTCCAGGGAGGACACCGGGTCTTCACCGAGACGCTCGCCGGCGTTGCTTCCACCCTGTTCGGCGTGGTCGTCACCGTCGTCGCGATGCTCGTCCTCGAGTGGCGCCTCACGGTGCTGGCGCTCGCGATCGCGCCGGTGTTCATCGTCGTGGTGCGCCGGATGCGCGGCCGGCTCCACCGCCTCATGGTGCGCCAGGCCGACCTCAACGCCGCACTCTCGACGCAGATGACCGAGCGCTTCCAGGTCGGCGGGGCCTTGCTCGTGAAGCTGTTCGGCACGCACGGCGCCGAGCTGGGTGCCTTCGGGTCGCGAGCGGGGGCGCTTCGGGACGTGGGTGTGGAGACCGCGGTGTACAGCCGGATCTTCCACGTGGCGTTCTCGCTGGTGGCTGCCGTCGGGACGGGACTGGTCTTCTGGCTGGGAGGTCGCATGGTCGTCGACCACGCGCTGACCCTCGGCACAATCGTGGCGTTCAGCGCGTACCTCTCGAGCCTCTACACGCCGATCACCATGCTGGCGAGCGCCCGCGTCGAGCTGGCCGCCGCGATGGTGTCGTTCCAACGCGTCTTCGAGGTGCTCGACTTTCCCCCCGCGGTGGCCGAGCGCCCCGGTGCGGTGGACCTCGTCGAACCCTCGGGCCGGGTGACCTTCGAGGACGTCTGGTTCCGCTATCCCTCTCCGAACGAGGTCTCGATCGAGTCGCTCACGGGTGGGCATGCCGAGACCCGCGACGACCCAGGAGCGCCGGTGCTTCGCGACGTCTCCTTCGAGGCCAAGCCCGGGCAGACCGTGGCGCTGGTCGGGCCGTCGGGGGCCGGGAAGACGACGATCTCCATGCTCGTCCCGCGCCTCTACGACGTAACCGAGGGCTCGGTGCGCGTCGACGAGCGCGACGTGCGGGATCTCACGATGGAGAGCCTCGCCCGAGCGGTGGGGATCGTGACCCAGGATCCGCACCTCTTCCACGACACGATCCGCCACAACCTCCTGTACGCGAAGGCCGGGGCGTCGGAAGGAGAGCTCGTCGACGCGGCCCGCGCGGCGCAGATCCACGACCTCATCGCCTCGCTCCCGGACGGCTACGACACGGTGGTTGGGGAGCGCGGGTATCGGCTCTCGGGCGGGGAGAAGCAGCGGCTGGCGATCGCGCGCCTGCTGCTCAAGGACCCCGCCATCATGATCCTGGACGAGGCCACCGCGCACCTCGATTCCGAGTCGGAGGTGCTGATCCAGCAGGCGCTTGCCGAGGCGATGTCGGGGCGCACCGCGCTCGTGATCGCCCACCGCCTCTCGACGGTGGTGCGGGCCGATCAGATCCTCGTCGTCGCTGCCGGTCGGATCGTGGAGCGGGGAACGCATGCCGAGCTCATCGAGGCCGGCGGCGTGTACGAGAGCCTGTACCGGATTCAGTTCCAGAAGGAGTCGCTGGACCGGCTGGACGGCCTCGCCGGGCTCGGGGCAGACGCGCAGGGACTCGAGGAAGCCCTGGTCATCGATGCCGTGATCGGCGATGAATTGGGGCGCGCGGCCAAGGGTCGGACATCGGGATAGGCCCGGCGCGCCGTCCGGTCAGACCGAAGGCGTGGCCCGCCGCTCGCGGCCTTGTCCCACATCGCTTTCGATCAGTGCCTGCTGGGCGGCGACCAGCGCCCGCAACACGCCCTTGTCATCGCCGCCCCGAAGGAGCTCGCCCACTCCTTCGAGCTGTTTCAGCGCCAGCCGCACCCGGCGGACCACGTCGAAGTCCGCACCGAGGTCCGCGCTGAGGGCCTGTAATTCGTCGGCGGCCTTGCCGAGCGCCGCATCCACCTCGTCGGCGCCGGCCTTCCCCTCGGCGGCATCGGCGAGCCGGTCGATCGCGTCCTGGGCGGGAGCGAAGCCGACTTCGTAGTCGTCCGGGGAGAGATCACCGGGGGCATCCAGGGCGTGCACCGGGAGGCGGTAGGCCCGCTCGCCGTGGCGCAGGATGATCGCATCTCCGCTGGTGGAGCCCCAATAGCGGATTTCTCCACCCTCCTGGTACGCCGCCACGAGCGCCTTCGCGAAGCGCTCAACTCCCTGTTCTTGCTGAGGCGAAAGATCGTCGGTGCGCATCGTGGTCCCCGTGGTTGTGCGTGCGATTGGGTGTGCGGTCGCACCCCCTCATATGGAACGTTTCCCGTCGAGCCGCACTCTATCCACCCGGGCGCTGCCCTGTTGGATATCGTCGCCAACACCAAGCGAGGAGCGACCCGCCCGATGACCGAGAACGTGCTCGACCAGCTTCGGCGAGACGTGGTGGCACAGCTGGCCCCAGGATCTCGGCCAGGCGATGCGGGTCCGCAAGGGCACTTCGAGGCGATCAAGGCAGCGATCGGGGGTCCGGCCAGTCCCATGGTTCCGGGAGTGCCAAGCCCCTGGCAACTGACCGAGGTGCAGATGTCGATCTTGGTGCGCGGCTTCCGTGAGCTGCTCGTGCTGGCCGACCTCGCCCGGGCCGGGATCGCTCCGGACCCGGCGGGGGAGGAGTGGGCAGCGCTCGCCGCTCTGCCAGCCCGGCCCTTCGAGGAGCTCGAGGAGATGTCGGCCCGCCTCGTGACAGATCTCGAGGTGACGGCTCCCGAGGGATTCCTCGCGCTCCATGCCGCCGAGATCGCGATGATCCACCGCTCCCTTTCCATCTGGCTGGTGGACGCGCCCGGCGGACTGCGAGACGCAGGTCGAGGTGGCGGAGGAGCGTAGCCGGCGCGTCACCCGAGCCGGCGGAGACCTCCTCCCGCCCCCCCAGCCCAGCTTGAGGTGCTGAAGTTCGTGCGAATGAGTCAAGTTTGGGGACGAGAGCCCACCAGGGGCGCAGCTGAAGCGGGGCCCGGCAGGCACCGAGCAAAGCGAGGCCCTGCCGGCATTGAACGACGCCGCCGGAGGCTCGGCTCGCCGAGCGAGGCGAGGCGGGCCGACATGGAGGACCGCGG
>JBOGWP010000120.1:0-5133 GCA_050693875.1 Actinomycetota bacterium
CGGCATCGGCGATGTGGGCGGCCTGGGGGGAAGACAGCCTCCCCTCCCGAAGGGCCTGGTCGACGCCGGGCAGCTCCGCCACCTTCCTGGCGGTCTCCAAGGTGTCGATCGCCCGGCCCAGGGACTCGCCGGTGGCCTTGGCCATCCAGTGGGCTGCCGAGCGCTCCCCGCTTCTCCTCCACACTCCCGAGGAGGCCACCCGCGCGGCCAGGGCCTTGCCCGCAACGCAGAGGCGCTCCCCCCGGGCGAAGGTCTCCACCAGGGTGGTGGCGAAGGAGGGCTCGAGCACCTCGGGGTCGCCACCGCTTCCTGCAATCGGTCGAACATGTGTCGAGGATAGTGGGAGGGTGTGACAAAGTACCCCTCACGGCGGCCCCCCAACGAGAAGTTTTGTTCGTTGGCGCTCCGGTTGCGGTAGGAGCAACTTCAGGCGGAAAGAACGAAGGGCCCCCGCAGCCCCCCAGCCCTGGCCGGCCCCTCAGCCCTCCGCGGCCGCCTTCGACCCCGACCCGGCCCCGGCCCCCTTCGGCCGGGCCGTCGGACGCCGCCTGCCCACGCTCCCGGGTGTCTTCTCGAGCACGTTGCTCCCGATCACGAGAGCGTCGATGCCGGTTCCGAAGTACGTGCGGAGCGCATCCTGGGGTGAGCACACGATGGGCTCCCCCTTGTCGTTGAACGACGTGTTGAGCACGATCGGCACCCCGGTCCGCCGCCCGAATGCTTCGATCAACCGGTAGAAGAGCGGGTTGGCGGCCTCGGTCACGGTCTGCAGCCGCCCCGTCCCGTCGACATGGTTGACGGCCGGCACCTGCCCACGCTTGTCCTCCCGGATCGGCAGCACCAGGAGCATGAAGGGCGAGGCGTGCGCCGGCTCGAACCACTCCCCGACCTTCTCGGCAAGGACCGCCGGCGCGAACGGGCGGAAGGCCTCGCGGTGCTTCACGTCGTGGTTCAGCGTGTCCTTCATGTGGGCCGGCCGGGGGTCGGCAAGGATCGAGCGGTTCCCCAGGGCCCGGGGCCCTGCCTCGGCCCGACCCTGAAACCACCCCACGATGCGGCCGTCGGCGAGGAGCGCGGCCGCCTCCTGGGCCGGGTCGGCCACGGCGCGGTAGGCGAGCTTGCGCTCGTCGAGGAGCCGGCGGATCTCCCCGTCGGCGTACTCCGGCCCGAGGTAGGCATGCTCCATCTGCCAGTTGCGCGGCTTCGCGGTCTCGTCGTGCCACCCCATGAGAGCCCCGCCGAGCGAGTTGCCGGCATCTCCCGCCGGCGCGGGGATGAACACGTCGTCGAAGGGGCCGTCGGTGAGGATGCGGGCGTTCATCACCGAGTTGAGGGTGACCCCGCCCGAGAGGCACAGCCGGGGGACGCCCGGCATCAGCCGAGCCGCCGAGTGGGCGAGCGAGATCGCCACCTCCTCGGTGAGGGCCTGGACGGCATGGGCCACGTCCTCGTGGTGGGAGGTCAGAGGTTCGTCCGGCTTGCGCGGGGGCCCGTAGACATCGAGGAACTTCGGGGAGAGCCATCCTCGCTCGTCGTGCCACCCTGCCCACGAGAGATCGAAGGCGAACCGCCCGGACCGCTCCCACCGGACCATGCGCCGGAAGTCCTCGAGGTAGGTCGGGCGACCGAACGAGGCCAGCGCCATCACCTTCCCCTCGTCCCAGTTCGGCGCGAACCCGAGCCACCAGGTCACGGCCGAGTACAGCTCGCCGAGGGAGTGTGGGTTGCGGACTCGCAGCAACGGCCGCAGCTCCGCCCCCTCGCACGCGTAGACGGCGGTCGAGACGTAATCGCCGCCGCGGTCGATCGTGAGAGCGACGGCCTGGTCGAAGGGGGAGGACAGGAATGACGACGCGGCGTGGGCGAGGTGGTGCTCGACGAAGCGGATCCGGCCTTTGTAGTTCCAGCGGCGCCGGAACCGCAACGCCTTCCATATGTGCCAGCCGTCGACGTAGGTCTGCTTGGCCCAGTGCTTGGCGGAGCGGGGGAGCCGCGGCAGGATGTCGGCGAGGGCCCGGAGGTAGTCGACGCCGGGACGGTAGTCGAACGTCACGAGGTCGACATCCGACAGCTCGATCCCCGCGGCGCGCAGACACCATTCGATGGCGAGGTCGGGGAAGGCCCACGTGTGCTTATCCCGGTTCAGACGCTCCTCCTCGACGAACGCCTGGACGCGCCCGTCGATGACGAGGGCGGCGGCGGTGTCGTGAGCGAGGCAGTTGATGCCGAGGACAGCAGGCACGGCAGGGAGGATATCGGCCCGGAGTGCGCGTGTGCCGCGCAGCCGGAACGGGCTACTGGATCGTGATCGCCTGGGTGTCGGGGACGAGATGGATCCAGGTGTTGCCGGGGACAAGCGTGACCGGCTGCCCGGCGTCGTTCACGAAGGCGGTCTTGTCGTTGAGCGTCGCCCGCTGCCACTTGCCTCGCGCCACCGTCCCGTGCGACCAAACCGTGACCTCACCGGCGCCGATCACCGAGGTCTCGGGGGAGAAGTTCCCGGCGGCGTCGCGGATCGTTCCCTGGGTGACCTTGACCTTCATGGTGACGATGTTGGTCGCCTTCAGCTGCGATCCATTCTCGGCCTTGTGTGGGTTCTGTCCGTGGAACCGGAGGTACGACTGGCTTTCGGCATCGTAGGTGTACCGGACCGGATCGCCGCCGCCGAAGGAGAAGGCGATGGTGTTGGCGGGTGGCGGAGCGGGGGTGGCCGGCGAGGCGCCCGGCGCGGGCGCAGCCGGCGGGGCCGCGAAGACGAACCCCGGCTTGGGCGGACCCTTCACGTCGGAGAGCGCGCGCAGCTTCTCGTCCGACGTGAACAGGTTGTGCGGAGCCTTCCTCCCCGCCACCCGCTCGTAGGCCTTGCCGAACTTCCCGTGCTCCAAGCTGACGACTCCCTTCGTCGCCCGCACCTTGTCGAGCACGATCTGATTTGCGCCGGCATAGCCGAAGGGGACCGGTGCGTATTCCAGGAGGATGTCGGGATCGACGAGGCGGGCGCTGCGGATCGGACCGATCCGCGACGCCGCGCTGCAGTGGAAGATCACGAGGAACCGGGTTATCCCGCCCTCCACGAGCTCCTCGTAGACGACGTCGGCCGACTCGAGCCCGGCCTGGGGACGCGCGACCGACGCGTTGTCGATCTTGACCGCCAGGGCGGGGTGGCTCACGTCGGTGCCGGGCGGCTTCTCTCGGCCCGTGAGCGGGCAGATGACCGGCTTGGCCGGCTCGCCGGCGCCGCCGGGCTTCTTTGGCGCGGCCGTTTCCTTCCCACCGCACGAGACGGCCAGGAGGATGAGCACGATCGGCATCGCCAGACGGCGGCGGGGGGGGAAACCCACGGGGCGCAAGGGTAGACGCGGGGCTTGCTTGGGAGCAAACTCAGCCGCCGGATCCGTGGGCCGAGCGCGGGCCAGGTAAAGCTCACGGTTCAAGTCCCGTACGGGCCTTCCGAAGGCCCAGGGAGCAGCCGTGCAGTGTCGGCGCGGCCGTTCCGGACGGGAGGCGAGCCTGTTGCGGGGGGGAGGCAGCGGTCGGAAGGCCGGGGGCCGCGGTGGGACCCGTCGCGCCCCGGAAGGGTGGACTCGTCCGCCGTCTCTCCCGTGCGCTCTCCGACGCCTTTGCGCCACCCGGCGTCGCCGGCGCCCCGTACCTCCGAGTCGTCCGTGCCACCGGGCGCGTCCGCCTGCTGATCGCCATCTCCGCGCTGGCCATGACGCGGGCGGTGCCGGGCACCACGCCGGAGCAGCGCCGCATCTTCGTGCTGCTGGTCGGGCTCGTCTACCCGCCCTACGCCGCCGCGGTGTTCCTGCTCTCACGCCGGTCGGAGGAGCTTCGCTCCGGATCGCTGCTGCCTTCGGCGGCCTGCTGATCGTCTTCTTCTTTCATGCGCTCCTCCCTGCGACCAGCATCGTCGCCCTGCTCGGATACCCTGCTGATCGTCGCCCTCCACAGCTATCTCGGAGGGATCGTCGCCGGGATGACGGTGGGCGCGGCTGCCTTGGCTCGCACCCGCGGCGGAGCGACTGACCTCGGGGGCTACCCTCCTCGATCCCTACACGCTCACCATGTTCGGTGCCGTGGTGATCTCGATGGCGGTCCTCCTCGACGTCGGGACCAAGGAGCTCCGAGCCGCCAACCGGCGGCTGTAACGGCCCCAGGAGTCGCTGCGTGCGGTCTCGTCGCCCAGGAGCTTCAGGAGATGCTCGACGGGGTCGCGGCGTCGGCGCGCGACTGCCTCGGCGGCAAGTTCGCGGCGGTGCTGCTGCGCGATGCAGACACGGTGATCGCGGCGGCCCTGCACGACGCTCCGTACCGCCCCGACCTTGCGCTCACGAACCGGATCGTTGAGGACGAGGAGGGCACTCCCTCCGGCCAGGCATTGCGGAGCGGGAGGCCGATCGCGGTGGACGACATCCGGACCGACCCGCGCTTCTCGAAATGGGCGGGGGTCGCCGAAAGCGGGGGCTTCGTCGGGATGGTCTCGGCCCCACTGCTTTCGAACGGAGTTGCCATCGGCGTCCTCAACGCGTACTTGTCCGGAGCGCGGAGGCTCAACGCGTACTTCTCCGGAGCGCGGAGGCTCAGCGAGGACGAGTTGGACCTCGCCCGCGCTTTCGCGGAGCAAGCCGCGATCGCGATCGCCCGAGTCCTGGCGTACGCGGCGGAGAAGACGGCCGCCGCCCGCCTGCGGCAGCTCGGCGCGTTGAAAGACGAGTTCCTCTCGAACGTCTCCCATGAGCTGCGAACCCCGCTCACCGCGATCGGAGGGTTCGCTGCCACACTCGACGATAAGGGCCTGCGTAAGAATTACTCAGTCGTAATGACGCAGGTGTAGTTTACTTGCGGGGCGCGACGGTGTAGTTCCAGTCGCGGTGCCATTGGTGGGGGCGGAGGGGCACTGCGGCCAGTTGGGCATCGGTGACGGACAGGCCTGTCGGGCAGGAGGCGGCGCGGTCTCGGTGAGCGTGAACCTTCAACCCGGACCTGGTCTTGGTGGCGCCGACGAGGTTGACGACGACCTCGTGGGAGATGAGCGGGCGGCCTCGCCAGTTCATGGTGATGTGGGAGAACAGCCGGTGCTCGATGTTGTTCCACTTCGACCTCCCCGGTGGGAAGTGGCAGACCGTGATC
>JBOGWP010000121.1:0-9018 GCA_050693875.1 Actinomycetota bacterium
TCTGCAGCGAGGCCATCGGCATCACCTCCTCGCCGAAGGGTAATACGATCGGGACCGAAGGAGGCGACAATCCCCAGAATTACAAATTCTCAGCCATCATTCCGAGAGAACTCTCAGGGGCAATACAGCTCCGGCCGGAGCGGCCAGGCGCGAATGGGCACGTCAGACCAGCAATCCCGGCTCTCGGCCAGGAGCCGATCAGCCGTAAAACGGAAAGTCAAGCTAGGTACTGCTTGTTCGTCTGCCTCCCGGTCGGTATCCGCACCCATCGTTCGAGCGACGGGTGCGGTCCGCGGGCGCCTACCGATAGTTCTCGAATTGCAGCGGGATGCCGAAGTCGGCCTCCTTCAGCGACTTGATCACCGCTTGCAGGTCGTCCTTCGACTTGGCGCTGACCCGGAGCTGTTCGCCCTGGATCTGGCTCTGCACGCGCAGGCTGAGCCCCTTGATGTGCTTGTTGATCGCCCGCCCCTTCTCGTCGCCGATGCCCTGGACGATCGTGATCGTCTGGCGGTAGGTGCCTCCGGCGGCGGGCTGGATCTTGCCCTGGCTCAGCGCCTTCAGCGAGATGTTCCGGCGCACGACCTTCTCCTGCAGGACCTCGAGAGCCGCCTTGACTCGCCCCTCCGAGTTGGATCGGATCTCGAGCTCGGACCCTTCGTGGCGGATCTCGGTGCCGGTGTCCTTGAAATCGAAGCGGGTCCGGATCTCGCGCCGGGCCTGGTCGACGGCGTTGCGCATCTCCTGTTCATCGACCTGGCTTACGACGTCAAAGGAAAACTGCGCCAGGGCTCCTCCTTGGGCTGCCGGCCTCGTTCAGCTGAGCGCGTTTATCCTAGATCGGTTCCCAGCCGGGCCCCCGTCCGGCTGGGGGTCCTGGTGGGGTACCCAAGTGGCCAAAGGGAGCGGTCTGTAAAACCGTTGCGGAATGCTTCGGAGGTTCGAACCCTCCCCCCACCACCAGGCAGGATCTCCCCCCAAGACCTCTCGCCGCCGCCCACGGAGGAATCTTCCCCCTCGGGGACCCGGCGTTCCTGGGCAGCACCGGCTCGCCGCGCCCGGCCGCTCGGTTCTTTTCCGCGGCGAGCGCCGGATGGAAAGAGTCAACCCTTGAGTTGCTCGGCGCGAGCCCCGAAAATGGCGGCGAGCAATCCAGGGGCGGGCTGCCGAACGAAAGTCGGGGTGATGGGAACGCAGATTGGCGGCAACCTCGACTTCGACATCGATCGCTACTTGCGGGCGTCGAAGCGGGTCGACCTCTCCAGCGTCGACTGGGGCGGCGTCAAGAACTACGAGCTGACCCCCGGCGACATCATGTGCCTCCAATACATGATGGATATCGAGACGCACACGGTGATCTACCTGCGCGACCTTCTCGCCACCCGCGCCGCACACGACCCCTACGTGACTGCCTTTCTCGCCTGCTGGGTGTACGAGGAGCTCTGGCATGGCGAAGCTTTCTCGGAGTTTCTGCGGGCCTACGGAATCGAGGTGCCGGCCGAGCCGAAGCTCCCCGACGGCTCCACGCCGATGCCGACGAGGCCGAACCGGGTCAGCCGGCTGCGCGAGGAGCTGGGGATCGGACACAAGCTCTCGCTCCTGCCGACGATGATCGGCTCGTGGCTGGTCCGCGACTTCGTCGCCATCCATATGGCGTGGGGTGCGATCAACGAGCTCACCACGCTCACCGGCTACCACCAGCTGATCCGGCGCTCGAGCCATCCGGTGTTGCACCTGATGCTCAGGCGGATCATCCAGGACGAGCGGCGCCACTACGCCTTCTACCGGGCCCAGGCCAGGGCACGCCTCGCCGGCAGGCCGGCCGCCGGCAGGCTGGTGCGGCTTGCGCTGACGGCCTTCTGGACGCCGGTCGGCGCCGGGGTCAAATCGCCGGAGGAGGTGGATGCGCTCGCGCTCTACCTCTTCGGCGACGGGCCGGAGGGGCGCGCGGCGATCCGGGAGATCGACCAGAACATCGCCGAGATCCCGGGTCTCGAGGGCCTCACGCTGCTCGAGAACGTGCTCGATCGGGCGCTCGCCCGGGTCCGGCGCCGCCCCGGCTGGGGAGGACTCGCTCCCGCAACGAGCTGATCGGGTTCTTTCTGCTGCCCCCCGGCCCCCGGGGGCCTGTGATCGATGGCCCTGGCGTTGCGGTGGGCGTTATGTGAGGCGGAATGAACGCCGGCCGATCGGCCGCCCCCCTGGCCCCGTGGGCCTTTGGTCCATGGCGCTGGCGCGCTGGGCGCCTACGTGAGGCGGAATGCACACCGGACCTTCCGGGCTGGCCCTCCCCGGGCCCCCTGGGTGGGTTCCAGGGCGTCCGCTATCATCTGATTGGCGCCCCCTTAGCTCAGTCGGCAGAGCACAGCCATGGTAAGGCTGGTGTCCGCGGTTCGATTCCGCGAGGGGGCTCTGCACGGCCCGGGAGGATTCGTCCTCCCGGCGCATCGATGCGATGCCCCGCCCGATGCGCGGCAACTTGGTAGTCTTTGGCGGCGTAGCTCAGGGGTAGAGCAAGCGGCTCATAATCGCTGTGTCGGCGGTTCGAATCCGCCCGCCGCTACGAGGCCGGGGGCCGCAGGACGCGAACGGCTCCGTAGGAAATCCAGGAGGGAACGATGGCGAAGAAGAAGTTCGAGCGGACGAAGCCGCACGTCAACATCGGCACGATCGGTCACATCGACCATGGCAAGACCACCCTGACGGCTGCGATCACCAAGGTGCTCGCGGCCCGGGGTCTCGCCGACTTCACCCCCTTCGACCAGATCGACAAGGCGCCGGAGGAGAAGGCCCGCGGCATCACGATCGCCATCGCCCACGTCGAGTACGAGACCGACAAGCGTCACTACGCGCACGTCGACTGCCCCGGTCACGCCGACTACATCAAGAACATGATCACGGGAGCGGCCCAGATGGACGGGGCCATTCTCGTCGTGTCCGCCGCCGACGGCCCCATGCCCCAGACCCGGGAGCACGTGCTGCTCGCCCGGCAGGTCGGCGTGCCCTACATCGTCGTGGCGATGAACAAGGTCGACATGGTCGACGACCCCGAGATCCTCGACCTGGTCGAGCTCGAGGTGCGCGAGCTGCTCACCTCGTACGAGTTCCCGGGTGACGAGGCCCCGGTCGTGCGCGTCTCTGCGCTGAAGGCCCTCGAGGGCGACCCCGAGGCCGAGAAGGGGATCCTCGAGCTGCTCGAGGCCGTGGACACCTACATCCCCGAGCCGGTCCGCGACGTCGACAGGGCGTTCCTGATGCCGATCGAGGACGTCTTCTCGATCACCGGCCGCGGCACGGTCGTCACCGGCCGGGTGGAGCGCGGCCGGGTGAAGGTCGGCGACGAGGTGCAGATCGTGGGGATCCAGAACCAGACCCGCAAGACCATCGTCACGGGCGTCGAGATGTTCCGCAAGCTCCTCGACGAGGGCGTCGCCGGCGACAACATCGGCGTGCTGCTGCGGGGCATCGACAAGGACGAGGTGGAGCGCGGGCAGGTTCTGTGCATCCCGAACTCGATCACCCCGCACACCGAGTTCGAGGGTCAGGTCTACGTCCTGTCCAAGGACGAGGGCGGCCGTCACACGCCGTTCTTCAACCACTACAGGCCGCAGTTCTACTTCCGGACCACCGACGTGACCGGCGAGGTCGCGCTGCCCGAGGGCACCGAGATGGTGATGCCGGGGGACAACACCACGATGAACGTCAACCTCATCCAGCCCATCGCCATGGAGGAGGGCCTTCGGTTCGCCATCCGAGAGGGTGGCCGCACCGTCGGCGCCGGCCGGGTGACCAAGATCACCAAGTGACAGTCGGGGGGCTTCGCCCCCCGACCACCCCCCGAAAGCAGGTCTTGTAAGGCGGGACAGGTAGGAGAACCGAAATGTCGACGACCCATAAGCGCCCCCACCTGGCCTCCCACGCCAAAGTCGGGGGCTTCGCCCCCCGACGACCCCCGAAACCAGCTCTCGTGAGGCGGGACAGGTAGGAGAACCGGAATGTCGGCGACCGATAAGCGCCCCCACGTGACACTCGCCTGCGGCGAGTGCAAGCGGCGCAACTACATCACCACCAAGAACCGCCAGAAGCAGCAGGGCCGGATGGAGCTCAAGAAGTACTGCCGCTGGTGTCGGGGTCACACCCTCCACCGCGAGACCCGGTAGGAGCAAGGCGGGACACCGTGTCGGGGCGTCTCCAGGATCGCGTCGCGGTCATCACCGGGGCGGCGCGAGGCATCGGCGCGGCCACGGCGGAGCGCTTCGCGGCCGAGGGGGCGGCGCTCGTCCTGAACGACATCGATGCCGAGCCCCTCGAGGAGGTCGCGGAGCGAGTGCGCCGGGCGGGCGGGGGCGTCGCCACGAACACCGGGAACACCGTCGAGCGCGATGCGGCGCAGGCGTTGATCGCCACCGCGATCGACGAGTTCGGCAAGCTCGACATCCTGGTGAACAACGCCGGCATCACGCGGGACAAGATGTTCCACACGATGACCGACGACCAGTGGGACTTCGTCCTCGACGTGAACCTTCGGACCGCCTACAACAACACCAAGGCGGCGGTGGCCCACATGCGCGAGGCCGCCAAGCGGGAGACCGAGACCTCGGGAGCCCCCGCCTACCACCGCAAGATCACCTTCACGAGCTCGACCTCGGGCCTGCTCGGCAACGCCGGGCAGGCCAACTACGCGACGGCCAAGATGGGGCTCCTCGGGCTGGCCCGCACGCTCTGTCTCGAGTTGGGACGCTTCCACATCAACGCCAACGTCGTCGCCCCGGGGTTTATCGAGACCCGCCTCACGGCCGCCAAGGAGCAGTCGACCGACCCCGACCTCGGCATCCCCGAGGCGCTGCGGAACATGGCGCTGATGATGATCCCGATGCAGCAGTTCGGGCAGCCGTCGGACGTCGCCAACGCCCACCTGTTCCTTGCCTCGAGCGAGTCGGACTACGTCAGCGGCCAGGTCCTGGTGGTAGGGGGAGGCCTCGTCCGCTACTGACGCCGCGCCGGGCACTCAGCTCGTGCGCCGGGCTGCAAGTGCCGGGATCGCTTCGATCTTCTCGCTGGTGAGGTGATCCCAGATGATGCCCGGAGCTCGTCGCGCCTTTCGGCAACGGATCACCTCGTCGTGGGTTACGAGGAGGTCGACGCGGAAATCGTGGCGGGTCTCGGGGAGCTCGGCGTCCAGGATCTGGAGCGGGTGAACGGTGGTGACAATAACGGTGTCTCCGCCCACCAGGCCCGCGTCGGTGGCGAGACCCAGCTCGACGTCCGCATACCCCCCACCCTTGCCGATCCGGGCGCCCCTGCGGTTTACCGCCACGCTGGCGCACACGACGAGGTCCAGGCGCCGCATCGACTCGAGCCCGATCGGGCGACCGGCTCCGGCGGAGCCTCTGATCGACGCGGCCCGTCTTGCGCTGGCGGTCACACGCGCCGGGTCGAGCTCGATGAAGGGCTTGGGCTCGCGCAAGCGGGAGAGCCACGTAGACGAGCTTGCCTTCCTCGATGGCCAGCGCCCGCACCGGCAGCTGCGGCGCGTCGGGTCGGCCTTCAGCACTCGCACGCTCCTGCCATTCACGACGGCCTGAAAGCGGCGGGCAGCATCCTCTGCCCCGCGGAAGTTTGGGATGCGTCCCCGCGCCCCGGGGAATCGTGCCGCTCCCTCACGCTGCAGGAGCGACCACACCAGCTCGGATCGCCTGCTTCTCGTCGTGGGATGCGGTCACCGTCTCCCGTCATCGGTTCACGAAGCGAAGCCGTCGCGTGTTGATGCGAGCGGCAGCGTAACCTTCCCGGCAGGTCCATCGTCCAAGCTCCAGCCGAGGGAACCGATTTGGACGTCCCCTCTCCGGTCGTCGAGCGTTGTCAACGAGGCGAGCCGGAGGCGTTCGACGAGCTCGTACGCCTCACGCACCGGCACGTCTACTCGTTGGCATTGCGCATCATGGGCAACGCCGATGATGCCGCCGAGGTGACCCAGGAGACGTACATACGGCTTCTCAAGGCGATTCGGTCGTTCCGGGGGGAGGCAAAGTTCTCCACATGGCTCTACCAGGTGACCTCGAGCGTGGCGATCACGGCCTTGCGGAAGCGGGCCCGGCGCAAGCACGAAGTTCCGCTGGAGACGCCGGAGCTGGAGCAGATGTCGGGGCCCGACGACCCGGCGCTGGGAGCGGAGCGGCGGGAGTTGCACGAGCAGCTCGAGGCCGCGATCCAATCCCTGCCCGAGGGGTACCGGGCGGTGGTGGTGATGAAGGACGTGTACGGGCTCAGCCTCGCGGAGGCGGGCCGGCAGCTGGGCATCAGTGAGGGGGCGGCGAAGGTGCGCCTGTTCCGGGCGCGGCAGCGGCTGAGGTCCCTACTGGGGGCCAACGTGGCGGTCAACGGAGCGGGACCTGCGAAACGAGGGGGGCAGGACGATGGAATGTCGTGAGGTTCGAGAGTATCTCCCGGCCACTGTGGACGAGGAACGGTACCGGGCGGTGGATGAGCACCTCCAGCGGTGCGCGGACTGCCGTCGCGAGCTCGAGGGGTACCGGGAGCTCGCCATGGCGATGGCCGGCCTGGCCGAGCGCACCCTCGATCCTCCTGCCTGGCTGCTGGAAACCCTCCGCGTGTCGGTGACGCATCGGGCAAGGGTCGCCGCGGCCCGGCTAGCCCAGGTGAAGATGCTTGCCGATCCGCGGGTGGCGGGCGGGGCGGTGGTGGCTGCGGCCGCGGTCGCCGGAGCGCTCATGCTCCGAGGGCGGCGCCGCCGGCGGAGCGGCCTCCGCCGCCTGCGAAGCGCCATCGCGCAGGCCTGATCCGACCCCTCCGCAGGCCGTAACGTCTGGCGGTTTTGATTCGTCGAATATCGATGGATGCACGGAACGGCCCGGCAAGGCCGAGGCCGATTCCGGCCAAAGGGAGGTGACGAGGAAGTGATCGTTGCGATCGTGATGGGAGTCGTTGGTGGACTGCTGATGAAGGTCCTGTTCCACCGGGATTCGAACATCCTGTGGGACGTGGTCTTCGGAGTCCTGGGAGGGGCCGCCGCCTATGGCCTGTACACCACGCTCTCGGCTGACGTAACCCAGGCCGTGTTCGCGCTGGGCATCTCCGTCGTGGTTGCGGGCCTTCTCTACGAGATCTGGACCCGGTTCACCAAGGCGGCCTAGCTGCCGGAAGGTTGGCGTATCGAGGCGCCCGGGGGGCGCCTCGATCGCGTCTGCCGCAGACCCGTCTGGATGCGTTTAGGATGGATCGAGCCTGTCGCGGCGCGCCATGACCTATACTGACGAGGGTTCCGGCGGGCACGCGGACAGCGCGCAACCGCATAGGCCCGTAGCTCAATTGGCAGAGCACCGGTCTCCAAAACCGGCGGCTGGGGGTTCAAGTCCCTCCGGGCCTGCCGAGTCGACCGAAAGCCATCCTCGCTCACAACCTCCGGAGTGCGGAGCATGAACCGAGAAGTCAAGCGAATGATGAAGAAGCGTGAGCGTGCCGCCGACCGGCTGGTGCGCCCGCCTGCCTCAAAGCGCAAGCGCACGAAGCCCATGGAGTTCGTCAAGGAGGTGCGCGGCGAGCTCGGCCGGGTGGCATGGCCCACCCGCAACGAGGTCGTCACCTACACCGTCGTCGTCCTGGTGTCGGTCGCCTTCTTCATGCTGGTCATCGGCGGCCTCGACTTCGTGTTCACCAAGGCCGTCGTCCAGCTGATTTCGGGAGGCGGCTAGGTGGAGCACGACGAGCGGGTCCAGGCGACTGTTGTTGAGAGTGAGGATGCAGCCGGCGACGCACAGACGGCTGGGTTGGAGGTCGAGGAGGTCGAGGAAGCCCTCGAGCCGGCCCGCGTGCTTCCCGTCGAGGCGATGCCGGAGGAGACCGCCCCCCCGGGCGAAGCGCAGGAGGAGGAGGAGGAGATGGCCGAAGAGGTCTCCGAGCCTGCAGCCGTCATGCCGGCGGAGGAGACCGAAGCCGAGGTGGTTCCGGCGCCCGCCGAACGGTGGCAGGAAGTGGCCGAGGAGTTGTCCGACCGCCTGCCCGGGCTCAAAGATCCCGCGGCAGCGGAGCAGACCATCCCCGAGGTCCCCGTCGCGTCCGAGGCGCTCGGCGATCTGGAGACCCCGGCACCTCCCCCAGAGCCGTCGCCGGACGGCACGATGGCCGAGGAGACCGTCATGGCTGCCGAGATGGAACCGGAGCAGATCGGCCCGGAGCAGGTCGCGGGGATCGAAGCGCTGCCCGGCCTCGAGGCCAACGGCCGGCCGATGGAAAGCCCGGGCGACCTTCGGATCGCCGAGGCCTCCGCCGTCGAGTTGACCGCGCTCCCCGAGCCGCCCCAGATCGAACCGGAGCCGGAGGGGGAGCCCGCCGCCACCGAATCGAACGCCGCCGCGCCGGTCGCGGACGGTCTCAAGGAGGAAGCCGTGCCGGAGCTCGACTGGAGTTCGCCGCAGCCGGCCTCCGAGGCGCAAGCGGAGGCAGAAGCCGCCGTGGACAGGCGGCTCGAGGCCGAAGATGAGCTCGAGCCGGACTTCGAGGCCGAGGAGGAGTACGGGGACGAGTACGTCCCGGCGGCCGAGCGGCCCGGCGACTGGTACGTCGTGCACACCTACGCCGGCTACGAGAACAAGGTGAAGGCCAATCTGATGTCCCGCATCTCTTCCATGAACGTGGAGGAGAAGATCTTCGAAGTCGTCATCCCCATGGAGGACGTCATGGAGATCAAGCAGGGTAGGAAGCAGGTGGTCCAGAAGAAGGTGTTCCCCGGCTACCTGCTCGTGCGCATGTATCTCGAGGACGACTCCTGGTACGTGGTCCGCAACACTCCGGGCGTCACCGGGTTCGTAGGGTCGGGCGCCAAGCCGACCCCGCTGTCGGATCGAGAGATCAACCGCATCCTCCAGGTGAAGCCCGAAGACAAGAAGAAGCTCAAGCCGCGCCTCGAGTTCGAGGAGCAGGAAAGCGTCCGGGTCATCTCCGGGCCGTTTGCCAACTTCACCGGGACGATTTCTGAGATCAACGTCGACCAGTCGAAGC
>JBOGWP010000122.1:0-12568 GCA_050693875.1 Actinomycetota bacterium
CGCCGGGGTCGGTCGTGCGGTCGTACTCGTCGAGGATGCCGAGCTTGTACTCGGCGCTGAACTGTCGCCGGCGCGGCCTGGCCGCCGGATCGACGCTTATGCCGCCATGATGGGCGCGCTCGAGCAGAGCCGCATTGGGCATGGTCACGGTTCGGTGTCTCCTGTCTCGCCCTGGAGTGATTGAGGGCTACAGCCTGTGTCTCACGTCATCCTGACAGACAGGGGAGCGTCTTCTGGATCATCAGCTGCACGGGTGGTGGAACACGGTGCAGTCGTATCTCGTGTTGTCGGCCGGCAGCTACATGGTCCAGCTGGCGTACGGCGTGCTGGCCGTGGGTCGTCGCGATCTACGTGCTGAGGCACTACGACGCGGAGACGCTTACTCGACGCAGGCCCGCTGCCCCGCGCGCTACCACCCCGCCCGTAGCGCTTTGAGGATCGCTGTCTCGCTCGTAACCGGGGGAGTGACGTTTTCGGGAGGGACAAATGCTCCGTCCAGAGGCATCGCTCGTTCGGCTCTCAGGATCGAGGAGCGGTGTTGGCCTTGTCGTGGGAGCTGGCAGAGGGCGAGTAAGACGGTGGAGGAAGGGACGCGGAGCCAGGCCACGAACCGCGAGACGTGCTCGATCTTGGCCTCGGCCCAGTCCCAGCCTCACTGAGGAATTCCAACCACAGCTTCAGGCTGGTGGCAGTGGCTCTCACCGTCGTCGTCGAGCGGTGCAGCGACTGCAGGTGAGCGAGGTACATCTCGACGTGCGGCGGCTCGGACGCCTGTCGAGCACGGTCCACGATCCGGCGCCATCAGGCATAACCACACGATGAACTTGCACGCTCATCCTCTCGATCCGCGGGCCCGGCAGGACGTTACCCGGCGCTGGTGAGATTCCGAGGACCCCGACCCGCGCGCCTGAGAAATCCGTGGGTAGACTCTTCTGTGATCCCGCCTGTCTGTGGCCTGAAGCGGCCCTTGCGGGTCGTGGTGGGCCGCGTCATGCCCGTAACGCTGTCCGTGCTGATCGCTTGTGCCGGCCTCTCTCGTGAGCCGCCGCAGCAGGCTGGTGGATCGGGAATTCAGCCCTTCGTCCGACGTCCGGCACCCGAGTACCTGGCACCTGTGCTGGAACCCTCCCCATACCCGACGATGCAGCCCCCGTGTGGCGCGAGCCAGTTACGTGCCGCGCCCGAGGCGGACGTGGGGGCAGCTGCTGGCAACATCCTCTATCGAGTCATGTTCTCGAACGTGGGCCGGTCGGCGTGCCTGCTCGGCCCACGGCCCGCGGTGCAGGCACTCGACGCGAGGGGCCGGTTCGTCGCCCTGCCCCTGCAGGAGGGCGGCACCTACTTCGACGACCCAGCCCCGGCCGACACGGCTCCCGGCGAGAGCGGCTTCCTGAACATCGGAACGTCCTATTCCGGCAACTGCCCGGAGACGCCGGAAGTCACGTTCCGGCTGCTCCGCTTCGGTTTCCCCGATGGCTGGCTCAACACGGACCTCACCATCGTGGAGGGGTGCGGCACCCTGCAAATCAGCGGGATCGGGAAACAGCCGCTGCCGGCTCCCCAGCCAACGGCCGCCCCGGGAGACCCGGGAGCAATTCACGCTTCGCTCGGCCACCTGCCGACGATCCGACCGGGGATAACGATGCGCTACACAGTGACGCTCTCGAATCCGACGGAGACCGCTGTGTCGCTGACGCCGTGCCCGAGCTTCACCCAGTCCCTGGACCGGCACCGCGAGTCGCTGTACCTCAACTGCGACGAGGTGAAGAGGATCGATCCGGGTCAAGAGGTCGAATACGCCATGGAGCGCGAGGTCCCAACCGAGCTGTCGTCTACCGAAGTCAAGTTCTCCTGGCGGCTCAATACCCCAACGGGGCCGTTCGTCGGCGGCGGCCTGAAGGTCGGCGACTGACGGGAGCGGCCCGACTGAAATCCACCGCGAAAGGCGGTGAACAAAGGCTTGAGCGGCGAGCCGCCAAAGCTCAGGACACTCCAGGAAACATGTCCTCGACGGCGCTTGCGTGCGGGCTGAGCTACATGGAGGACACCCCTCTCCGCAGGGAGAGAACTGGGGATAAGTGAAGGAATCGCGAGTCGCCGGCGGAGGCGGATAGCGGCGCCGTTCCGAGGGCGCGGACTATCGTGCGTCGATGACCGACTCGCTGGAGCGCATCACCGCCGAGGTGGTCGCATGCCGGCGCTGCCCCCGCCTCGTCGCATGGCGCGAGGAGTCCGCGTCCAACCCGCCGGCTCGCCATCGCGGAGAGGACTACTGGGCGCGGCCGCTGCCCGGCTTCGGGGATCCGGCCGCCCGGCTCCTCGTGGTCGGGCTGGCGCCGGCGGCACACGGGGGCAACCGCACCGGCCGGATCTTCACCGGCGACGCCTCGGGTGACTGGCTCTTCCGGGCGCTGCACCGCGCCGGCTTCGCCAACCAGCCGCACTCGAGACACCTGGACGACGGGCTCGCGCTCACCGACTGCTACATCGCCGCGGTGGTGCGATGCGCCCCGCCGGCCAACCGCCCCACTCCAGGCGAGCGGGATGCCTGCCTGCCCTATCTCGTCCGCGAGCTGGACCAGCTCCGTCAGGTGAGGGTCGTGGTTCCCTTGGGGGGGTTCGCGTGGAACGGGACGCTGCTCGCCCTCGCCGCCCGCCGGGTGCCGATGCCCAAGCCCCGTCCGGCCTTCGGCCACCTCGCCAAGGCGACCGTGGGGGGCCTCACGCTGCTGGGCTCCTACCACCCGAGCCAGCAGAACACCTTTACCGGTAGGCTCACCGAGCCCGCGCTCGACGCCGTGTTCGTGCGTGCTCGCCGGCTGCTCGAGCGGGCGGACGGCATGCGGTAGCCCGGGCTTGCCTGATCCGAGGCGAACGGTTGGTGCGAAGCCTTCGAGGGGGGCGGTGAAGCTCGGGTTCGGCCTCATCACGTGCCAGCGGTCTCCCGGGGACGGGCGCGAGCCGACCCAGCTCTATGCCGAAGCGCTGGAGCTTGCCCAGGCGGCGGAGGCGGCCGGGCTCGACTCGGTGTGGCCTTCCGAGGCACCACTTCGCCGACGACGGCTACCTGCCCTCCGTCCTCGTGCTATCCGCAGCTATCGCGGCGGCGACGAGGCGCATCACGATCGGCACCGGTGTGCTGCTGGCGCCGCTCCATCACCCGCTGCGCCTGGCCGAGGATGCCGCCACGGTCTACCTCATCTCGAAGGGCCGGTTCATCCTCGGGCTCGGCCACGGCTGGCCGGGCGAGGAGATCGACCGCCTGGGCGTCCGGAAGGACGCGCCGGGCCGGCGCACGAGCGAGACCATCCGCATCCTCCGCCGCAGCTGGGCGCCGGGCCCGTTCCACTTCGAGGGGAAGATCTTTCGCATCGGGCCCACCAACGTCACCCCCAAGCCGAGCCGCCCGATCCCGATCTGGCTCGGGGGCCGCGCCGACGCGGCGATGCGGCGGGCCGGCCGCATCGCAGACGCCTTCTTGAGGAGCACCGTCCCCCTCGACGACTACCCGCGGACGGCCGACTTGGCGCGCGAGGGCCTCCGGCAGGCGGAGCGAGACCGGCGGATTTCACCTTCGCTTTGCTGGGCCGGTGTGGGTGAGCGACGACCCCGACGGTGACCTCGATGAGATCCTGCGGCACTACTGGTACGGGCGGTGGAAGTACGGCGACATGGCGCTGGCCGAGGGCAGGCCCGAGAACCCGCTGCCGGAGGCTCCGCCGCTCGACGAGGGGACGGCCGCCCACCTGCAGGCGCAGCTGATCTCGGGGACGGCCGAGCAGGTCGCGGAGCGCATCCGCGCGTTCGGCAATGCCATCGGGGAGGCCGGACACTTCGTGGCCCGCTCCTACTTTCCCAGCATCACGGTGGAGCGGACGCTGCGAACCACAGAGCTGCTCGGTGAGGTGAAGCGGCTGCTGGGCTGAGCCGGTTGCTGCCCGTTACGCAGTTGGGGCGAACGGGATCTGCAGCTCGATGGGATCGGCTCGCCGGAGCGATGCTCGCAGCTCCTCCGCGTCGGCGAAGGTCTCGGCCTCGAGCGGAGTCGCCGCGACGGAGCCCACGAACGGCTCGGTGGCCAGGGGGTAGGGGTCGAGGAGGACGTGCCCGTCGCGGACGGCCAGGTCGATGTTGCCCAGCCCCTCGTCGGACACCGGAACGTACTCGAGGCGCGTGGCGGCCACCTCGGGTAGCGGCCGCATGCAAACCAGGAGCGACAGCCGGTCGAGCAGTTTCACCACCCGGAACTGCGCGTGGAGCAGGGGCGCATGCGCGAGCCGCGGACCCACGTCGGCCTGCCATCGCAGTTGCTCATCGAGGAACGGTTCCAGCAGCGCACGGTCGCGGGCGGCCATCGAGTCGAGCGCACGAGCCGAACCGGGCTCGAACCCCCCCAGCATCAGCCCGGTGAGGTGCATCGAGACCAGCACGCCGGCGTGGAGGTCCTCCGCGGCGACCATATCGATGCCCTTCCGGTAGATCGTCACACGCTCGGCCACCGGCAGCCGGAGGAAGTCGTACGGTTTCCCCCCGCCGTCGACGGTGGGGGCCGACTCCCACTCGGCCCAGCCGTCATCGTGTCGGTTCGTCGCCGCCACCACCGGCTCCCAGGGCTCCGGCCGCCACCCCTGCGGTCCCCTCCACACCTCCGCGATCATCCCGGCGAGCCGCGCGTGATCCGGCTGGCGGATGGCGAGCAACCCTGGCTCGCGCGGTTGAAGGATCATCCCGGCGCGACTATAGGCAGGCCCCACGGGGAGAAGAGGGGAGGGGGTCATGAACAGGCAATACGAGCAGATGATCGAGGAGTTACGCCGCCGGGTTCAGGAGGTCACGCCGGAGCAGGCCCGGGCCGATGTCGACGGGGGCAAGGAGGTCGTTCTGCTCGACGTGCGGGAGCCTGATGAATGGGCGCGGGGCAGGATCCCCGGCGCGGTCCACGTGCCGCTGCGTTCGGTCGGGTTCCGGTGCAACCCCACCTCACCGACCGCGGACGCCCGCCTCACCGGGCACCGGGATCAGCGGGTTGTCGTCTACTGTGCGCGCGGCAACCGCTCGCTGATGGCCGCCGATGCCCTGAAGAAGATGGGGTACCAGGACGTCGTCTCGATGAAGGGAGGGATCGTCGACTGGGCGCGGGAGGGCTACCCGGTCGAACGATGATCCGGGTTGGCCGAAGCGACCCGGGCCCCCACGTCGACGTACTCCGTGCCGACATGCCGTTCCCCCTCGAACTCGAGGGACGTGACCGAGGCATGCGAGACGGGGATGCGCGCCATCCACGCCGGCCGCAGGTCGCCCTCGGCCCGAAGCCGCGCGATCGCGATCGGCGTCATGTGCGAGACCGCGATGATCTCGGTTCCCGGATAGGCCCCGCGCATCCGCGCCAGCCCCCGGAGCATGCGCTCGGCGATCTCGTCGTAGGGCTCGCCCCAGGAGGGGCGGAGGGGGTTGAGGAAGTAGCGCAGGTTCATGGGGTTCAGGAAGACCCTCCGATCGGCCGGCTTGCCCTGGAGATAGGTCTCGGACTCGATGATGTCGGGCTCGGGGATCGGCTCGAGGCCGAGGGCACGGGCGATCGGCGCCGCCGTCTCCATCGTTCGGGCCAGCGGGCTGAAATAGACCGCCGCCACGGAGCGCCCTTCGAAGAAGCGCCCCACCGCCTCGGCCTGCCTGCGCCCCACCTCCGAGAGGTGGTAGCCCTCGAGCACGCCGTACCAGGTGTTGTCGGGGTTCTCGACGCGGCCGTGGCGGACCAGATGGATGACGGTGGGCATCGTCGCCACAGGCTAAACGATGACCGGTCCGGGGCGACCGGTTGACCGGACCGATCGCCCTCGTCGGCGGGGGGGAGTTCCTTCCGGCTGCCCGCCCGGTGGACGAGTGGCTTCTTCGGCGGGCGGCGTCGCAGTCCGTCGCGGTTCTGCCCACCGCCGCGGCGCATCAGCGCCCGGAGATGGCGATCGCCACCGCCCGGCGCCATTTCCGTGGCCTCGGAGCCGAGGTCGACGAGCTGGCGGTGCTCGAGCGTGAGGACGCCGGCGACGAGTCCCTGGCCCGCCGCGCCCGGGAGGCGGACTTCATCTACCTGTGCGGCGGCGATCCCCGTCACCTGCTCGAGGTGCTTCGGGACAGCGCGGTCTGGCAGTCGATTCTGGACGCGCGTCGGCGGGGCGCGGTGCTGGCCGGCTCGAGCGCCGGGGCGATGGTGCTGTGCGAGTTCCTGCGACCGCCCGGATCGTCCGCACCCGTTCGTGCGCTCGGGCTTGTCGAGCGGGTGGTCGTCGTCCCCCACCACGACCGGACCGCCGCGGCAGGCATGCGCGCATCGGCATCGATGGCCCGAGAGGGAGCCCGCGTGCTGGGTATCGATGAGTCCACGGCCCTCGTCCTCGATGGAGGGCGCTGCCACGTGATTGGGGCGGGCGGCGTGACGCTGTACGCGGCGAGCGCGCCGGCTTGGACGAGGACGGCGCCGGCGGAGATGGAGGGGTGCCTGTGAACTGGGTCGACAAGGTGTGCCTCATCACCGGGGCCTCGAGCGGCTTCGGGCGCAGCGCCGCGACGAGGCTGGCGGCGCGTGGAGCGACCGTCGTTGCGGCAGCTCGGCGGGAGGATCGACTGCGGGAGCTGGTCGACGAGCTCGGCGGCGAGCCGCACTCCTATGTCGTCTGCGACGTGGCCGATCTCGGGCAGGTCCGTGCGATGGCCGAGGAGCTCGAAGCACGGACGGGCCGATTGGACGTCCTGCTCAACAACGCCGGCATTCGCAGCACCGGGCCGCTCCCACAGTCCACCTCCGAGGCGATCGAGCGCGTGTTGCGAACGAACCTGCTCGGGTCGATCTGGTGTGTCCGGGAGCTGCTCCCGCTGCTCGAGGCGGCTCCCCGCCGGGAACGCACGCCCGTCGTGATCAACCTCGCATCGATGGGGGGCCGCCTTCCGTCGCCGGGCGCGTCGGACTACGTGGCGGCGAAGTTCGGGCTGGTCGGTTTCAGCGAGTCGATCTGGTACGACCTCGGGCAACTTGGGATTCGGGTGATGGTGGTGAACCCGGGATTCGCCGATACCGAGGGCTTCCCCATGGACGAGCTGCGCGCCCATCCGTCGACCGCGTGGACCGTGATGGATGCCGATCGGGTGGCGAAGGCGCTCATCCGGGGCGTCGAGCGGGGTGCGTTCGAGGTCCGGGTCCAGTGGTGGTGGCACCTCGTGTATCACGCCGGCGTGCTGAGCGGGCCGCTCCGCCGGGAGGTTACCCGCCGGCTGGCGAAGGTGGTTGCGACCGAGCGGTGACCTCGACGAAGGCGCGTGCCTCGTCCGGGCCCCGGGCATAGCGGCGGAACAGCAGGTTTGCCGTGAGACCCGCCTCCTCGACCAGGCCGCGGTCGGTGATCTGGCGCAGGTTGAACGACCAGCCTTGGTCGGACACCTCGACCACCCCGTAGCCGAACGGCCACTCCTTGGAGGAGGGCACCTCGAGCACCGGGGTCCCATCCAGATCGGAGACGGCCGATCGATGGGTGTGCCCACAGATGACCCCCATCGCTTCCGTGCGCCGGACGAGGTCGGCGACGACCTCCGTCCCCTCGGCATCGAGCCCGAAGACCAGGGGAGGGAACCCGAGGTAAGGGTAGGGGGGATGATGGAGGACGACGAACGTCGGGCCGTCCGGGCCGAAGCCGTTTGCCCACTCGCCGACCTGAGCCGAGATCTTCCCGCCCGCGACCGCCTCGTTTGGGCCAGAGCGAAAGATGCCCATCACCAGGTCGAACGGGGGGAAGGGCGAGGGAGCCGGATCGGCCGAGCTCACGACGATGACCCGGAGGCCATCCGTCTCGTGCACCGCGTAGGGAGGGCGTCCGAAGGCCGCGGCAAAGTTCTCGGGCCCTTCAGGCTCGTCCCCGCCGCCCCACATGTCGTGGTTGCCGAGCGTGGGGATGTACGGAGCCTCGAGCGTGTCGAGGACCTCCCGCGCCCGGGCGAATTCGGGGGGCAGCCCGCTCTGGGTCAGGTCGCCGATCGCGACCGTGAAGTCGACGCCCTCGCGGTTCAGGTCGGCGATCGCGGCGGGAATGAGCTGCTCGGCCGCCGCGTCGCCGAGATGCGGGTCGCCGAGGATGCCGATGCGCGTGTGCACGCGCCCCGGCGGATGGACCTCGGGCGTGCTCGGCCATTCCGCCGGGAGCGGCGGTGGCAGGCCTGCTTCGGCGAACTGGGCTGAGACCTGCTCGGCGTCCGAGGCGACCAGCGCCTGCATGCGATCCAGTTCCGATTGTTCGAGGAACGGCTCGGCGAACGAGTGGACGTAGAGCCCGAGCCGCTCCAGGAAGAACCATCCCCACAACCCGGTCTCGGGTGCAGCCCCGGTCACGCCCGCCATCCAGTCGGCATGGCGCGAGGCGAAGTCGGGGACGATTCGGCGCTCGTAGCGGGTACACGCCCGGGCGAGGATGCGCGCTCGGTCGGCCGCTCGTGCCGCCGGCTCGCCGTGCCCGCGCCAGCTCAGGACGCTCGAGCGAGCGGTCTCGATTATCCAGCAGGAGAGCAGGATGTCCGGGTCGAGGGCCATCGAGGGAAGGTAACACGGCGCTGCGGGGGCCTCGCCGGTGTTTTGCCTCGTGCCGAGACCGCCCCGGTCTCGCCGATCACGCGGTCAGCCGGCGCCGCACCCATGCAGGCACCGGCCGCCGCTGGGCCCTCCCCGAATCCTGTCCCTGCGTGGTCAGGTCGAGCGCCAGCTGTCGCCCCGTCTGGTGGCCGCCCTCGGAGGGTGGAGGAGGAGAACGCTCGGTGACGCGCCGCGGGTTGCTGCCGGGGTCATCGTCGTGCCCACGGTGTTTCCGCCGATAGTTTCCGACGGCCGCAGCGATGTTCTCGCGCACCTCCTTCGGCGCATTCGACCGCCGGTACATCGAGGCGTAGGCATCGCTCAGCTGCGGGTAGCGGTCTTCGAGCCAGGGCAGGAACTCCTCCTTCACGCCGGGCCTGAGGTGAAGGGTCAGAGGAGTGATGTGGGTGGCGCCGGCCTCGGCTGCGGCTTTGACGGTTGCCTCGAGCTGGTCCATCGAGTCGGAGATCCCCGGCAGGATCGGGGCCATCAGCACGCCGCACGGGATCCCCGCTTCGTTGAGCCGGCGGACGATCTCCAGCCGTTTCAATGGGTGCGGGGTTCCGGGCTCGGTCTCGCGCCACACCTTCTCGTCGACGGTGCCCACCGAGAGATTGGCGTGGACGTCGGTGACCGCGATGCCTTCGGCCAGCAGGTCGATGTCGCGCTGGATCAGCGTGCCCTTGGTGAGGATGGAGTAAGGATTGCGCGCACGGTTGAGCTCCCCCAGGATGCCCCGCATCAACCGGTAGTGGCCCTCGGCCCGCTGATACGGGTCGGTGTTGGTCCCCATCGCGATGTGCTCACCCTTCCAGGACGCTCGCCGGAGCTCGCGCTGGAGCAGCTCCGGCGCGTTGACCTTCACGACGATCCGGGTCTCGAAGTCGCGCCCGGCGTCGAAGTCGAGGTAGGTGTGGGTGGGCCGAGCGAAGCAGTTGTGGGCAACCACCCCGTTGGCGATGAAGTCCCCGGTTCCTGTAGTGATGTCGAACATGGGGACCTCGATGCCGAGCGACTCGATGCTCTTCACCTGAAGCGCGGCGTTGTTGTTGATGGCTCGGTCTTCCCACGACGTCTTCCGGCTTATTGCCGGATTGACGGTGTGGAAGAAGCGGAAATGCTCCCGCATCCCGCCGAGGTGGCGAATGTAGGTGGAGGGATGCGGGCGGGAACGTCCGCCGACATCGAGGGAAGGGTTGCACCCGAGCAGTCTCAACGACCGACAGGTCGCCTCAATGATCTCGGGGTCGCTATTGGCGATTCGCAGAGTTCCCCCGCTGAAGCTGCCTTCTGCGTCAAGGATGCCGTACCCCTTCGTCCACTCGGACGAACGCTCGGCACGCCACCGACTGATGTCCTCTATCGCCCTCACTGAGCCGAGGGCCGAAGTTCGGATCGCTTGGACGTCATGTCTGGCTCCCACCGCCGCCTGGATCTCTTTTCGGGCGAGAGCGGATCGGCCGATCCCCATCAGGCTGTTGCTCGTGGTTAGGTGCGGCCGGCCGGATTCCCCGCTGGTTACGTGCTTCCACCCCCGCTCCGTGAGGAATTGGTGGTCGCCACTCGCCACGATTTCGGTTCCGTCCTCGAGCGTCACGCGATAGGCGGGCTTGATGCTCGACCAGCGAGCCAACACTGTCGTGATCACGCACCGGCGACAGTGCCCCTCCTCGGCGGTTCCATAGATCTCGTCCCCCGCTCGGACTTCACGTAGCGGTCTCGTGCGGCCGTCCGCCATGAGAATCGGCGTGTCGCCTTCGAGGCAGTAGACACAAGCATGCTGGCACCCCCGGTAAGGGTTGATCGTCCAGTTGAAGCCGAACCGATCGCCGGGGACGTGGTTGACGATGCTCTTCGCACGGACCTCGTAGAAGGTCATCCCTCGAAACTCGGGGGTCTTGAAGCGGCGGACGAAGGCCTCCTCGGCGAACAGGGGGAGCTTGGCACGCTCGTCCGAGGTCTGGCCGTCGAGAAGGTTGTCCCACCGCATCACCTCCCAGAATAGAACAGACGTTCGTACCGGGCAAGGGCCGCCGGCGACCCCTGGTTCGGCGGCACCAAGGTTGCGATTCCCGCTACGTGGGCAGAAAGAACGGCGACGCCGCCCCAATCGAGCCAGATTGTCGGTGGGGGCTGATTGGATCTGCCCATCAGCGGCCCCGATGTCGAGATGGCATGCCTGCGACTGGCGACACGACAACAAGGGGTGATCGCCGGGCGGCAGGTAGCACGGCTCGGCCTCGAAGCACGCTCTCTCCCGACGAGGCAGGGCCGGCGGGAGCTGAGGAAGTCCTCCCACGCGTCTTCCGGCTGGAGGGCTCCCCGCGGACCTGGTACCAGAACGTCGCGGCTTCCCAGTTGTGGGTGGGGCGGGGAGCCCTGTCGCACGCCGGCGCGGCGGCCCTGTGGGAGCTGGAGGGGTTCCGTCCGGGGAACCGATCGAGGTGGCCGCGACGCGGAACCTGCGGCTCCCGGAGATTGGCCGATCGTGCACCAAACCGACCGTCTGGAGCGGGCGGACCTCGCACGTCGTGCTCGGTCACGACGTTGATCGAAGGCTGCTCGACCTGGGGGCAGTCGCCGCGCGCCGCGGGTCGAGGCCGCCCTCGACGACGCCCTCCGGCGCCGCCTCGTCTCCGTGCGTCGTCTCCATGCTTGTCTGGAGCGGCTCGGCGGGCAGGGGCGGCGGGGGGTGGGCGTGCTCCGCGAGCTGCTCGCCCAACGCGGCGACGTCGACGTCTCCGAGAGCCTCTTCGAGCGGCGGCTGCTGAAGCTCCTCACAACCTCGGGCCTGCCCGCGCCCGAACCGCAGTGGGAGGTCCGAGGGAGCGGGCAGAACGATGGAACGGTGGATCTTGCCTACCCGGATCGGCGAGCGGCGATCGAGGCCGACGCCTACCCGTATCACTCGGGGGGCTGCATGGCAACACGACCTCGCCCGTCGCAACGCGCTGACCTCGCGGGGGTGGCGACTGCTTCACGTCACATGGACGACGTGACGAGGCGGCCCGGGTCGCGGCGGCAGTCGTCGAGCTGCTTGAGGCGAGCTGCTGGTTCGATGGCACCCGGGCGCATGGCGCTACGCCAGCGCCAACCATCGGGGAGGTGCTTAGGTCTGATGCTCCGACGGTACCTCGCGAGGAGGAGGGGCCGTGGCGGCGCCGTCTGCCGTCTCAGGCTTGTTGCGAGAGCGCGACAGCGCGCCGATGTAGGCCCCCGCGAGCACGAGCGCCCCTCCCACGGCGAAGAGTGGGGAGACCCGCTCATCGAGAAGCCAGGCGGCCAGTACGACGGTCACGAACGGGATGAGCACCCCGTCGTACGCGGTGGCGGAGGCCGACCACGTCTTCAGGACGAACAGATAGAGCGTGAACACCCCCACCGAGCCGAGCGTGATCAGATACACGACCGCGGCCCACGTCTCCGGCCGCTCGGGGAGCGAGAGCCCTTCCCCCGTAAGGAGCGAGGCCAGCATCAGGAGTACCGCCCCGAAGCCCATTCCGATGGCGTTCTTGCCGATCGGGTTCGTCTGCGGGAACCATTTGACGACCACAAGGGATTCCCCGAAGGCGAGCGCGCTGGCGGTGAAGGCGAGGAGCGACGAGAGGGGCACGGTGGCATCGAGCTGATCGCGGAACACCACGACGAATCCCGCGATGGCCAGCAGAGATCCCACCATGCCCCGGGCCGTCAGCTTCTCGATGCGGTGCACGAAGGCCAGCAGGATCGTGAGCAGCGGAACGCCGGCAAGGATCACGCCCCCGGTGGCGGGCGAGGCGTTCTGCACGCCCCAATAGAAGAGCCCGAAGGGGGCCGCATAGGTGAAGAGCCCAAACGCGAGGTCCCCGACGAGGGCTCGGCCCCGAGGCCACGAGACCTTTCGCACCGCCATGGCCACGAAGAAGACGGCACACGCGGCGGCGAACCGCATCGCAGCGCCCCAGAACGGAGGCAGTT
>JBOGWP010000123.1:0-3608 GCA_050693875.1 Actinomycetota bacterium
CTTGCCGTGGAGCAACCATCAACATTGACTGCAACGCGGCCAGAAACCGGCGCCTCTACCCTCTCCCCGCGGCAAATGGCCTCGCAATTGGCTCCGAGATCACGTTACCGGTGGATTTGAGTAGCTAGCTCTTTCTGAGATGCCCTCGGTGGAGCCAGAACCTCCAGATGGAGGCACCCATGCGGAGCCCGAGGTCGGCCGCTCCGTCCTCGATCGCCCATCGCAGGGCGCCCGAACGCTGTCGTGCGCTCGAGCCTCCCCAGCCAGAGCGCGTCGTCGGCCCCGACGAAGCGGGGCTCGGCCTGTTCCACAAGCGACAGGAAGTAGCCAGCGTGCCGCCGGCGGATCTCGTCGCGCTCCGCTTCGGCCAGGCGCTCGGCGGCGAACGCCCGGATGATCTCGAGCATGTCGAAGCGTGGGTCGCCGGAGGCCGAGGTCCCCCGGACCAGGCCCTGGTCCACCAGCGACGCGACGCCGTCGAGCGCGTCGACGCCCAGCTCTCCGTCCGGGTTACAGACGGCCTCCATCGCGTCCAGCGACGCCCCGTCGGGGAACTCCGCGAGCAGGGCGCGGCCGGTTTCGAGGGAGAGCCGGGTCTTCCCCGCACCTCCCGGCTCGGCAGGGTGACGAGGCGATTCGCCAGAACCAGTGCGATCACCGTCTCGACGTCGTGCTCGCGCCCGATGAACGTCGAGCGCTGTAGGGGCAGGTTGTTCTGGTGCGCTTCCAGGGACCTCAGCGGCGGCAACTCCGACGGAAGGCCTTCGATCGCGAGGTCGTATCGGCGCTTTGGATGGGCCAGGACCTTCAGCCGGTGCCGACCGAGGTTCCGCAGCGCCACCTCGGCCGCTGCTGGCCGCCGCTGCGCCTCGACCGCCGCGGCCACCGCCTGGGGTGGGTTCGGAAAGACCCCGAAGAAGGAGTCCCCTTCGGTCTTGACCTCGGTCCCGCCTCCCCTACTGATGGGCCCGCGCAGCGATCTCCTGGTGCTGTTGCCGGAGCGGCTCGCACGCCTCTGCCGGCTCCTGGAGGAGCTGGATCGACCCCTCGATGTCGGTGAACAGGAAGGTGACGATGCCGGTGGGAAGCTCGCTCATCTCACCTGTCTCCACATGCGGGCCAGATCAATGGAGGGTGATGACGGGCGCGACTCGGTCTGGCTCACCCCATGCCGCTCGCCAAGGAGGCGCGGCTGGGCCAAACTGGGATGGGCGGAATCGACCCATGCCGATGAGTTTCGAGGGGCCCTGCCGTCTGCATTACGGACGGGCGGAGGTGGTCGAACAGACACCGCCGCAACGACTGCCTGTTGAGGCGGGGAAAGGTGAGGCAGTGACACACATGATTCGAACGTCCGGGCTGGTCAAGCACTACGGCAAAGTCGTGGCGCTGGACGGCCTGGATCTCGAGGTGCCCAAGGGAACCGTGTTGGGGCTCCTGGGGCCCAACGGGGCGGGAAAGACGACCGCGGTCAGGATCCTGACGACCCTGCTCGACGCCGACGCAGGGTCGGCGGAGGTGGCGGGGCTCGATGTCCGCGCCCATCCCCGGAAGGTCCGCGAGAAGATCGGGCTCTCCGGGCAGAACGCCGCCATCGACGAGCACCTGACAGGCTACGAGAACCTCGAGATGGTCGGTCGTCTGTACCACCTGGGGCGGGGTCGGTCTCGGGCCCGCTCCCGCGAGCTCCTTGATCGGTTCGAGCTCTCGGAGGCCGCCGACCGGCCGGCCAAGACCTACTCCGGGGGCATGCGCCGCCGCCTCGACCTGGCCGCGGCGCTCGTCGCCGAGCCGGAGGTGCTGTTTCTCGACGAGCCCACCACCGGGCTCGATCCGCGGAGCCGGTCTCAAATGTGGGAGACGATCCACGACCTGGCCCGAGGCGGATCCACGGTTCTTCTCACCACGCAGTACATGGACGAAGCCGACCGGCTCGCCGACGACATCGTGGTGATCGACCGGGGCCGCAAGATCGCCCACGGGACGGCGGACCAGCTCAAGGCCGAGGTCGGCGGGGAGCGGGTGGCGGTCGTCCTGGAGGACTCCGCCGACATCCCGGCCGCCCGTTCGATCCTCGCGGAGCTCTCCGACGACATCCACGTCGACGAGCCCGTCCGCACCGTAACCGCCGCCGTGGCCACCGGCGTCGACGCGCTCGGTCACGTCCTGCACCACATCAAACAACGAGACGTCACGGTGGTCGACGTCGGGCTCCGCCGCCCCACGCTGGACGACGTCTTCCTGTCGCTCACCGGGCGCCACGTGGTCGAGGAGACCGCGGAACCCGACGGCGAGGCGCGGGAAGAGGCGGCAGCCGAACACGAGAAGACCCCGGAAAAGGAGGCGGTGTGATGTCACAGCTGGCCCTCGCCTTCGCCGATGCCGGGGTCGTGGCGAAGCGCAACCTGATCAAGATCAAGCGCGTCCCGGAGGTGCTGATCTGGACGACCATGTCGCCGATCATGTTCGTGCTGCTGTTCGCCTACGTGTTCGGCAGCTCGATCAAGATCCCCGGAGTCGCCTACCGCGAGTACCTGATCGCGGGAGTGTTCGCCCAGACGGTGATCTTCGGCTCGACGTTCACGGGGGCCGGTCTGGCCGACGACATGACGAAGGGCATCATCGACCGGTTCCGGTCGCTGCCGATGGCCCGCTCGGCGGTCCTCGCCGGCCGGACCAGCAGCGATGTCGTCAACAACGCGACCTCGATCCTGGTCATGTCCGTCACCGGGCTGATCGTGGGGTGGCGGATCCGCACGGGCGTGCTGTCGGCCATCGGAGGGTTCCTGCTGCTCCTCCTGTTCGCCTACGCCGTCTCCTGGATCATGGCCTTCGTCGGCCTGAAGGTGTCCAGCCTGGAGGTGTTCCAGAACGCCTCGTTCATGTTCATCATGCCGATGACCTTCATCGCCAACACCTTCGTGCGGGCCGACATCCTCCCCGGGCCCCTGAAGACCTTCGCGCAATGGAATCCGGTCTCCGCCGTCGCCCAGGCGGTGCGCGAGGCGTGGGGGAACGTCGGCTCTGCAGCCCCGCCGGACGTGTGGTCGCTGCAGAATCCCCAGGCCTACACGCTGATCTGGGTCGGGATCATCCTGGCGATCTTCATCCCGCTATCGGTGAGGCAGTACCGCAAGGCAGCCACTCGCTGAGGGCCCCCGTGGGAGGGCCGGGGAGACCGGGCCCAGCGTTCGTTCAGACTCGCAGCAGCGCTCGAGCCGGGAGCGGGAGCTGCCGACTCCGATCAGTCCAGTGCTTTGTCGCAGCCGTCGTGGGAGCGCTCGTGCTTCTGGGCGGCAAAGCTGTAGAACGCGAGTCCGGGTGGAACGCCGGGGGCGGCCTCGTCAATGAACGCCTTGATTCCTGGCATGCCGGTGGGAGCTTCGTCGCTGGATCCCGGCGGGGAGAGGGCCGCCGCTTCGATGCCCATGCAGCTCGCAGGCGTGTCCTCAAACGAGCCGACATCGGCGAACGCCGCGCCCGGGTGGACGAGGGTTAGGACGCCCATGGCCACGAGTCCAACCGCGATCTTCCTCATCACTGACTCCTTCCATTGACGTGCTTCGACAGATCTTCTTCACCTGCTCGGCTCGCCCCTCCGGCACTTC
>JBOGWP010000124.1:0-4681 GCA_050693875.1 Actinomycetota bacterium
CGGCTCGCCGAGCGGGGGCGAGGCGGGGGGCCGACATTGAGGACCGCGGCCGGAGGCCGCCCCTCGCCTTTCCAGCCTGTAGCGGGGAGCGAAGCGACCCGCTAGGCCTGCCTCGGGTTTGGTCCCCAGGCCGCCCACCGGGCCGCCGGCGCGTCGGGGAGGCGGCACACGAGGCTGCCCGAGCACCATGCCACCCAGCCACCGCGGGCGGCCCGTGTGAGGAACCGCCACACCGCGGCCAGCTCGTCGACCGACTCGGGGGAGGGCTCGCGGGCCTCCTGCGGAGGTTCGGGCGGGAAGAGCTCGGCCGGGTCGAACGCCGGTGGGCCGAGGGACCGCCAGCAGCGCGTGAGGCGTCCCCGGCGGATCGCGGCGACCTCGACCAGGCCCTCCCGGAGCGGGAGGCAGACGACCAGGTCGGCGGCTGCCCTGAGCGTGCGCAGCATCCGGCGCCGCTCGATCGCGGCGGCGAGGGCTCGGATGCCCTCGCGGATCCCGGCAGCCTCCTCATAGCGCTCGCGGTCGGCGAGGTCGTGCATCCTCGCCTCCAGGCGCCCGAACACGACCCCGCCGCCGTCGCTGATCTGTTGTCGGAGCCTCCCCACCAGCGCGGCATGCGCGGGGCGGCCTTCGGGGAGGCAGGGGGCAAGGCAGTGTCCCATCTCGCCGAAGGCGCATCCGGCCGGGTAGCGCCGGGGATCGGTGCACCGGGGGATCGGGAGGGCGGCCTGCAGCGCCTCGAGCACGGGGCCGGCTGCGGCGCGGCTCGCAAACGGGCCAAGCAGGGAGGCGGTGCTCTGCGAGGCCGCCCGGGCGAGGATCACCCGGGGGATCTCGCCGGACGTCACGCGGATCCACGCCGGCGAGGCCCGGCGCCGCCCGCGCCGGTTGTAGCGGGGCTGGTGGAGGCGGATGAGCTGGAGCTCGCGGATCTCCGCGGCGAGCTCGGCCGGAAGCGGCTCGGCTTCGACCCGGGCGGTCTGTGCGACGAGACCGGCGATGTGCGGGCGCTCGTCGCCGAAGAAGTAGGAGCGAACCCGGCTGCGCAGGTTCTTCGCCTTGCCGACGTAGAGGACGCGCCCCGCCGGGTCGAGGAACCGGTAGACACCCGGCAATCTCGGGAGCCGTGCCGTCAGCGCCAGCTTCGAGAGGTCGGGCCGGCGCCCGACGCGGGTGAAGGCCACGAGGTCCTCGAGGGTCAGCACCCCCAGCGGCCCGGCCAGCTCGAGCAGGTGGTGGAACACATCGAAGGCCGCCCGTGCGTCGGGCAGAGCCCGATGGCACGGGAGCGCGCCTAGACCGAGCGATGCGGCGAGCGTCTGCAGCCGCAGGTCCCGCGTCTCACCCTGCAGCAGGCGGCGCGCCAGCCGCAGCGTGCAGACGCATTTGCCGAACGGGGTCTCGTAGCCGTGCCGTCCGAACGCGGCGGCGAGGAACGAGGCGTCGAAGCGGGCGTTGTGGGCGACCAGCACGGTCCCCGAGAGGAATTCCCAGAGCGACGGCAGGACGGTCTCGATCTCCGGAGCTCCGGCGACCAGGGCGTCGTCGATCCCGGTGAGGAGCTTGATCGAGGCAGGGATGGCCCGGCCCGGTCGGACGAGCGTGTGGAAGGTCCCCATCAGCTGACCGCACCGGCTCTTGAGGGCTGCGATCTCGGTGATGGCGTCGTCCTCGGGAGACCCTCCGGTCGTCTCGAGGTCCACGACCGCGAAGGTCGTCTCGAAGAGCGGCGTACCGAGATCCTCGAAGCTACGTTGCAGTTGTTGCATTGGGACACGAGAGGCTAGAAGAACGTACGTGGGAACTATCAAGTTGACGCCGGTACCGGCGTCGTGTTAGTATCCCTCCATGGGCAAGACCAAGCGGAACGCGCCGAAGCGGGCGGCATCCTCGGAGTCCCGGTACTCCTTCATGGAGTTCAACGCGGAGTTCCCGGACGATGCGACGTGCCTCGATTGGCTGGTCGGCCATCGCTACCCGGACGGCATCTACTGTCCGAAGTGCGAGCGGATCACGAAACACCATCGGGTGAAGTCGCGCCCGGCGTACTCCTGCCAGTTCTGCGGGCACTACGAGTACCCGATGCGCGGGACCATCTTCCAGGACTCGTCCACGTCGCTGCGGCTGTGGTTCCACGCGATGTACCTCATGGCCAGCACTCGATGCGGTATCTCCGCGAAGCAGTTGGAGCGCGAAGTTGGGGTGTCCTACCCCACTGCCCTGCGCATGTTCCGCCAGATTCGCTCCATGCTCGGCCAGGACCCGGACGGCCCGTTCTCCGGGACGGTCGAGATGGACGGGGCCTACATCGGCGGGCGTGGCCAATGGCGTCACGGCCAGCAGCGCAAGGGTGCGCCTGCGGCAGCCGATCCTCACAAGACGCACGTGTTCGGGATCGTCCAGCGTGGACGCCATGGGGAGCATGGGAAGGTCCACGCGAAGATCGAGCCCAAGCCAGGTCGCAATCTTCGCAAGAACGTTTACGGCAAGGTCGTTCCGGGCTCGACGGTGCACACCGACGAATGGCGCGCTTTCGACACCCTGAACGAGATGTACGCACACGGTGCCGTCGATCACTCGAAGAAGGTCTACGTCAGCGGAGACGTCCACGTTCAGACCATCGAGGGTTTCTGGTCGCTGGTGAAGCGCGGGATCAGCGGCGTCTACCACGGCGTCTCGCCCGAGCACTTGCAGTCGTACTTGGACGAGTTCGTGTTCCGCTACAACAACCGGGGCGTTACCGGTCGTCGCGGGATGTTCGACGCTTTCCTTTCGCGGATCGTGAAGGCTGTTCCCGCTTCCGAGTAGCACGCTTGAAGACGTCCATGACCTCGGGCTTTGTGGGGACGGGAATCTCCAAGCCCGTGTCCGTCTTCTGGCTTTCCTCGCCCTCGCGAACGAGCGCCTTGCGTCCGTTCTTCTCCGGCATCGTGCCTCCATTCTAGTCATGGCTGCACCAAGCTCGCTGCGCATCAAGCAGGCGTTGACGTCGAGCTGCCGCGCCAAGATCGCTCGGGCGGACGAACACCTTGACACGCTTTACCGAGAGACCGACGGATGGGGTGATGGTGATCCGTTCGTTGTAACGCGAGAGAGCCAGCCCGATGGTCGAGTACACGTGTTTCGCCTTCGTTACAAAGTCCAACCCGATGTCTGGCGTTGGGCGATCCTGCTCGGGGATGCTCTCTACGACCTTCGCTGCGCCCTCGACCACATCGTCTACGCCCTCGCCATCAATCAGACTGGTAAGGACCCGCCCGACGACGAGACGAGTCTGGCGTTCCCGATCTGCAGTGAACCCCGCTTCTTCGAGAAGGCTAGTCGGCGGATCGCCTCCCTGAACAAGCCCACGCAGGCAGCAATCGAGAAGGCGCAGCCGTACAATCGACTGAAGCCCGGGGAGTGGTTCATGTCGCTCTGGTGGCTCAGTCAACTCAACGACACCGACAAACACCGTTCTGCGCATCTCGCTGTGACCGCTGGGCACCCCGATGACATCGCTACCGACGCCATACCCGGGACCTTCCGCGCCCTGTGGAATCGAGGACCGCTCGTAGACGGTGCACCAATCCTCCAACTCACTCTCGCCGAACCTGACCCGAATGTGTATGTGGATCTGAAGACCACCGGCGCGGTAGTCCTCCAGGCCGAAGGCTTCCCGCCAATCAGCCTGTACCACCTGACGAGACACATCCGGAGGGAAGTCGTGCTGGTCTGCCGATATCTCTCTCGGTGCTTCGTTTGAGGGGTGAGGCATCTAGCCCACCCCCGGAGAGCAACCGCCTCGTCCCGATAGGGTACCGGCGTGTGTTTGATAGTTCCCACGTACGTTCGATTACAAGGATTTCGTACGATGTGCGCCGTGGGGGACGGCGAGCGCTATCGGTGTGGGGCGTGCGGCAACCGCACGCTTCGACGTCGAGGAGCGCCGGCACAGCCGTGCCTTCCATCACTACACGCTCGGCGACGAACTGAACGTCGAGCAAGAGGAGGTCCTGGAGTGGGAGGTCATCCGGGTGACCTGCCGCTGGTGCGGGTCCTCCACGACCATCCAGACGATCGCCGCCGACGACCCCGACATGGGGTGACCGTGCAGCCTCTGCGTGATTTAGCAGGAATCGCGTTCGGGTAGTAGCGTAGCCAAAGTGGGATCGAAGCGAAGACTTCTCGCCGGTGCGCTTGCGGCCATCGTGGCCGGGGCCGTGGTGGCCCTCCTTCGCTGGTTACGCTCCCGCCAGCGAGCGCCCATGCTGGAGGAGCGGCGGGCGGCGCCCGATCCCGAGGCGCTCAAGGCGGCCCAAGAGCCGAACTCATCCTCGCGGGTGGGCTTCCAGATGGACCGCCTCGACGAGGTGAAGCAGGCGAACTTCAAGCCAGTGGTCGAGTACCTCAGCTACATCCAGGTCCAGCGCGGCGGCGCAGAGAGCCTGGTCTTCGTCAGGGAGCGCGACCTTTCCGCCCTGGCCTCGCTCGCCGGCGTCGAGCGCGAGGAGTTCGTGGATCAGTTCAAGAGGATGGGCGTCCTCGTCTCGATGAACTGAGGGCCCCTCCCGGCTACCGGCGGCCGGCCCTCCGCGACACCACCACGATCAGGAGCACCAACCCCGCGAGGATGACGAGCGCGAGGGCGAGGGCAACCCCGCTCGTGAGCCGGTCCACGAGGCCACCAACCGGGTTGGGG